>NZ_CAWQAF010000066.1:0-154205 GCF_963892745.1 Yersinia sp. Marseille-Q3913 | reverse complement strand
TCCGTAAGAACACTAACACCTGAAGCTAGCGCGTCTACCAATTCCGCCACCATCGCGTACCGGAAACATGACTTTTTGATGCAACCACGGAGGCGAATTCTAGAGATTTTCACGTTCAGGTCAATACTTATTTCCCCTAAGCGGGACGTTTGCTGTAAAAAGCATCATATGTTGTTCAATTGATTTGATTTTTGAGGTGTTTTTCGTTTTATCCGCTGAACAACATCTTTCACCGCGTCCCGCTCGGCGGTGGCGGGTAATGGGCAAATAGCGCGATCAGCCAGTCAATCAGCACTCTGACTCTGGGGGCGAGAAATCGCCCTGGTGGAAACATAATAAACAGTGGCATAGCAGGCGGTGGGCTGTGGGGTAACACCTCAATCAGCTCCCCTTGCGCTAATTGACTCTGGATACCCTGTGTTGGCGCTTGAATCAGCCCCAAGCCCGCCACCCCTGCGGCAATATAGGCATCCGCGCCATTAACACTCAAGATGCTGGGCAATACCCGCGTTTCAACCCGCCCTTGATAAGCAAATTCTAAGGGGTAATCACGAAGAGTCAGCTGTGAGAAATATCCCACCGCTTGATGCCCAGCCAAATCGTCCAGTGATGTCGGCACGCCATATTTCGCCAAATAAGCCGGTGATGCGCAGGTGATCTGTGGCTGCTGGCCAATATTGCGCACTGCTAATTGTTCATCGTGGGGCAACCAGGCGCGCAATACGCAATCTACCCCTTCGCGCATCAGATCAATAGTGCTGTCATTGGCACCAAGAATCAGTGTGATATGGGGATAGCGCTGATAAAAGTCACTCAGTGCCGGGATCACAACATTGCGGGCCAGTGAGTGGGGCATATCGATGCGAACTTTCCCCTCAGGTTGCAGCCGTTGGTGGCTAAAGAGTGAGTCCGCTTCTTCAAACGCCGACAGCAATTGTAGGCAGCGCTGGTAGTAGAGCGTGCCTTCGGCGGTGATATTCACCTGGCGGGTGGTGCGTACCAGTAAGCGCACGCCTAGCCGCTGCTCCAGCCGTTTTAAGGTGTGGCTGACTGTAGCACGTGGCAGTTGCAGTTTTTCTGCGGCACGGCTGAAACTGCCCAACTCAACAATACGGACAAAAATCCGCATGGCTTGAATTTGATCCATGATTACGTCCGCCTATTGTTGGTGTTTTTTGAACAGTGATGAGTAATCTGCATTATTTATCTTTCCTCGCGAAACAACCACACTTTCTTCCGACATCACTAATGGGGAGTATCACAATGCAACAACGTCAATTAGGTTTGAATGGTCCGCAAGTCTCGGCACTGGGCCTTGGCTGCATGGGAATGAGTGATTTTTACTCCACCAATCAGGACACCAACGAGTCCATTGCAACCCTCCATCGGGCGCTGGAGTTGGGGGTGACGATGCTCGATACCGCAGATATGTATGGCCCCTTTACCAATGAAGAGTTGGTGGGGCGGGCGATTAAGGGCAAGCGCGATCAGGTCTTTTTAGCCACCAAATTCGGCATTGTGCGCGATCCGGCAGATCCGACGGTACGTGGCGTCAGCAGCCGCCCTGACTACATTCGTCAGTCGGTCGATGGCAGTTTGAAGCGTCTGGGGGTTGAGGTGATTGACCTCTATTACCAGCATCGTGGTGATCCCACCGTGCCGGTTGAAGAGGTGATTGGCACACTGGCTGATTTGGTCACGGCGGGTAAAATCCGTTATATCGGTCTGAGCGAGGTTTCGGCGACTACTCTGGAGATAGCCCATCAGGTGCATCCGATTACTGCGGTGCAGAGTGAATACTCACTGTGGACGCGAGATGTGGAGACATCAGTGCTGGCGACCTGCGAACGATTAGGTGTTGGGTTTGTTGCCTATAGCCCACTTGGACGCGGTTTCTTGACTGGCGCGATCCGCAGCCCAGACGATTTGGCTGCCGATGATTTTCGCCGCCATAACCCGCGTTTTCAGGGCGATAACTTTGCACTGAATCTGGCACTGGCCGATAGCGTGACAAAAATGGCGCAAGATAAAGGGATTAAACCGTCGCAACTGGCGTTGGCGTGGGTATTGGCACAGGGGAAACACATTGTACCGATCCCTGGCACTAAACGTCGCCGCTATTTGGAAGAGAATCTGGCGGCATTAGAGGTGGTACTCAGCTCGCAAGAGTTGGCAGCACTGGATGCGGTGTTCCCATTCCATGCCGCAGCAGGTGAACGCTACGGCGCGGAAGGGATGGTCTATCTTAACGCCTGATCTTAACGTTTTTTCTTAGCGTCTCGTGGCGCGCGGCCGACGGTTGCCTGATACACCTTAAAGCGGCCATTCTGCGCCAGTACTTCATGGCTGCCAAATGCGGCATCCAGCAGGGCAGGATAAGGCAAGAAGGAGTTCGCCACGATACGCAATTTACCGCCGACATGCAGATGCGCGGTCGCACCACGGATCAGCATTTCAGCCGCTGTTAGGCTAGTTTGAATCCCATCATGGAAAGGTGGGTTCGAAATAATCATCTCGAAACGGCCTTTGATGTCGGAATAGACATTGCTGGCAATCACTTGCGCATCAATATTATTCGCCGCCAGTGTTGCCCGGCTGGCTTCGATAGCTGCCGCAGAGACATCACTCAGGGTCCATTTGATTTTTGGCGATTGTTGCGCCAAAACCGAGGCCAGGACACCGGCACCACAACCAACATCCAGCACGCTGCCTTTAAATGGCTCGCTGAATGTGGAGAGCAACAGATGGCTGCCTGAATCCAGCGAATCACGGCTGAACACACCCGGCAAGGTTTTCACTGTCACATCACCCACCTGATAACTCTCCCACCAGTCATCGGCATCAAATTCTGGCTGTTTGTCCAGGCGGCCATGGTACAAGCCACAACGGCGAGCACTGTCTATCTTGGTCAACTGCGCGAAATCAGCGAGCATCTCTTCTGCGCTGCGTACGCCGCTGCGGTTTTCACCCACCACAAAAATATCGGTGCCGACCGGCAATAAGGAGAGCAGATTCGCCAATTGGAATTGGGCTTCTTGTTTGCTTTTTGGCCAGTAATAGACCAGCGTGTCGCAGGTCGCGACGATTTCAGGTGTCGCCAAAAGCCCGAATTGCACACTCTCTTCCAGCGTATTGCTCAGTAATTGCCAGTGGTGATATTGATTGGAGTGAACCCGTACCCCGGCGGCATCAAACTGCGTTGGCAGCGCATCTTGCAAGTCACCGGCAAACAACACGTGGCGGGCTATAAATTCATCACTATGGCGCAGTATCACTTCACTGGCTGGGGTTAATGCTGACATCAGTCTTTGGCTCCTCAATAATATAATCGGGGATTATAGAGGTTTGTTGGCTCAACCTCTATTTTTGTATTTTTTAGACAAAATAGAGGTGGTATTATAGCGACAAATTGTTGCATTTTGCGCTCTTGTGCCACATTATTGCGGGGTGTGTAATCTGTACATTAAATAGTGCATTTTACACGACAAAAAGTGCAGCTACGCACGTTAAAAATTGCGCAAAAAGGAGTAAAACTATGGCAATCAGTATTCGTCTGGATGAGGATTTTGTCACTGACGTTAAAATTCACGCCGAAGCATCAAGCCGCAGCGTGCCAAAGCAGATCGAACACTGGGCAAAAATTGGTCGTATCGCTGAGGATAACCCTGATCTGCCTTACAGCTTTATTCTGGAAACCTTACTGGCGAAGAGCGAAATCGAGAATATGAAGGTGTCACGTTATGTCAGAAGAACCAAGCGGTCGGAAGATTGATGTTTATGAAAGTGGCCGCTTCGCAAAAGCGCTGAGTAGGCTCTCTGAACAACAACTTATTGTGGTTGAAGATAACATTGAGCTCATTATTGCCAACCCCGAAATGGGTGAATTAAAGAAGGGTGACCTGAGCTATCTTCGGGTGCATAAGTTTCAACTCAATAATCAATTGATGCTGTTGGGCTACAGTTGGGTCGAGCAGAAAATTGAATTGTATCTTTTGAGTCTCAGTTCCCATGAAAATTTCTATCAGGAGCAAAAGCGCCTACGTAAAGCGGATCTGAAACTGATTAGCTAACTATATTTATCACCAATATGCCGAAGGTGAGCCTGATAAGTAGAGGTTTGTTGGCGCATGTTCGATGGGTTTGCTAGCATAGCGTCGAAATACGGGTCGCTCTGACAGGAAATGGCATGGCATCGAGACGAGACTTGCTGTTACAACAGCTTGGCATTACGCAGTGGACATTGCGCCGCCCAGCGGTCTTGCAGGGTGAAATTGCAGTGCGCTTACCCGAAGATACCCGCCTGCTGATCGTGGCAGATACGCTCCCTGAAGATGATGATCCGCTGTTGTGCGATGTATTGCGCAGCTTAGGGCTTACTCCTCGTCAGGCCTATGGGCTGACACCGGATCAGGTAGCCATGTTACCAGCGGATACGCAGTGCAACAGTTGGCGGCTGGGCATCAGTGAACCACTCGTGGTCGCGGGTATACAATTACACAGCCCGGCATTGGCCGGCCTTTATCAAGACGCGAGCGCGAAGCGCGCACTTTGGCAGCAGATTTGTCACCATGAAGCAGATTTCTATCCTGACGCCAGCCGATCTGGCCACAGCGTACCAAATTGAGCAAGCCAGCCACGCTTTCCCGTGGACGGAAAAAACCTTAGCCAGCAATCAGGGTGAGCGCTACCTCAATTTTAAATTGAGCGTCGACCAGAGAATGGTTGGTTTCGCCATTACCCAAATCGTATTGGATGAAGCAACGCTGTTTAATATCGCCATTGATCCACAGTATCAGCGTCAGGGCTATGGACGCCTACTGCTTGAACATCTGATTACCCAGTTGGAAACGCGCGATATCGTCACACTCTGGCTTGAAGTTCGGGCCTCAAACGCCGGCGCTATTGCCCTGTATGAGAGTCTGGGTTTTAACGAGGTCTCGGTGCGCCGCAACTACTACCCGAGTGCTGATGGGCGTGAAGATGCCATTATGATGGCGTTACCCATGGGATAGCACTGTTTTGCCGATGGTTTGTCTTGAATAACTGATGGTTTGTCTTGAATAACCGCTGGTTTGTCTTGAATAAATTGTCTATCTCGCATAAATCAGGGAAAATACCGCGCTATAACCACTTATACCCCAAGTGATGGGTGTTGCCGCTAAGTAGGCAGCAACGTCAAATAAGCGGGGTATAGCGCCATAATTCAATGCCTTGCTTTGCCTGACTGGCACATCAATAGGATGTGCGGCCCAGAGCAGGGCGGCCTAAAAGTAGAAATTTCAAACTATGTCTCCAAGTGAATATGCACTGGAAGTGGCGAAACGACGTACTTTCGCCATTATTTCCCACCCCGATGCCGGTAAAACCACCATTACCGAAAAAGTGTTGCTGTTTGGACACGCAATCCAGACCGCCGGTACGGTAAAAGGCCGTGGCTCAAGCCATCATGCCAAATCTGACTGGATGGAGATGGAAAAGCAGCGCGGTATCTCCATCACCACTTCTGTGATGCAGTTCCCGTACGGCGGTTGCCTGGTTAACTTGCTCGACACCCCAGGGCATGAAGACTTCTCCGAAGATACTTATCGTACTCTGACCGCGGTCGACTGCTGCTTGATGGTGATTGATGCGGCTAAAGGGGTTGAAGACCGGACGCGCAAACTGATGGAAGTTACTCGTCTGCGTGATACGCCGATCCTGACCTTTATGAACAAGTTGGACCGCGAGATCCGTGATCCGATGGAAGTGCTGGATGAAGTGGAGCGTGAGCTGAAAATTGCTTGCTCGCCAATCACCTGGCCAATTAGCTGTGGTAAGTCGTTTAAAGGGGTTTACCACCTTTATAAAGATGAAACTTACCTGTATCAGACCGGCAAAGGCCACACCATTCAGGAAGTGCGCATGATTAAAGGGCTAAATAACCCGGATCTGGATGTTGCGGTGGGCGAAGATATCGCCAGGCAGTTCCGTCTGGAGCTGGAGCTGGTTCAAGGCGCTTCCCATGAGTTTGATCATGAAGCTTTCCTGTCGGGTGACTTAACGCCGGTCTTCTTTGGTACTGCGCTGGGTAACTTTGGTGTCGACCACATGCTGGATGGTTTGGTCAAATGGGCACCAGCCCCGATGCCACGTAAAACCGACACGCGGGTCGTGGTCGCAGCTGAAGAGAAATTCACCGGTTTTGTATTCAAGATCCAGGCCAATATGGATCCGAAACACCGTGACCGCGTTGCTTTTATGCGTGTAGTTTCAGGTCGTTACGAGAAAGGCATGAAGCTGCGCCAGGTGCGCACCAAGAAAGATGTGGTGATCTCCGATGCGCTGACCTTTATGGCCGGTGACCGCTCGCACATTGAAGAAGCCTATGCCGGCGACATTATCGGCCTGCATAACCATGGCACGATCCAAATCGGCGATACCTTCACCCAAGGTGAAGATATGAAGTTCACCGGTATTCCTAACTTCGCCCCTGAACTGTTCCGCCGCATTCGTCTGCGCGACCCATTGAAGCAAAAACAGCTGCTGAAAGGTTTGGTTCAGCTGTCAGAAGAGGGCGCGGTGCAGGTGTTCCGCCCATTGACTAACAACGACTTGATTGTCGGCGCGGTCGGTATTCTGCAATTTGAAGTGGTCTCTTCACGGCTGAAAAGCGAATACAACGTGGAAGCGGTATATGAATCCGTTAACGTCTCAACTGCCCGCTGGGTTGAATGTGATGACGTGAAGAAATTCGAAGAGTTTAAACGTAAAAATGAAGTTAACCTGGCATTAGATGGCGGTGATAATTTGAGCTATATCGCCCCAACCATGGTCAATCTCAATATTACGCAAGAGCGTTACCCAGAAGTCCGTTTCCGTAAAACTCGCGAGCATTAATCCCGCCACAAGCCGCACTCTATCGGGGTACAACCTACCCCGATTCATTAATTTACCTCATAATTATCTCTTTAAGATAACTCTGACTTAGTCATAAAAATCTGCCTTTAAGCCGATTCCGACTGTATTTCTCCCCAAATGCTCTATCTTTATAACTACGCGCAGACTGAGTCGCATTCACTTTGGGGCGACCAATCTGTAGTAATCGTAAAGTATTCATCAAATGGCTACCCCTCTGCGGTGGCATAAGAATCCGCAAATTGGGGGCGTTATAGCCAGTTTGGGGTTCAAAACAATAAATAAAGGAAGAAATCGATGAAAAACACAAAATTTGCCCGTTCAGTGATGGCTGTTGTTTTAGGTACTGCGCTTATCAGCGGCAGTGTGCTGGCCGAAGACACTATGCTCAATAAAGCCTCCAACGCTGTGGACAGTACCGGTGCCAAAATCGATAGCTCCATGAAGAAAGTGGATAACTACATGGGGGATAGCGCAGCAACGGCAAAAGTGAAAAGCGCGTTGCTGGAGGAGAAATCCCTCAAAAGTACTGATATTTCAGTCGAAACCAACCATGGCGTCGTGACGCTGAGTGGCTTCGTCACTTCTCAGGCAGAAGCTGAAACTGCCGTTGAGATTGCCGCAAACGTTGAAGGTGTTAAATCCGTTAGCGATAAGCTGCATGTAAAAGATCAAAAAACACAATCGGTCAGCGAATATGCTGGTGATGCTGCAACAACCAGCTCCATCAAGGCCAAATTACTGGCTGATGATATTGTCCCGTCACGTAAAATAAAAGTTGAAACCACCGAGGGTGTGGTGCAGTTGTCCGGTACTGTTGAGAATAAAGCCCAGTCCGAACGTGCTGAAAGTATCGCTAAAGCGGTAGATGGTGTGAAAAGTGTTAAAAATGATCTGAGCATCAAGCCTTAATTGTTATCCGACTGACGGGTGTTTCGTGGGTTATTGATAAGCCCACGGAATATTTATTAAAACGGTAAGGAGAAGCTTATGTTTCGCTGGGGCATCATATTTCTGATTATTGCATTAATCGCTGCGGCATTAGGTTTTGGCGGGCTGGCCGGTACGGCAGCCTGGGCGGCGAAAGTCGTCTTCGTCGTCGGTATTGTGCTATTTCTCATCAGTTTGTTTACAGGACGTAAGCGCCTTTAGTATGGCGAGAGGGTTACAGCAAAGGTGAAGAAGGGGTATCCTCGACACCTGTTGTAGCGGAATTAAGGATGGATGGTGGGATACAGAATACCTATCACGCTCGGTAATATTGAGCCACTCGCCTATAAACCATATCAACCCGGTAAAATGGCGTTGGTGTGCGAGGGGGGCGGGCAGCGGGGAATTTTTACAGCCGGTGTGCTGGATGAGTTCCAGCGCGCCCGCTTTAACCCTTTTGATCTGATGATTGGCACATCCGCTGGCGCACAAAATCTCTCTGCTTTTATCTGCGGTCAACCCGGCTATGCTCGTCGCGTCATTACCCGTTATACCACAACCGCTAACTTCTTCAATCCATTACGTTTTGTCCGTGGTGGGCACTTAATTGATCTCGACTGGCTGGTGGATATCACTTCACAGCAACTGCCGCTGGCACTCGATCACGCCGAACAGCACCTGATTAATGGTCGCGAATTCTTAATGTGTGCCTGCCGTAGTGATGATTTCGAGCCAACCTATATCGCCCCAAACCGTGAAAGCTGGCTGCCAGCGCTTAAAGCCTCCAGTGCTATTCCCGGTTTTTATCGTCAGGGCGTTGAGTTGGATGGCATAAGTTATCAGGATGGTGGCATCAGCGATGCAATTCCGGTTGAAGAAGCTTACCGCCGTGGCGCGGATACTATCGTGGTTATCCGAACCGTCCCTTCGCAGGCTTACTGTACGCCGCAATGGATGAAGCGAATGGAGCACCTGCTGAGTGAGAGCAGCTTGCAGCAATTGGTGCGGATCATGCAGCAGCATGAACAGAGTTATCATCGTATTCAGCAATTCATTGAAAAACCGCCGGGTGACCTGCGGATTTTCGAGATTTTCCCGCCCAAACCCCTTGCCAGTAATGCGCTGGGGAGTCGTGTGGCAGCACTGAATCAAGATTACCATTTGGGCCGCCGCTGTGGCCGCTATTTCCTGGCTACCGTCGGGCATTGGCTCTTGCCCCGTGACGAGCAGTATCAAGGCGAAATGAGTGGCGAGAAAACCGCGCTCCCTCTCTCCCGCCGTATGATCCAGCCACAAAATATTAACCAGCTAGATGATATGGCTGAGTTAATTGATGACGATGATTTTTCATTTGATGTTATTCAAACGCCGGATATCATCACGCCAGTCGACTCAGTTGCCGTGGCAAATCAACATCTTCCGGCTCAGATGATAGTGGCAGACAGTGGGCTGATTGTGCCAACCACGGCGCGCAGTAAAAGCAAAAATAAGCCCTTGGCGGGTGAGATTATTTCGCCTGCGAGCGCGGCAAAAAACAAAGGTGATACGGCCTAATGGCACTGATAGCGGGGCTGACGCCCTCATTTATTGATCCCCCCTATTTTGTTGACACCCACTGTCACTTTGACTTTCCACCGTTTAGTGGTGAGGAGGTCGCCAGTTTAGCGAGCGCTGCGCAGGCGAATGTCAGACAACTGGTTGTCCCTGCCGTCAGTGCGGCTTACTTCCCCCGTATTTTAGCTTTGGCTGAGCGCTATCCGCCGCTGTTTGCCGCGCTGGGTATGCACCCGCTCTATATTGCTGAGCACCAAGAGGCAGATTTAGCGACGCTGGCCTCTTATTTGGCGAATAGATCTGAAAAATTGGTGGCGGTGGGGGAGATTGGTCTGGATCTCTATATGGATGAGCCACAGTTGCCACGGCAATTGGCGCTATTACAGGCTCAGCTTAAGCTGGCTAAACAGCATGATCTCCCGGTTATTTTGCACTCCCGCCGCTCTCATGATCAGCTGGCTGCTGCACTGCGCAAAGCTGCATTGCCGCGCACCGGTGTGGTGCATGGCTTTGCTGGCAGCTTAGCGCAGGCGCAGGCATTCATTCGTTTAGGTTATTATATTGGCGTTGGTGGAACCATCACCTATGAGCGGGCGCAGAAAACCCGCAAGGTGATGGCGGCACTACCGCTCTCTGCTCTGTTACTGGAAACTGACGCGCCGGACATGCCATTGGCTGGTTTTCAAGGCCAACCCAATCGGCCCGAACGTGCTGCGCATGTGTTCGCGGCTTTGTGTGAATTGCGCTCAGAAGCGCCGCAAGAGATAGCCGCCCATCTGCTGGCGAATAGTCAGCGCTTATTCCGCTTACCCCCTGCGGATAAACTTCCGCGATAACCCCATCCCCCTCGATTGCACATGAAAATCTAACTAATAGTTAGCGTGCTATTTCTTTTGTTATGATTTTTCTGTGACTGCTATCACAATAAATATCTAACAGTTGCTCTGAGTTGTGTTTATTTGTGACAGAGATTGTTTGATAGCTCGCGCTTGTCGGTATAATCCTGCCCATATTATTTTCATACAAATCATTAACAGGATTATATTCATGCTTATGAGCTTGGTCGGGATGGCAGTACTGATATTAATAGCCGTACTTCTCTCCAGTAATTTTAGGGCGATTAATATCCGTACTGTAGTGGGGGCCTTTATTCTCCAAGTGGGCGTCGGGGCACTGGTATTATATGTGCCGATTGGGCGTCGTATCCTGGGCGGGATGTCTGAAGGTGTGGCGAACGTTATCGCTTACGGTAATAGCGGTATTTCATTTATGTTTGGCGGTTTGGTTTCCGACAAAATGTTTGAAGTCTTTGGCGGTGGTGGTTTTGTCTTCGCCCTGCGAGTATTGCCGGTTATTGTCTTCTTCTCCTCATTAATCGCGGTTTTGTATTATCTCGGCATTATGCAAATCGTGATTAAGGTATTAGGCGGCGGTTTACAAAAACTGCTCGGCACCTCGCGTACCGAATCCCTCTCCGCGACCGCCAACATTTTTGTCGGGCAAACGGAAGCCCCACTAGTCGTACGCCCTTATATTGCCACCATGACTCAATCAGAACTGTTTGCTGTGATGTGTGGTGGTTTAGCTTCGGTCGCCGGTTCAGTTTTGGCCGGTTACGCGCAGATGGGGGTGCCGTTGGAATATCTGATCGCCGCCTCCTTTATGGCGGCTCCGGGTGGGCTGCTCTTTGCTAAATTGATGGTGCCAGAAACGGAAAAAACCCACGATACCGTCGATGCCGCCACCCTGATTGCTGAAGATGACCGACCAGCTAACGTGATTGATGCTGCGGCTTCCGGTGCTGCCTCTGGCCTACAATTGGCGCTGAATGTCGGTGCAATGTTGCTGGCTTTCATCGCATTGATTGCATTGCTGAATGGTATTTTGGGCGGAATTGGCGGCTGGTTCGACTACCCACAACTCTCGCTAGAGCTGATTCTGGGCTGGGTGTTCTCCCCAATCGCTTACCTGATTGGTGTGCCGTGGAGTGAAGCGATGGTCGCTGGCTCCTTTATCGGCCAGAAAATCATCGTCAACGAATTCGTGGCGTTTATGAATTTCGGCCAATATCTACAGGCAGAAGAGTTAGTTAAAGCCGCTGGTTTGCAGGTACTTTCTGATCACACGAAAGCGATTATCTCCTTCGCGCTCTGTGGTTTTGCCAACTTGTCATCGGTCGCCATCTTACTGGGTGGGCTGGGCAGCATGGCACCGAATCGCCGCCATGATATCGCGCGATTTGGTCTGAAAGCGGTTGCAGCTGGGACGCTGTCGAACTTGATGAGTGCTACCATCGCCGGCTTCTTCTTAGCCCTGTAATTAGGTTAGCTAACCCTATTTCTGCCCATAAGCTATTCTTGATGCGAGTGGGCATAATAGTGTTGGTAAGCCATAAATCAGGTTATTTTGTGATGTTAATCACATATAATACTGGCGCGTTACAAATTACTATTGATTAGTGTGAAATTGAACACATCTCAGGTGTTGATAACGTGTTCAAATAGCATGATTAACTTTTCTGAGTGAGAGCTGCAAATATTGCGGCAACTTCCAGTAAGAAGAGTATTGCGGTGAGAAGGATCTCAATTGCAACCTAGGGGATTACCCATGGGGCTTTCTTCAAGGAACCAAGTCCGCTCGCCAACGTCTTGAGTTCAAAGCCAGAGATATCAATACACTCTCTGGTTCACTCATAAATAAATGCTCAGTTCTGGCAAGATGCCGGGGCTGAAATAGTGTTGGAGAGTATTATGACCGAATTAACCGCCTGCGCGAATCTGCACGATTATGCCAAACGCGCGCTGAGTTTGATGGATTTAACCACCCTGAATGACGACGACACCGATGATAAAGTTATCGCGTTGTGTCATCAGGCAAAAAGCCCTGCCGGTAATACGGCGGCAATTTGTATTTATCCTCGCTTTATTCCTATTGCGCGTAAAACATTGCGCGAGCAAGGTACACCTGAAATTCGCATTGCGACTGTGACTAACTTCCCACATGGCAATGACGATATTGCCATTGCTCTGGCCGAAACCCGTGCTGCCATTGCTTACGGTGCTGATGAAGTTGATGTGGTGTTCCCTTACCGCGCCTTAATGGCGGGTAATGATAAGGTCGGTTTCGAATTAGTGAAACAGTGCAAAGAAGCTTGCGCTGCCGCAAATGTATTGCTGAAAGTCATTATCGAAACAGGGGAGTTAAAGCAAGAGCATTTGATTCGCCAGGCCTCTGAAATTGCCATCAAAGCAGGCGCTGACTTTATCAAAACCTCCACCGGTAAAGTGCCGGTGAATGCCACATTGGAGAGTGCGGGCATTATGATGCGCACCATTCGCGATTTTGGGGTGGGTAAAACCGTGGGCTTCAAGCCAGCGGGCGGTGTCCGCACCGCTGAAGATGCCGCGCAGTTCCTACAACTGGCCGATCAATTGATGGGTGAAGGCTGGGCAGATCCTCGCCACTTCCGCTTTGGGGCGTCCAGTCTGTTAGCCAGCTTATTAACAACTCTGGGTCATCAGAGCGATAGCAAAAGCAGCGGCTATTAACCGTCTGCGCTGATTTGAATTTAGCCAATAACTGAATTTAGCAGATGCACTGCGGGCCAATTTGCTCGCAGTGCGGCTTTCATTCCATAAACAGGGGGATGCCTTGTTTCTCGCACAAGAAATTATTCGTAAAAAACGCGACGGTCAGCCACTAAGCGAAGAAGAAATTCGCTTCTTTATCAATGGTATTCGCGATAATGTGGTTTCCGAAGGGCAGATTGCTGCTTTGGCGATGACCATTTACTTTCATGATATGAGTATGCCTGAACGTGTGGCGCTCACCATGGCGATGCGTGATTCAGGCACGGTACTCAACTGGAAGAGCCTGAATCTCAATGGCCCAATTGTGGATAAACACTCCACGGGCGGTGTAGGTGATGTGACATCACTGATGCTTGGCCCAATGGTCGCCGCCTGTGGTGGTTATGTGCCGATGATTTCAGGCCGTGGTTTGGGGCATACCGGTGGCACACTGGATAAACTGGAAGCCATTCCCGGTTTTGATATTTTCCCCGATGATAGTGCGTTTCGCAAAATCATTCAGGATGTCGGCGTGGCAATTATCGGCCAAACCAGCTCGCTGGCACCGGCGGATAAGCGCTTTTATGCCACCCGTGATATCACCGCGACAGTGGACTCTATTCCGCTGATTACCGCCTCTATTCTAGCCAAGAAACTGGCGGAAGGGTTGGATGCGTTAGTGATGGACGTTAAAGTCGGCTCCGGCGCATTTATGCCAACGTATCAGCTATCCTCTGATTTGGCACAGGCGATTGTCGGCGTCGCGAATGGTGCAGGTTGCAAAACCACGGCGCTACTGACTGACATGAATCAGGTCTTGGCCTCCAGCGCGGGTAATGGCGTTGAAGTGCGCGAAGCCGTGCGTTTCCTGACCGGCGAGTATCGCAACCCGCGCCTGCTGGAAGTGACCATGGCGCTGTGTGTGGAAATGCTGTTGTCCGGTGGCCTGGCGCAAGATGATGCCGATGCCAGAGCCAGGCTGCAAGCGGTGCTGGATAACGGCAAAGCGGCGGAACTCTTTGGTCGTATGGTGGCGGCGCAAAAAGGCCCCAGTGATTTCGTTGAGCGCTATGACAGTTATTTGCCGGTTGCCATGTTGAGTAAGCCGGTCTTTGCTGAGCGGCCGGGTATTATCACTGCCATGGATACACGTGCATTAGGTATGGCCGTGGTAGCCCTCGGTGGTGGTCGCCGTCGCGCCACAGATTCTATTGATTACAGTGTTGGTTTAACCGATATGGCCCGTTTGGGTACTCATGTTGATAGCCAGCAGCCATTAGCCGTGATTCATGCCAATAACGAAGATGATTGGCAGCAGGCGGCAGATGCCGTGCGCACGGCAATTACACTGGGTGACAAAGCAGCGGAAGAGACGCCCGTTATCTATCGCCGTATCACGGAATAATCGCCCCATTTTGATGATCCCCGCCAGGCGGGTGGATCTTTGCAGGAGAGAATAATGAAACGTACATTTATTATGGTTTTAGACTCGTTTGGTATTGGCGCGAGCGCAGATGCTAAAAAATTTGGTGACGAAGGGGCGGATACACTGGGCCACATCGCTGAAGCCTGTGCCCGTGGTGAAGCTAACGTGGGTCGTAGCGGCCCATTGACGCTGCCGAACCTGAGCCGTTTAGGGCTGTGTAAAGCGGCTGAAGAGTCGACCGGTAAATTCCCGATAGGGCTGGATAAAGATGCAGATATCATTGGCGCTTATGGTTATGCCAGCGAATTATCCTCCGGTAAAGACACGCCATCAGGCCACTGGGAAATTGCCGGTGTGCCGGTCTTGTTCGACTGGGGCTACTTCAGTGATGTCGAAAACAGCTTCCCGCAGGAGTTACTGGATAAGCTAGTCAAACGCGCCAACTTGCCGGGCTATCTGGGTAACTGCCACTCAAGCGGCACGGTTATCCTCGACCAACTGGGCGAAGAGCATATGAAAACCGGCAAGCCGATTTTCTACACCTCAGCTGACTCGGTGTTCCAGATTGCCTGCCATGAAGAGACATTTGGTCTGGATCGCCTGTATGAGCTGTGCGAAATTGCCCGCGAAGAGCTGACCGAAGGCGGCTACAATATTGGCCGTGTGATTGCACGTCCATTCATCGGCGATAAGCCGGGTAACTTCCAGCGCACCGGCAACCGCCATGATTTGGCCGTTGAACCGCCAGCACCAACCATGCTAAAAAAACTGGTGGATGAGAAGGGCGGTGAAGTGGTTTCTATTGGTAAAATCGCCGATATCTACGCCCATGTGGGCATCACGCAAAAAGTGAAAGCCACGGGTCTGGATGCGCTGTTTGATGCCACCATTGAAGAGATGAAAAAAGCGGGTGATAACACCATCGTGTTCACCAACTTTGTTGATTTTGACTCTTCATACGGCCATCGCCGTGATGTTGCTGGCTATGCCGCTGCACTGGAACTGTTTGACCGCCGCCTGCCAGAATTGCTGGCGCTGGTGAAAGACGATGACATTATGATCCTGACCGCTGACCACGGCTGTGACCCAACCTGGCCAGGCACCGACCATACCCGTGAGCATATTCCGGTGTTGGTTTATGGCCCAAAAGTGAAGCCGGGGTCACTGGGGCACCGTGAAACCTTTGCTGATATTGGGCAGACGGTGGCGAAGTATTTCAACCTATCCCCAATGGATTACGGTAAGAGTATGCTTTAGGGCATGAAGCTAAGCTGAGCGTGTCATTTTGGGATTGGGCAGTGCTAAAAATCCTCACGTACTTCGTGTACGCTCCGGTTTTTGCGCGCTGGCCGCACCCAAACTGCCTGTGCTCATCTACGCTCGTGATACCAAAGTTTTTCCGAACTGCACAAAGTAGTTAAAATTTGAAAACGGTTTGGTAATACAAAATTTAATTATCTGATTTTTAAGGAAAGTGATTATGGCAACGCCACATATTAATGCTGAAATGGGTGATTTCGCTGACGTTGTACTGATGCCAGGGGATCCGCTGCGTGCGAAGTTTATCGCAGAAACCTTCCTGCAAGATGTGAAGCAAGTGAATGACGTGCGTGGCATGTTGGGCTTCACTGGCACTTATAAAGGCCGTAAAATCTCGGTGATGGGCCACGGGATGGGCATCCCATCCTGCTCCATTTATGCAAAAGAGTTGATCACCGATTTTGGCGTAAAGAAAATTATCCGTGTGGGTTCATGCGGCGCGGTACGTGCTGACGTTAAGTTGCGCGATGTGGTTATTGGTATGGGGGCTTGCACCGACTCCAAAGTAAACCGTCTGCGCTTTAAAGATCACGACTACGCAGCGATTGCTGATTTCGAAATGACCCGCAATGCCGTTGATGCTGCCAAAGCAAAAGGCATTGATGTGCGTGTGGGTAACATCTTCTCTGCTGATCTGTTCTACACGCCAGATCCGCAAATGTTTGATGTTATGGAGAAATACGGCATTCTGGGCGTGGAGATGGAAGCCGCAGGTATCTATGGTGTGGCTGCTGAATTCGGCGCGAAAGCCCTGACTATCTGTACCGTGTCTGACCATATCCGTACCGGAGAGCAAACCACCGCCGCCGAACGCCAGACCACGTTCAATGACATGATTGAGATTGCATTGGAATCCGTGTTGTTGGGCGACAAAGCTTAACACTCGTACTGCGTTTTCTATTCAGCAGTAGGCTTTTCTGCTGCTGAATCTATTCATAAAAACTATTGTTAAAAATAAAATTATTTATACATCAGTTAATTAGCGCTATAAATTCATTCAATCTTCTATTCATCTTTCTATTCAATAATCTATTCATATGCTCTCTCTGGAAGCGCTATTACGTCAAGGGCCAGCAACGGCGTCCTATTGCCGGAGATTGCACAGAAGAGGGGCGATTTCCCCTGTATCGTGTTGACGAGCGAGGCCATGCTGCTCATTTCGCAACACTATATCTTACCCATCCAGCCGAGATGTGCTGTGTGCATCAATTGGAATTTGATACTTGGCAGCAATTTGATAGCTTGCCTTGGTATTTGACCGATATGCGCCCTCAGGGATTTCTCGGGCGAATTTGGGGAAAGTCAGTCGCAACTAAATTGCAGCTCACGGATGATATCCGCTTGTGGAGTGAAGATCATATTTTACTTGCACTGTCCCGTCAGGCGGATGATATGAATGGCAATCTATTGATTGGAGAGCAAAGCTATCAAAATTGGCTAGCGGCCCCTGATGCAATACCGATTGAGCCAGCGAATAAGTTAGCTCGTTACACCGAATTGTCCCAAATGGCACTCGCCGGTGAAATGGTGGGGTCTTCTGCGGGGGGGAAACAACCCAAATTTACCTGTTATGCCGGATACACAGAACAACCACCGGCGTATGTTATTGTTAAATTTACCGCCACACAGGATAACCCTAACTCACAACGCTGGGCGGACCTGCTCATTGCCGAGTCTCTGGTGCTGAATATATTAAAGGGTGCCGACTACCCGGCATCCGCCACCCATATCTTGCAAAATCAGGATCGGCAAATCTTCCTTGAGGTTGAACGTTTTGACCGATATGGGCCGCGTGGCCGCGTTGGTATGGTGTCTTTGGAAGCCGTGAATGCTGAATTTGTCGGTATGCCAGTGGCCAGTTGGCCAAAAGTTTGCCGCGAACTGGCGGCAAAAGGCTTACTGAGTTCCGCCCAACTTGAGCAAGTGCACTTAATCTGGGCTTTCGGGATATTGATTGCGAATACAGACATGCATCATGGAAATTTATCATTCTTGTATCCCGAAAATAGGCCTTTATCTCTTGCCCCCATTTACGACATGCTGCCAATGGCTTTTGCTCCGTCAAATACGGGGAATATGCGACATACAGCACCCGATATAACGTTATCTATTGATATAAGCCGGGAGCATTGGTTGCTGGCGCAAGAGTTAGCACTGCAATTCTGGCAAAAAGTGGGGGCACACTCAGCTATCAGTAGCGGCTTTAAAGTGATAGCCAGTCAGATGCAGGAAAAGATAGCTTCACTGACCCCTGTCATTGAGCGCATGGCATAATCTGCTCGCTCTTGTTGTCGCCGCTTTGTTTGCGGCACTACTTCTCGCCAGGTTTTTTGTCTGACTCCGGCACCTCATCTTCACTTTCATCCTCTTTCACCGGCGTATTGGCGGTTAGCAGATAGGGCGATTGCTGCCAGCGGCTGCGGCGGCCTTGCAACAGGGTGCGTGCCAGAATAATGCCCACTGCCAGCGCGACCAATATCATCAGGCGCAGTAAATTGGTGGTATTATCCACCTGCTTGGATTCGGTCGCCAGCACATGGGTGTCCAGCGTCATACGCAGAAATCCACTTGGCCCGCTTTTGCCGGGGATAAGCTCAACAATCTGGTGGTTAAAATAGCTACCGGGGCGTTTACCATCTAAAGCTAGCCGATCACGAACTTTTACGTTCTCACCGGCGGCGGCCACGAGTGTACCGTCAATCTGATAGACACTGGCATCCAGGATGCGGCTTGATTGCGTCAGTTGCTGGAGGATGGCATCGACTTTCTGGCTGTCGATATCGTCATCACCGCTGTCCATGATAGGTGACAGGCTGAAAGTGACTTGTTTCGCCAATGTTTTCGCCAGCTCTTCAACTTGTTCCGAACGTGCCAGTTGATGACTGAGGCTGAAATAGGATGCACCTTGCATTAGCAAGACTAACAATGCCAGACAAATCAGTACAATGGTGGTCCGGTGCAGTCGAAATTTTAATTTAGCCTTGGCCATGCAGGTTCCTTGCCGAATTCGGTGACTTTATACCCGTCATCCTTCAAGTTGCAGGTGTGTTGACGGCCCTCGTTCACCCCAGTCACTTACTGATGTAAGCTCTTGGGGACTCGCTCAGTTGCCGCCTTCCTGCAACTCGAATTATTTAGGGTATATGTTGCCAGAAGCAAGGGCGATAGGATAGCTTGATGCGTTGTTTTGTCTTGCCTTTGCCCAGTTCTCTACAGGAGTTATTCATGTCTAATAGTCTGACCTATTGTGATCTTCCCGCGGAGATCTACCAATGGCCGGGTTTGCCACTTTCACTCAGTGGCGATGAAGTTATGCCGCTGGATTATCGTGCTGGTCACACGGGTTGGCTGTTGTACGGCAGGAAACTGGATAAAAAGCGCATTACCGATTTTCAACGCCAACTGGGCGCGGCAATGGTGATTGTTTCTGCCTGGTGCGTGGAGGATTATCAGGTTATCCGTCTGGCGGGCAGCTTGACGCCCCGGATTAAAACGCTGGCCGATGAGAGTGGCCTTGATGTTGCGCCATTGGGGGCCATTCCGCATTTACGCACCCCAGGCCTGTTGGTGATGGATATGGACTCCACTGCCATCCAAATTGAATGTATCGATGAAATTGCCAAGCTGGCCGGTGTGGGTGAAGAGGTGGCAGCCGTCACTGAGCGCGCCATGCAAGGTGAGCTGGATTTCTCCGCCAGCCTACGTCAACGCGTGGCCACCCTGAAAGGGGCCGATGCCAATATCCTAAAACAGGTACGCGACGAGCTGCCACTCATGCCGGGGCTGACTAGTCTGGTGCGCAAGCTTCAGGCGCTGGATTGGCATGTGGCGATTGCTTCCGGCGGTTTTACCTATTATGCCGAGTATCTGCGCGACAAATTGCGGCTGGTGCATGTTGCCGCCAACGAGCTTGAGATAAGAGATGGCAAGCTGACGGGCAAAGTTCTGGGGCCGATTGTCGATGCGCAATATAAAGCCGACACCCTGCTCAAGCTGGCCGAAAAGTTGAATATCCCGGTAGCGCAAACGGTGGCGATAGGCGACGGTGCTAACGACCTGAAAATGATGCAAGCTGCCGGTCTGGGTCTGGCTTTCCATGCTAAACCAAAGGTTTATGCGAAGGCGAAAGTGGCTATCCGTCACGGTGATTTGATCAGTGTGTTGTGTATCCTGACCGGTAGCCTAAAACACGAAGAACGCTAACCCCCTTCGTCCTTGTCACTACAGTGTTGTTAGCGGCACTCGTTACTCGAATCACTGACCAGAGTAAGTTGATCGGGATGAGTTCACTGGCGGCCTAGCTGTAGCACCAATGATTTTGGGGATGTTTTATTATTAGATTGAGGTGAATCGTGGCTAAAGCGCCAAAAAGGGCATTTGTCTGTAATGAGTGCGGGGCGGATTATCCGCGCTGGCAGGGGCAGTGCAGCGCGTGTAATGCCTGGAATACCATTACTGAGGTGCGGTTGGCGGCGGTCTCCTCCTCTTCGTCACGAACTGAACGTTTTGGCGGCTATGCCGGTGATACAGGTGTTAGCCGAGTACAGAAACTATCGGATATCAGTCTGGATGAGCAGCCGCGCTTCTCAACTGGCTTTCTTGAGTTTGATCGGGTGCTCGGTGGTGGTGTGGTGCCGGGCAGTGCCATTCTGATCGGCGGCAATCCGGGGGCGGGGAAAAGTACCCTGTTGCTGCAAACGCTCTGCAAATTATCTGAAAATATGAAAACCCTGTATGTCACCGGCGAAGAGTCGCTGCAACAGGTTGCGATGCGTGCGCATCGCTTGGGCTTGCCCACTGCGGGCTTGAATATGCTATCAGAAACCAGCATTGAGCAGATCTGCCTGATTGCCGAGCAAGAGCAGCCACGACTGATGGTGATCGACTCCATTCAGGTGATGCACATGGCGGATATCCAATCATCGCCGGGCAGTGTGGCGCAAGTGCGCGAAACCGCCGCCTATCTGACGCGTTTTGCTAAAACGCGCGGCGTCGCCATTGTGATGGTCGGCCATGTCACCAAAGATGGCTCGCTGGCGGGGCCAAAAGTGCTGGAGCACTGCATCGACTGTTCTGTGATGCTCGATGGCGACGGTGACTCCCGATTCCGTACACTGCGCAGCCACAAAAACCGCTTTGGTGCCGTCAATGAACTCGGCGTATTCGCCATGACCGAGCAAGGTCTGCGGGAGGTCAGTAATCCATCGGCTATCTTCCTCAGTCGAGGGGATGAAGTGACGGCGGGCAGTTCAGTGATGGTGGTGTGGGAAGGGACGCGCCCGCTGCTGGTCGAGATCCAGGCGCTGGTGGATCACTCCATGATGTCTAACCCCCGCCGGGTGGCGGTCGGGCTGGAGCAAAACCGGCTGGCTATCTTACTGGCGGTGTTACATCGCCACGGCGGCTTGCAGATGTCGGATCAGGACGTGTTCGTCAATGTGGTCGGTGGCGTGAAAGTGACGGAAACCAGCGCCGATCTGGCGCTGCTGATGTCGCTGGTGTCTAGCCTGCGCGACCGTCCGCTGCCACAAGATCTGGTGGTGTTCGGTGAGGTGGGGCTGGCGGGTGAAATCAGGCCGGTGCCCAGTGGTCAGGAGCGTATTTCCGAAGCGGCTAAACACGGATTTAAACGCGCTATCGTGCCTTACGCTAATATGCCGAAGAAACCGCTGCCCAATATGCAGGTTTTCGGCGTGAAGAAACTGGCTGATGCTTTGGCCGTTTTAGAAGATTTGTAACCGTGCATTTAGTAGTACGGATCTCGCAGCATACTGTGTTATTTTTGTTTAGCGCACTAAACAAGGAGGCGGTATGCTGCAGTTCGACTATCTCAAAACAGCAATTAAGCAAAAGGGCTGTACCTTACAGCAGGTGGCTGAAGCCAGCGGTATGACGAAGGGGTATTTAAGCCAGCTACTCAACGACAAAATCAAAAGCCCCAGTGCGCAAAAGCTGGAAGCCTTACACCGTTTTCTTGAGCTGGAGTTCCCACGCCGCGAGAAAAAAGTGGGGGTGGTGTTTGGTAAATTTTACCCGCTCCATACCGGTCATATCTTTTTAATCCAGCGCGCCTGTAGCCAGGTCGACGAGTTGCATGTCATTTTGTGTCATGATGAACCCCGCGATCGCGAGCTGTTCGAAAACAGTTCGATGTCACAACAGCCCACGGTCAGTGACCGCCTGCGCTGGTTGCTGCAAACCTTTAAGTATCAGAAAAACATCCATATTCACTCATTTGACGAGCATGGGATTGAACCTTATCCCCATGGTTGGGATGTCTGGAGCCGTGGCGTCAAAAAATTCATGGCTGAAAAGGGCATCGTCCCCAGTTTTATTTACTCCAGCGAAAGTCAGGACGCACCACGTTACCGCGAGCAGTTGGGTATCGAAACCATTCTGATTGACCCACAGCGCTCATTTATGAACATCAGTGGCCGCCAAATCCGCCGCGATCCTTTCCGCTACTGGGATTACATTCCGACAGAAGTGAAGCCCTTTTTTGTCCGTACCGTGGCGATATTGGGGGGGGAGTCCAGCGGGAAATCTACATTGGTCAATAAGTTAGCTAATATCTTTAATACCACCAGTGCATGGGAGTATGGTCGCGACTATGTTTTCTCTCACCTTGGCGGCGATGAGATGGCGCTGCAATATTCCGATTATGACAAGATTGCACTAGGGCAAGCGCAGTACGTCGATTTTGCGGTGAAATATGCTAATAAAGTGGCCTTTATCGACACCGATTTTGTCACCACCCAGGCATTCTGCAAAAAATATGAGGGGCGCGAACACCCCTTTGTGCAGGCGCTGATTGATGAATACCGCTTTGATCTGGTTATCTTGCTGGAGAACAACACGCCATGGGTCGCCGATGGGCTGCGTAGCCTTGGCAGTGATCGTGACCGCAAAGCTTTTCAGCATTTACTGGAGCAGATGTTGCGCAGTAATAATATTGAATATGTGCATGTTGAATCGGCCGACTATGACACGCGCTTCCTGCGCTGTGTCGAGTTGGTTCAGCAGCTCCTGGCCGCCGACCTGCAACGTCTTGCCCGCCCTTCAGTATTGGCTGAAGCGCGGGAAGAGTAACCTTAGTAAGCAATCACTATCTTGCCCTGCATATGCCCGCTTGCCACTTGTGCATGGGCAGTATGCAGGTTTTCTACCGTCAGGCCGTGCAGTGTTTCGCTCAGCGTCCCTTGCAGTTTGCCCTCATCCACTAGCTGGCTCACCTGCTGTAAAATCTCCCCTTGTTGGGCGATATCTGGCGTAGAGTACATGCTACGGGTGAACATAAATTCCCAATGTAAGGCCGCACTCTTCAGCTTTAACTGATTCTGATCCAAGGGTTTTTCATTCTCAACAATGGTGCAGATCTGCCCTAGTGGTGCGATGAGTTCGCTGATGGCGGGCCAGTGGCCATCGGTGTCATTCAAACAGAGAATGTAATCTACTTTATCGATACCTTCTTTCGCCAACTGCGCTTTCAGGTCGCGGTAATCTACCGTCAAATCCGCCCCCCGTTCACGGCACCAGGCGGCTGATTCCGGTCGTGACGCGGTCGCAATCACTTTTACCGGGCTGCGCAGTGCTGCCAATGGAATAGCCAATGAGCCGACACCGCCGGCACCACCGATGATCAGCAAGTTTTGCCCGGCACTGGCATGTTGGATGTTCAGGTGCTCGAACAGTGCTTCCCACGCAGTGATGGCGGTCAATGGCAGCGCGGCGGCCTGCGCCCAGTTGAGAGTGCGGGGTTTATGGGCCGCAATGCGGGCATCGACCAACTGCTGATTGGCATTGCTGCCGGGGCGGGTGATATCACCCGCATACCAAACTTCATCGCCAGCGCGAAAACCGCTGACCTTCTCGCCGACACTGACCACCACACCGGCTGCATCCCAGCCCAGGACCCGTGGCTGTTGCAGGCCGTTTTTCTTCAAGCTGCTATGCACTTTGGTATCAACCGGATTGATGGATGCCGCTTTGACTTCAACCAGCAAATCAAAGGGGCCGGGGGTAAGCAGATCTAACGTGATTTCAATAAAATCAGCGGGTTGTTGTGGATTCACGGCAATAGCTTTCATCGTCATTTTTATCTTCCTGTTTAGCGTATTTATGGAGTCTAGACCTATCTGCTGGCAGTGATAAGATGGACAATCACTAACGCAGTGTTCGTCTGAGGTAAACAATCATGTTTAAGCAACTGCAGGATATGGCGCTGTTCGCGCGAGTCGCAGAGTGTGGCAGCTTTACCCGCGCGGCTGAAATGGCCGGTTTACCGAAGTCGAGTGTCAGTAAGCGCATCAGTCAGTTAGAGCAAGGTCTGGGGATTCGGCTGATCAACCGCACTACCCGTCAGTTGAATCTGACCTTTGCCGGTGAGCGCTATTTGGTGCATTGCCAAGAGATGTTACACGCGGCTGAGCGCGCAGATCTGGCACTGCAACGGCTGAAAGATAACCCCAGTGGGCGCTTGCGTATTTCAACGCCGGCAGGATTAGGTGCCACCTTGCTGGCGCGGCTGGCGACCGATTTTCAGCGGCAATATCCGGATGTGCTGCTGGAGGTGTTGGTGTCGGATACCATGGTGGATCTGGTGGAGGAGGGCTTTGATGTGGCGCTGCGCACCGGGAAGCCGCAGGACTCGTCACTGATTGGCCGCCGATTGGGCTATGCACCACGCTATCTGCTGGCTGCGCCAGACTATTTGGCACAGCATCCCCCTTTGTCTCACCCAAGCCAGTTGGCGATGCACCACTGTATTGCCCATCGCGCCTGGCAGGCGCTAATCCTGCGCCGTGAAGGTGAGTTTTATCGCTGGCAAGTACCAGTGCAGCATGTCACGGATAATCTGCTGTATGCCCGCGAATGCGCCCTCGCAGGTGGCGGGATCACGCTACTCCCCGCATTTTTAAGCCGTGACGTGGTGGCGAGCCGCCAGCTAATTGAAGTGTTGCCCCAATGGCAAGCCGAGGGCAATGAGCTCTATTTGGTCTATCCAAGCCGCAAATTAAACTCACCCGCGCTGAGCTGCTTTATTGATGTGGTGATGGGTCATCCGGTATTTGAGGATTATATGCAAGGGCTGGCAATGTCTTGATGAGCCGAATATACTGTTTATTCGGCTCAAAAAATGAGCCGAACATGGCGACTAATCGGCTCACTCTCAACTCTGGAGATAACGATGCACGAAAACCTATGGGTGTGGCAGCATGAGAAGTGGCCCCATTTTTACTGGGATGAGGCGCTTATTCAGCCCCAGCTACGCAACACCCGGTTTAAGCTCGGCCAACTCCTTGGTGAAAATAGGGGAAATACCTCGGCTGAAAGCGCCTTAAAAACCTTAGATGTGCTTTTGGCGAATATTGTTGCGTCATCAAAAATAGAAAATGAGCAACTTAATGTCCGCTCGGTGCGTTCATCGCTGGCAAAAAAGCTCGGGATGATTTTGACAGAGAGTGACCCGACGTCTGATCGTTCTGATGGTTTGGCTGACATCATGCTCGACGCCATTCATGAATGTAATGCGGATTTAACGCTTGAACGATTGTATCAATGGCACGAATGGCTGTTTCCCCATAATTCATGGATGCTGAATCCTATTAAGAGCGGTCAATTGCGAGGGGGGGAGCCGATGCAGGTCGTTTCAGGCCGAATGGGCAAGGAAAAGGTTCATTTTGAAGCACCACCTCGCGATGTTCTGTCTGCGGAACTAAAACAGTTTATCGATTGGTTTAATGTATCTCGCATTGATAACGCGGTTGATCCACTTTTACGAGCCGCAATAGCACATTTCTGGTTCGTCACCTTGCATCCCTTCGAGGATGGTAATGGTCGTATTACTAGAGCACTGACCGACATGGCATTATCACAAGCGGATAGCCAAAGTATTCATCTTTACACCATGTCAGTCGCCATCCTTGAGAACCGCGATGGGTATTACGCTATTTTGGAGCAATGCCAACGTGGAAGTCTGGATATCACACCTTGGTTACTATGGTTTATCGCCACTCTGGAACAGAGCTTGAATCAAGCATCTGAAGGAGTTCGCTCTACATTGGCCAAGAATCGCTTCTGGTTAAAGCACAATAACTGCGGGTTGAGGGGCGAGCAGATAAAAGTGCTTAATCGCCTATTAGATGGCGGTGAAAACAGTTTTGCTTTAGGTATCAGTGCGTCTCAATATCAAAAAGTCGCCAAGGTCAGTAAAGCGACAGCAACCCGCCATCTCGCAGAGTTATTGGAACGGGAATGTATTGAAAAGCTGCCGGGGGAAGGGCGGAGTACCCGCTACCGAGTTAGGTTTCCAGAATAAAACGGCCTGCAATGGCAGGCCGTTCGTCTCAATAAATCAGGTTAATGATTACTTAACCATTTTCTTATACTTAATACGGTGTGGTTCCAGTGCTTCGGCACCCAAAGTGCGTTTTTTCCACTCTTCGTATTCAGTAAAGTTGCCTTCGAAGAATTGCACTTTGCCTTCATCTTGATAATCGATGATGTGAGTGGCAATGCGGTCAAGGAACCAACGGTCATGAGAGATGACCATCGCGCAGCCTGGGAACTCCAGCAGGGCGTTTTCTAGTGCGCGCAGGGTTTCGATATCCAGATCGTTGGTCGGTTCATCAAGCAGTAGCATGTTGCCGCCAACCTGTAGCAGCTTAGCCAAATGAATACGACCACGCTCACCACCGGACAGCTCGCCGACACGTTTACCTTGATCAATCCCTTTAAAGTTAAAGCGGCCGACGTAGGCACGGCTTGGAATTTCAAAGTTGCCGATCTTCATGATGTCCTGACCACCAGACACCTCTTCCCAGACGGTTTTGCTGTCGTCCATGTTGTCGCGGAACTGATCAACAGAGGCCAACTGCACGGTATCACCCAGTGAAATGGTGCCGGAGTCCGGCTGTTCCTGACCCGATAACATGCGGAACAGTGTTGATTTACCTGCGCCGTTCGGCCCGATTATCCCCACTATCGCGCCTTTCGGCAGCGCAAAGGTCAGATCGTCAATTAACAGGCGGTCACCGTAAGATTTGCTCAAATGCTCAACTTCCAGCACTTTGTCGCCTAACCGTGGGCCTGGTGGAATGAATAACTCGCTGGTTTCGTTACGTTTTTGATACTCAACGCTGTTGAGTTCTTCAAAGCGGGCCAGACGTGCTTTACCTTTCGCCTGACGGCCTTTTGGATTCTGACGAACCCACTCCAGCTCTTTCTCAATGGATTTGCGACGTGCAGCTTCGGAAGAGGCTTCCAGCGCCAGGCGGGCATCTTTCTGCTCGAGCCATGAGGAGTAGTTGCCTTCCCATGGAATACCTTCGCCACGGTCCAGCTCCAGAATCCAACCGGCCACATTATCGAGGAAGTAACGGTCATGGGTGATGGCGACCACGGTGCCTTCATAATCGTGCAGGAAGCGCTCAAGCCATGCCACGGACTCCGCATCCAAGTGGTTGGTCGGTTCGTCCAGCAGCAGCATGTCTGGTTTTTCCAGCAACAGGCGACAGATGGCGACACGACGGCGTTCACCACCAGACAGATTGGCAATCTTGGCATCCCAAGGTGGCAGACGCAGTGCATCAGCAGCACGTTCTAACTGATTATCCAGATTATGGCCGTCTTGGGCTTGGATAATGGCTTCCAGTTCACCTTGCTCTTTGGCGAGTTTATCGAAATCAGCATCAGGCTCGGCATACAGCGCATAAACTTCATCCAGACGGGTCAGTGCGCGTTTGACTTCGCTAACCGCTTCTTCAACTGATTCACGCACCGTTTGCTCAAGATTTAACTTAGGCTCCTGCGGCAAGTAACCAATTTTGATGCCAGGTTGTGGGCGAGCTTCACCTTCAATATCGGTATCGATGCCAGCCATAATGCGCAATAGGGTCGATTTACCGGAGCCATTCAAGCCCAGTACACCAATTTTGGCCCCAGGGAAGAAACTCAGGGAGATGTTTTTCAAAATATGCCGTTTCGGCGGAACGACTTTGCCGACACGATGCATGGAATAGACGTATTGAGCCACGTTGCGTCTGCCTCTCTATTAGTAGTGATCTCTGATGCGGAGTGTAGCCCGTTTGGATCCTACGAACCAGTATCCAAAGTGGATAGTCGAGCCGCGTCGACAGATTTCGGCGGGATAAATGCAGAAACCGGTTTACCAACGTAAACCGGAAAGTAAAAAGGGTTATGGCGCGGTGACTATCATCGCGACACGGCGGTTTTCCGCCCGCCCTTTGGCGGTGCGGTTATCGGCGACGGGTTCTAGCTTGCCACGACCACGAACATCAATATTCCGCCTTGGAATACCGATGGTTGTCAGGGTATCCGCCACCGCTGCCGCCCGCTGATAGGAGAGCTGCTGATTATAGCTATCTTCGCCAATAGCGTCGGTATGACCATCAACCCGCAAGTGGGTGATGCCAACGGCAGTTAATGCTTTACCAATATTTTGTACTGTTTGCACACCTGACGGATTTAACTTTCTGACATCACTGTCAAACAGCACTTTATTGGCCAGACCAAACTCCCAGCCGTTATCGGTTAACTTAAACCCCTGCGCTTGTAATGCGGCTATTTGCTCAGCACTTAGCCCTGCTGGTTTGGTCTGACAGCCCGCCAGTACCAATAAGCTGATAGCAAAAAAACTAAACCAGATACGGCTGATTAGATCCCTATTTTTCAATCCCTGCATGTCACCTACCCTAAGCTTTCTGTGAGAGTAATACCCGATGGCTGAGCAATAGCTCTCCCGCCACCGGACTGGAAGTTTTTCTTGGCGTGATACATCGCCTCATCTGCCCGCTGTAACAGCTCTTCGGGCGTTTGTGCATGATCAGGATAAATCGCAATACCGATACTCAGCGAGGTCGTAATCTCACTCCCATCCGCCAAAATGATGGGTTGACTCATACTTTCAATAATATTGTTAGCAATAATCAGCACATCATCTGTTTTATGGATAGGTGCCAGTAACACGGCAAACTCATCCCCACCCAAGCGGGCGACTAAATCGGTTTCACGTAGCAGGGCACGAATACGGTCAGCGATGGTGGTCAGCACCACATCACCTGCCGCATGACCATAGCTATCGTTGATCTCTTTAAAACGATCGCCATCCAGGAATAATACGGCTGCGTGTTCGTCTGACTTGCAATCATTGAGTGTGCGGCTTAAGCGGCCTTCAAAAAAGGCACGGTTTGCCAGACCGGTCAGGCTATCGTGTGCCGCCCGATGGGCGAGGAAGTCATTCTCTTGCGTCAGATGTTTTTGCCAAACTTCCAGCTCTTCCAGCAAGCCATTGAAGTCATTGCTTAACTCATTCAGCTCGGCAATTTTGGCCGACGGGACTCGCTGACCGAAGCTGCGGTGGCGGCTGACATTATGGGCCACTTTGGTAATTTGGTTCAGTGAACCGATGATGCCAAAGAGCATACGCCGTGACAGAACTAACGCGACCAGGGTACTGAGCAGCAGACACGCCAATAATCCCGCTAACCCTTGCAGCAGAAAACGCAGCAAGCTGCCGCCATGGCCGACAATCACTATGGTGCCAATCTCATTTCCGGAATGAACCATCGGCAGCACCACCGGTTGAGGTAGCGCCCAGCGGGCAACACTCTGCTCCATATAATGCATGGGGCCATCATTAGGCAGTGTCCAGCTCGCCACCTCACGACCATTCACATCCAGAATTTTTGCTTCGGCCACCTCTTCATTGGCGGCAATCAGCGACAGGGATTCGTTAGCGGCCACACTGTCGCCAAATACCACCGCAGCTTCAGTGGTGTAGCTTATCGAACGGGCAATCAAATGCAGGTTATGGTCAGCATAAACCCGCAGGGCGAACAGTGCCGCCAGTGTGAGGAAGAGGCCTGCCGTGGCCACGGAAACCAGTGCCACCGTTAAGTGGATCCGCCCCAGCACACGGCCCAGCGTCGGGAGCCTGGCTGCATCATGGTGATGTTGGGTCTGACTGGCAGACTTATTTTTTATTGAACTCATAATGCGTCAGCCTTTTTACGGGCAAGTTGCAACACGCTGGGGTGAACTCGAACCCCACCGCGTGCTAATGCATCCATATTGACTTTGAAAGAGGCCTGCTTATCTGCCAATAGCAGACAAAATGCACTGCCCAGCGTGCATTCGTCATAATCTTCACTGATGGTAAGAACCGAGTGCCCAGAGAGGAGTGCCGCCAGTTCCTGCCGCTTTTGTACCGTGACACGACCGAGGTAAACCACATCACAGTTGGTGGCAACCGAAGCGTCGGGTTGTGGGTAGCGCGCCGTTTTGATCGGATGGGCAGTTTGCATCAATGCTGGATTGAATAGCGCTTCAGCGTAATCAGTTTGAGCCACGACACATAAGCGAATCACCGCTGGTGTTGTTGGCCAACGCGCATAGCTGATAATGCCCAGCACCATTTTGGCCGCGGCATCATTGCGTTCATGCAGGAGTTCAGTGCTCAGAGTATTCGCGGCCCTTAAGGGCAATGCGGTGAACAGGAGCGAAATAAGGAGTAAAACGGAGGCACAGATCCGCCAGATACGCGGTGGCGTAATCATTTTGAGCGGAAGATAGCGCTTATAACTATTGACGCCGTTAATTGCGCAAGTGACGGTATTCATTTTTGCGCTTCCTGTAGGGCGACACGGTTTACACGTTAATGGCAGCCAGCGAATAGTAAGCCGCTATACCATTATAAGAGTTAATTGATGCAATAATAGTCGTGGTATCGGCAATATAAGATTTATCTTAAATATTATCTCGAATTTATAAAAAAGCCCGACTGATTAGCCGGGCTTGATGATTGTTGCTGAAAATCAGAGCGCGCTTGAAGCGCCTTTGAAGCGCCCGATGATCCATTTTTCGATCTCTACGATGATAAAGATGGCGATAGAGACCAGCAATGTGACGCCCCAATAGTAAGCCGGTAATGGCTCAGTACCGAACGCGGTATTCATAAACGGCAGGTAGATAATGGCTAACTGCAACAGGATCAGGACGCCAGAGACTAACCACAACCCTTTGTTGACAAAGAGTTCTTTGTTCAGTGGGAAGCGATCCATCACGCGGCAGTTAAACATGTAAATCCACTGTGCGGTGACCAAGGTCTGCATCAGCACGGTGCGGATAAACTCGGTGCTGTAGCCGCGCGGCTCCATATAGGCTTCCAGGGCAAAAGCACTACAAGCAATCAACGTACCGACAAACGCGATGCGCCAGATAGCGTGGCCGTCTAACACATGTTTTGATGGATCACGTGGGTTACGGCGCATAATGCCGCGTTCTGCCGGTTCAAAGGCCAAACCGAACGAGAGCGTGGTGGAGGTCGCCATGTTTATCCAGAGAATTTGCAGTGGCGTCAGTGGGATAACCGCCCCCACCAGGATAGCAAAGATGATTAACAGCCCTTGCGCCAGGTTGGTCGGCAACACAAACAGAATGGTTTTCTTCAGGTTATCGTAGACACGACGGCCCTCTTCAACCGCATGGGCAATGGTGGCGAAGTTGTCATCAGAGAGCACCATATCGGCGGCCTCTTTTGTCACTTCGGTGCCCTTGATGCCCATGGCGATACCCACATCGGCCTGTTTCAGCGCCGGTGCATCGTTAACACCGTCGCCGGTCATCCCGACGATTTCGCCTTTCTCCTGCAAGGCCTTGACCAGACGTAGCTTATGTTCCGGGCTGGTACGGGCGAAGATATCATAGCGGACGGCCGCTTCCGCCAGCGTCTTATCGTCCATATGCTCCAACTGGCCGCCAGTAATGGAGTCTTTCCCATTACCTATCCCCAGCATAGCACCAATCGCCATGGCGGTTTCCTGATGGTCGCCAGTGATCATTTTCACGCGGATGCCGGCCTGTTGGCAGGTGGCAATGGCGTCGATAGCTTCAGGGCGCGGTGGGTCCATCATGCCGGCAATACCGACAAATACCATCCCTTGCTGGATGTCGCTGTGACCTAATTCGCTGATTGTCTGCTCTGTTGGGCGGTAGGCCGCAGCTAACATACGCAAACCCTGCTGGGTATAGCGCGTCATCTGGGCATCCCAGTAATCACGGCGGAATGGCACCACACCCTGGTCCGTCAGCTCTTGCTGGCAGAAAGTGAACAGCACGTCAGGCGCGCCGGTCAGGAAGATGTAGCTTTCAGATTCAACCTGATGGCTGGTGGCCATATATTTATAAGCCGAATCGAAAGGAATTTTACCGTGCTGCGCAACTTGACCCAGCTCGATCCCCGATTTGGCGGCCAATACTTTTAATGCGCCTTCGGTTGGCCCGCCGACAATGGTCCAGTGGCCTTGGTCATTTTTTTGAATCTGGCTGTCATTACACAAATTCACCGCAGTGATAAATGTTTTTAACGGCCCCGCCAGTGAGGCCTGCTGCTCACTGCCTTCTGGGTAGATATTACCGACCGGCTCGTAGCTTTCACCGGTGACGCGATAGCAATTGTCAGCCAAAATCACCGCTTTAACGGTCATTTCGTTCATTGTCAGTGTGCCGGTTTTATCGGAACAGACGACCGTCATGGCACCTAAGGTTTCTACCGTTGGCAGCTTGCGGATAATCGCGCGGTTGCGCGCCATCGCTTGCACACCCAGGGAGAGGATGATCGAAATAATCGCCGGTAACCCTTCCGGTACTGAGGCGACGGCCAGACTTATCAGCGCCAGCAGCAGTTCATTGACCGGCAGATCCCGTAGAATAAAGGCGAAGACGAACAAGAATGCCATCATCACTAAAATTAGGATGAAAATCGCTTTGCCCAAGCGGTCCATCTGTTGCAGTAGTGGGGTGCGAATGGATTCAACCGCTGACATCATTTGGTTGATATGGCCCAGTTCGGTGTTACCGCCACTGGCAATGACCACGCCTTTTGCTGTACCGGCACTGATAGTGGTGCCTGAGAACAGCAGGTTTTTGCGATCGCCAATAACAGATTCGTCCTCAATCACTCCAATCTGCTTCTCAACCACGGTTGATTCACCGGTCAGGATAGCTTCTTCAATCTGAAGATTGTGAGCTTCGAGCAGCCGCAGGTCGGCTGGGATTTTGTCCCCCGGTTTCAGCGTAACAATATCACCCGGTACAAGATTCTGAGCGTCAATGGTTTGTGCGCTTCCATCACGAATGACCACAGCTTTACTGGAGAGCATGTTTTGTATGCTTTTCAGTGACTTCTCAGCTTTATTTTCCTGAACATAACCAATTAAGGCATTAATGACCGCCACGCAAAGGATAATAATGGTGTCAACGGTGTGACCCATTAGGCCCTTAACCAAGGCTGCGGCGAGCAAAATGTAGATCAGAACATCATTAAAATGGGCTAAGAACTGTAACAGGGGGTGCTTGCTTTTTTTGGCGGGTAGGGCATTGGGGCCATACTGCTTAAGGCGTTCCTCCGCCTCTTTTTGGCTTAATCCTTCTTCGCGGCTACTTAAGTGCTGCAAAGATTCTTCCGCAGTTAGTTGATACCAGGCCTTTCCCTCTGGGGGCGGGGAGGCGGATTTATGGTCTGATGAGTTTTGCATGGAAAGAACCTTCTTAAAAATGAATAAATCTACAATCTATCTAGCCGTCTTCATTTATTTACCGCAAATATTTTATCATTCATCTTCGACCCTGCCGGAGGTTAGCAACGTCAATAACTTTGGATAGAAATGAAATATTTACAACAGCATAGTGATATTAAGCAAGGATAGTAGATTTTTATGAAAATAGTGCCTTGATCTGAGATAATAAATACAAAGTACTTTGCAATAACTAGGCTTTAATGCATTGAATTATAAGTGATTATATGATTTTGTATTCTGTAATTCCTTTTTTTCAAGGCACAAAATATCCTCAACAGAGCATAGAAGACTCTCGTCGGTTTTAACCATCACTCAAAAAGATTAATCCTACATATCCATTAGTGTGTGTAATCACTGGCTATCAGGTGAAACTCTTGGTTAGTATATCCCGCTGCCGGAACTCATTATGACTTTGCTCGTCATATGCTAATCAAAGGTTGCGGCAAGTGAAATGCAGTAGCCAACAACCAGTGAGGAAACAGTAAGTATGGAAAAGTGGCGATATCTGGCGATTGGCGTGTGTCTGGTGACGATTTCAGCAGCGGCATCCGCTGACTCCCTTGATGCCCAACGACAACGCTATCAGCAAGTTAAACTGGCTTGGGACAGCAATCAGATGGATACCGTGGCGCAGCTGATGCCCACGTTGCGTGACTACCCGCTGTATCCGTATCTGGAATACCGCCAGTTAACACAAGATCTGAGCCAAGTGAGCGCGGCGCAAGTTAATGATTTCCTGAGCCGTAACCCAACATTGCCGCTCGCAAGTTCGCTCCCATCCCGCTTTGTTAATGAGCTGGCCCGCCGAGAGGATTGGCGCGGGTTATTGACCTTTAGCCCAACCGCGCCGAAACCGGTTGCCGCCCGCTGTAACTATTACTATGCCAAATGGGCGACAGGCGAACAGCAAGTTGCCTGGGATGGGGCAAGTGAAATCTGGCTTAATGGTCAGGCACTCCCCGCTAGCTGCGATAAATTATTCAGTGTCTGGCAACAAGCCGGACATCAAACGCCATTGGCAACACTGGCGCGGATGAAGCTGGCGCTGAAAGAGGGCAACGCCAGTTTGGTCAGCTATCTGCTCAAACAGCTGCCAGCAGATTACCAGACCATGGGCACCGCACTGGCGAAACTGCAAAGTGACCCCGCCAGTGTTGAAAGTTTCGCCCGTACGGTCGGGCCGACGGACTTTACCCGCTCAGCGACCCTCATTGCGTTTACCCGCTTGGCACGTCAGGACGTGGAAAATGCCCGCGCGATGATCCCAACGTTAGTGCGGCTACAGAAAATGAGTGACAGCGAGAAGCTGGAGCTGGAAGAGGCTGTTGCCTGGCGTTTAATGGGTACGGATGCGACTTACGATCAAGCCAAATGGCGAGATCAAGTGACGTTACGCAGCCACTCCACCCCTTTGCTTGAGCGCCGTATCCGCATGTCTCTGGGCAGTGGCGATCGCCAGGGTTTAGCCGCTTGGTTGGCGCGCTTGCCAGCAGAAGCACAAAATAAAGATGAGTGGCGCTACTGGCGTGCATCACTGTTATTGGAGCAGGGTAAGAAAGCCGAGGGCGAAGCTATCTTACGCGGCTTGATGCAAGAGCGTGGCTTCTATCCGATGGTGGCGGCCCAGAAACTGGGGGTTCCTTATCCGATTAATGTCGAGATCGCGACCAAACCAGACGCCTCGCTGGCACAGCGACCAGAAATCGCCCGAGTGCGTGAGTTGATGTACTGGAATATGGATAATCTGGCCCGCAACGAGTGGAGCTATTTGGTCGCCAGCCGCAGTAAACCTGAACAGGAAGCACTAGCCCGTTACGCATTTAATCAGAAGTGGGCCGATCTCAGTGTTCAGGCGACCATTGTCGCCAAATTGTGGGATCATCTGGAAGAGCGCTTCCCACTGGCATGGCCGGCAGAGTTCCGTCAGGCGACAGACGGCAAAGGGATCACCCCAAGCTATGCCATGGCGATTGCTCGTCAGGAGAGTGCCTGGAACCCGAAAGCACAATCCCCGGTCGGCGCAACAGGGCTGATGCAGGTGATGCCGCGCACCGCAGAACACACGGTGAAACTGAATAATATCAGTGGCTATGTGAATAGCAGCCAGTTGCTCGATCCTGCCAAGAATATTGAGATTGGTACTAGCTATCTGGAAGAGGTCTATCAGCAGTTCGGGCGCAACCGCATTCTATCCAGTGCGGCCTATAATGCGGGTCCATCACGGGTCAATACCTGGTTGAGCAACAGTGCCGGACAGGTGGATGCGGTGGCATTTATCGAGAGTATTCCTTTCTCCGAAACCCGTGGCTATGTGAAAAATGTGTTGGCGTATGATGCTTTTTATCGCCACTTTATGAATCGCCCAACGAAGGTGTTGAGTGATGCCGAGTGGCAGCGGCGCTACTAATCCTCTTCGTCCTTGACGCTGCGGCGGTGTTAGCGGCGCTGCGCACCCGAATCACTGACTTATGTCAGCTCATCGGGATTTGCTCGCTTGCTGCCTTGTGCCTTGCCGCAACGCCAATGACTTTGAGGATTTTCTTGGTGCTTGACGCTGCGGCGGTGTTAGCGGCGCTGCGCATCCGAATCACTGACTTATGTCAGCTCATCGGGATTTGCTCGCTTGCTGCCTTGCCGCAACGCCAATGACTTTGAGGATTTTCTTGGTGCTTGACGCTGCGGCGGTTCCAAGTTCTTTGGGTATGTCTGAGGTTATGATAAGCTGTTGTACTAGTTAAATAGTATGACAGCTCTCCCTTGGGTACTTATCATGACAAAACTACGATTGACCGATCCGAATCTGTCGACTGAAGATAATCAGCACTGGCTGAGCTTTGTTGCGCTGCTGCAAAATGCGATTGCGCAAGACCTCCATTTGCCGTTGTTGCAATTGATGCTGACACCCGATGAGCGCACTGCGCTGGGCACCCGTGTTCGTATCATTGAGGAGTTAATGCGCGGCGAGCTGAGTCAGCGTGAACTGAAAAACCAGTTGGGTGCCGGTATCGCGACCATCACCCGGGGTTCTAATAGCCTGAAGAGCGCGCCACCACAGCTTAAAAGCTGGCTCGAGGCCCAATTACTGGCAGATAAAAAGTAGCTTATTTCGCGGCGACTTAGCTCAGGGCTGGGCGTTGATAAATTTCGTTATGAAATGGCACCAGCGCCAACAATAGCGCTTGATGATAAACACTGGTGCGAGTCAACTTGCCGTCGGTGAAGATGCCGATGGCCCCGCCTTTATGCTTAACATTCGCTATCCCGGTTAAAACTGCCATTTCGTCGCCTAGCTCACGGCCTTGGCGAATTCCTTGCAATATAATATCGGGCAGCATCAAACTGGCAGAACGAGACTCTCCTCGTGTTTGTAAGCGCTCAATAACCATCCATGCAAAGGTCATATTATCTTCGATACCGGCTTCAACCCCGACCCAAAAATCAGCCTCAGGGCGAAGCCGACGCGCATGACTCACTCGTTGTCTGGCACCGCTGCGTGTCTCAATACTGCCGATAGGTTGCAGGGGGACGCCACTATCGACATTGACACCTTCAATGCGGTAACTGTCAGCGCCATAAACGTCATCGAAGGCGAGGCTAATAGCCTTAATCTTTGCAGGGTTGGTAGTTGCGGCAACAACATGGTACATAATGAGTCTCGATATATTTAAGAACCTATACCCTTCGCATATGAAGTCGCAGGGTTATTTCACGCAGTATAACGGAAAAAAGACATGTTACAGGTATATCTCGTGCGTCATGGCGAAACCATTTGGAACGCGGAACGCCGTATTCAAGGCCAGTCAGACAGCCCGCTAACCGAGAACGGCATACGTCAGGCGTACTTGGTTGCACAACGGGTTCGCAGCCAAGGGATCACACATATTATTGCCAGTGATCTTGGGCGTACGCAGCAGACGGCAAAAATTATCGCCGATGCTTGCGGGCTAAAAATGGTGACAGATCCCCGTTTGCGCGAGCTGGATATGGGGGTGCTGGAAACACGTCCGATTGAGAGCTTAACAGCAGAAGAGGAGCAGTGGCGTAAGCAGATGGTCAATGGCACAGAAGGTGGCCGTATCCCTGAAGGGGAGTCGATGACAGAGCTGGGGCGGCGTATGCGTGCGGCGCTAGATAGCTGCCTTGAGTTACCTGCTGGCAGCAAACCGCTGTTAGTCAGCCATGGTATGGCGCTGGGGTGCTTGCTGAGTACGTTGCTTGGTTTACCCGCACATGCTGAACGGCGTCTACGTTTGCGCAACTGTTCGCTATCCCGTGCTGATTATCAGGAGAGCCCTTGGTTGGCTTCGGGGTGGGTGATTGAAAGTGCTGGCGATACCGCTCATTTGGATATGCCAGCACTTGATGAGCTACAGCGTTAACGCCGGATAGGAATGAGATATTCACATTTCAGCGAGGTCGGAGGCTGATCTTTTGGCCTCCCCTGCGGGAAGAATCGTTCGATATCATAGCCACGTCTACGGGTTAATCCTAACTGCGGCAAGCTGGTGCCATAGAGTGTCAGGATGAAGTTCTGTAAACCGTCCAGCGGCCCCTCGTAGCTAAACAGCACATATTCTCCACCCTGCAAGATAACCGCTTGCCCCTCCTGCACGTTACCCGGCACATGCTGTGGTTCGATGGCCGTGGTGTAGAAAATCTCTTGCTCATCATCTTTCTCCTGATTCGGTCGGGAGTGATGCAAGCCATAGAGTACTGGCGGCAGCTGATCGGCTTCACCCAGATACTGTTGCCAGAAATGGGTCCGCAATTCAGTGCGATAAGTCGATATCTGCTCAAGGGTACAGGAGTAGCTCTGGGTTAAACCGACCAGATGCTGCTCAGGTAAGGTGATGAATTCAGGTTCAGGCAGAGCATACACACCTAACCGGATCGGCGGACATATTCCCGCGGAATGCCAATCCTCAGCCCGACGATATAGCGCCGGTGTTTGCGCAAACTGTTTTTTAAACGCGCGGGTAAAGGTTTGCTGCGAATCAAAGCGATATTGCAGAGCAATATCCAGAATAGGGCGGCTGGTGAGTCGTAACGCGACAGCGGCTTTAGATAGCCTTCTTGCACGAATATAAGCACCGATAGCACTCCCGGTGACATCCTTGAACATTCGCTGCAAATGCCATTTTGAATAGCCTGCTTTAGCAGCGACATTGTCCAGTGCTAAAGGCTGGTCTAAATGACTTTCTAGCCAGCTGAGCAAATCACGAATGATACTGGCTTGATCCATAGATCTTCCTCGTAAAGCGGCCTAAATTTAGGGTGTTAATAGTATGGAAAGAATAACTCTGGCGCATAGTAGCAACTTTTTATGTTCCCGACTGCTTAAGAATTTCCTATCGTTATGTGTTAAAAAAGTATCTAAGATCGATAAAATGGTTTTTTAACGAATATTTTATTTTTGCTAAAAATAGTTAGCGTTGAATAACCTTATTCAACGGAATGGAGTAAGTGTATGAAAAAAAGTTGGATATTGCTTGGTTGTATACTTTCTTTGGGGGCAATTAGCGCCCATGCGGAGGAGATTGGTTCAGTCGATACGGTATTTAAGCTGCTGGGGCCGGATCATAAAATCGTGGTTGAAGCCTTCGATGACCCTGATGTTAAAAATGTAACTTGTTATATCAGCCGGGCAAAAACCGGTGGTATCAAAGGCGGGTTAGGGTTGGCGGAAGATACGTCTGACGCAGCAATATCTTGCCAGCAAGTGGGGCCGATAGAGCTAAGTGACAAGATTCGGAATAAGAAATCTGACGGTACGGTGGTTTTCCAGAAGCGGACTTCACTGGTATTTAAAAAGTTACAGGTGGTGCGTTTCTATGATCAAAAACGCAATGCGTTAATCTATCTGACCTATTCGGATCGTGTGGTTGATGGCTCACCGAAAAATGCTATCAGCGCAGTGCCGATTATGCCGTGGTAACTATCTGATTTAACAGGTTAGAGGCATAAAAAAGCCAGCATTTAAGCTGGCCTTTTTATCTTTGTGTGTTAGCGAAAGATTACTCTTCCAGATCACCACAAAAACGATAACCTTCGCCGTGGATAGTGGCGATGATTTCAGGCGTGTCCGGCGTAGATTCGAAATGCTTACGAATACGACGGATGGTCACGTCAACTGTACGGTCATGCGGTTTCAGCTCGCGACCGGTCATTTTCTTCAGCAATTCACCACGGGATTGAATTTTGCCCGGGTTTTCGCAGAAGTGCAGCATGGCGCGGAACTCACTACGTGGCAGCTTATAGTGCTCGCCAGCAGGGCTTATCAGTGAGCGGCTATTGATATCCAGCTCCCAGCCATTAAATTTATAGCTCTCAACCAAACGGCGCTCTTCGCCGACGCTACCCAGATTCATGGTACGAGACAGCAGGTTGCGTGCCCGAATAGTTAATTCGCGCGGATTGAAAGGTTTGGTGATGTAATCATCAGCGCCAATTTCCAGGCCAAGGATCTTATCTACTTCGTTATCACGACCGGTCAGGAACATCAGGGCAACACTGGCTTGTTCACGAAGTTCCCGTGCCAGCAGCAGGCCATTTTTGCCCGGCAGATTGATGTCCATGATAACTAAGTTAATATCATTCTCAGACAGAATGTGGTGCATTTCTGCGCCATCATTGGCTTCATGAACAACATAGCCTTCCGCCTCGAAAATGCTCTTCAGGGTGTTACGAGTAACTATCTCATCTTCTACGATCAGAATGTGCGGGGTCTGCATGTTTGCTACCTAAAATTGCCAACAAAATAGAAATAGGAAGTACAGAAGTCTTTGTTATATTAGGATTTTTATTGACTTGTTACTCGTCATCCCGTTCATCACATGACTAAAGTACGTAAACGCGTTCTTGATGCACTTTCCATCAACGTCAACAACATCACTAGCTTGGTCGGGGTGTTACTCCCTACAGCCCCAAAGGTGACAAAAGCGGCGCATATCCTAACCCTATTAACAGCAATATAACAGTGTGAGCCGAATCTACCACCCAACAAAACTACGCTTTGTTGACATATATCAAATTCAATTGTAGCACGTTAACACTTTTGTGAAAAAGACTTACAAGAATACCAGCTTAAGCGATGATGGGCTAAAATATGTGATCGATTCAGTGTAATTAATATTAAAAATTGATTGTCAGACGTAACAAAAAAAACACTTTTCTAATCTATTGATTTTTATTGTTTAAAATCAATATTCTTCCACCATGACGGCAATGAACCGATTTTTCTTGCCAGCGCGCTATTTCGCATAAAAGCATAAGAAGAATTATCGCCAATGTTAGCCAAATGTAAAGCAACAAGGGCCAGAGGCATTTTTTGCTACTTTTTAGAAAGCTAGTCTGAATAGCGAGTCAGAAAATGACTATTTCGTTGCTTTAAGCGGATTTTATCATAGAGCTGGTATCAATGGCCTGTCAGGGGGTTCTATCATTAAGTTGAAAAAAAATGTTAAAGTTAATAATAGCGATTAAAGTGAATATTTCAGTTTTATTATCTGGCTATTAACCATTATTTTTAATTGTATTGCCGGATAACCGCTGTAGGTTTAGAGGATTAACCCTGATGGAGTAGTAAGTCAATTAGGGCCATTAGATGAAAAAATTTGACTTCATAGGGCGATTGCTTTAACCAATAGAGGGAGAGCTTCATTTATGAGACAGACAGACGACATGCGATACATCAGCCTGATTACAACGATTATTACCACCACCGAAACCACAGGTTACGGGGCGGGCTGACGCGTACAGGAAACAACAGAAAAAAGCCCGCACCTAGACAGTGCGGGCTTTTTTTTTCAATCAAATCTTTGCAAAAAAAGTTTGCGATAAAAAAGCGCGAAAGCGGGAGAGAACCAGAAATGCGAGTGCTGAAATTTGGCGGGACATCAGTAGCAAATGCAGAACGCTTTATGCGTGTTGCCGATATCATTGAAAGTAATGTGCGTCAGGGACAAGTGGCTACGGTATTATCCGCGCCCGCTAAAATTACCAACCATCTGGTCGCGATGATCGACAAAATGGTCGCTGGGCAAGATATCTCGCCAAACATCAGTGATGCCGAGCGGATTTTTTCCGAACTATTGCGTGGGCTAGCAGATGCCCAACCGGGCTTTGACTATGAGCGTTTGAAAGCCTTGGTAGCCCATGAGTTTGCGCAACTCAAGCACGTTTTACACGGTATCTCCTTGCTGGGACAGTGTCCGGACGGCATCAATGCGGCTATCATTTGTCGTGGCGAAAAACTCTCCATTGTTATTATGGAAGCGTTATTCCAGGCGAAAGGTTATCAAGTCAGCGTGATTAATCCGGTCGAGAAACTGCTGGCTCAAGGCCACTATCTCGAATCCACGGTGGATATCACTGAATCGACTCGCCGTATTGGCTCCAGCAATATTCCTGCCGACCATATCATCCTGATGGCAGGGTTCACTGCCGGTAATGACAAAGGTGAGTTGGTGGTGTTGGGGCGTAATGGTTCCGACTACTCAGCCGCTGTACTGGCCGCCTGCTTGCGCGCGGACTGTTGTGAGATCTGGACTGATGTTGATGGGGTTTATACTTGCGACCCCCGTGTTGTCCCTGATGCGCGATTATTGAAATCGATGTCATATCAGGAGGCGATGGAGCTATCCTACTTTGGCGCTTCGGTTCTTCACCCCCGCACTATCGCCCCCATCGCCCAGTTCCAGATCCCTTGCCTGATAAAAAACACTGCTAACCCGCAAGCTCCCGGCACACTGATTGGCGGCGAGAGCAGTGACGACGGTTTCCCGGTAAAAGGCATCACCAACCTGAATAACATGGCGATGATTAACGTGTCAGGGCCGGGAATGAAAGGGATGGTCGGTATGGCTGCCCGCGTCTTTGCCGTGATGTCTCGCAGTGGTATCTCTGTGGTACTGATCACTCAGTCTTCTTCCGAATACAGCATCAGCTTCTGTGTGCCACAAGGGGAGCTTCTGCGCGCCCGTAAGGCACTGGAAGAGGAGTTTTATCTGGAACTTAAAGATGGCGTATTGGAGCCGCTGGATGTGATGGAGCATCTAGCGATTATCTCTGTCGTCGGCGACGGTATGCGCACCCTGCGTGGGATCTCAGCCCGCTTCTTCTCGGCGTTGGCCCGTGCCAACATCAATATCATTGCGATCGCTCAGGGTTCGTCCGAGCGCTCTATTTCGGTGGTGGTCAGTAATGAGGCGGCGACAACTGGCGTGCGTGTCTGTCACCAAATGCTGTTTAACACCGATCAAGTGATTGAAGTGTTCGTGATTGGTGTCGGCGGTGTGGGTGGGGCATTGATTGAGCAAATCTATCGCCAGCAACCATGGCTGAAACAGCGCCACATTGATCTGCGCGTTTGCGGCATCGCCAACTCCAAAGCCATGTTGACCAATGTGCATGGGATTGCGCTGGATAACTGGCGTCACGAATTGGCTGAAGTGCAGGAGCCGTTTAACCTGAGCCGCCTGATTCGCTTGGTGAAAGAGTATCACTTGCTCAATCCGGTGATTGTTGACTGCACCTCCAGCCAGGCCGTGGCGGATCAATATGCTGATTTCCTGGCAGATGGTTTCCATGTGGTCACGCCAAACAAGAAAGCCAACACTTCATCAATGAACTACTACCGCCAGATGCGCGCGGCGGCGGCAAAATCATGCCGTAAGTTCTTGTATGACACCAATGTCGGTGCGGGTTTGCCGGTGATCGAGAACTTACAGAATCTGCTCAATGCCGGTGACGAACTGATGCGCTTCTCTGGCATCCTGTCAGGATCGCTCTCCTTTATCTTCGGCAAACTGGACGAAGGGATGACATTATCAGAGGCCACATTGCAGGCCAAGGCGATGGGGTATACCGAGCCAGATCCACGGGATGACCTGTCTGGGATGGATGTTGCCCGTAAATTGTTGATCTTGGCCCGTGAAGCGGGGTACAAACTTGAACTGGCGGATATTGAGGTCGAGTCCGTGCTGCCAGCAAGTTTTGATGCTTCGGGTGACGTAAACAGCTTCCTGACACGTCTACCGTCATTGGACGCGGAGTTTACCCGTTTGGTGGCCAATGCCGCAGAGCAGGGGAAAGTGTTGCGCTATGTCGGGGCCATTGAGGACGGGCGTTGTAAAGTGCGGATGGATGCGGTTGATAGTAACGATCCACTGTATAAAGTTAAGAATGGTGAAAACGCATTGGCGTTCTATACCCGCTATTATCAGCCGATTCCGTTGGTATTACGCGGTTATGGCGCAGGTAATGACGTGACTGCTGCTGGGGTGTTTGCCGATCTTTTACGCACATTATCATGGAAGTTGGGAGTTTAAATATGGTTAAAATCTATGCTCCGGCATCGATTGGCAATGTCAGCGTCGGCTTTGATGTGCTGGGCGCGGCAGTGACACCGATAGACGGCACTCTGCTTGGCGATTGCGTCAGTGTGACTGCGGCTGATAGTTTTAGTCTGCGCAATGAAGGCCGCTTTGTCAGCAAACTGCCTGATGACCCAAAAGAGAATATCGTTTATCAATGTTGGGAGCGTTTTTGTCAGGAGATCGGCAAAACCATCCCTGTGGCAATGGTGCTGGAAAAGAACATGCCGATTGGTTCAGGGCTGGGTTCCAGTGCTTGCTCGGTGGTGGCTGGTTTGATGGCAATGAACGAATTCTGTGGCAAGCCGCTGGATGAAGTGACGCTGTTGGGGCTGATGGGCGAGTTAGAAGGGCGTGTCTCTGGAAGTGTCCATTTTGATAATGTCGCGCCCTGTTATTTGGGCGGGATGCAGCTAATTCTTGAGCAGGAAGGCTACATCAGCCAGAGCGTCCCAGGTTTTGACGACTGGTTGTGGGTGATGGCCTATCCGGGCATTAAAGTCTCAACGGCTGAGGCACGCGCCATTTTACCGGCACAATATCGCCGTCAGGATTGCATTGCACATGGGCGCAACCTAGCGGGATTCATTCATGCCTGCCATACGCAGCAGCCAGATTTAGCCGCCAAAATGATGAAAGATGTTATTGCGGAACCTTACCGCACCCAATTGCTGCCAGGCTTTGCGGCTGCACGACAAGCAGCACAGGATATCGGCGCGCTGGCCTGTGGCATTTCTGGCTCCGGCCCGACGCTGTTTGCTGTCTGTAACGACACTGAAACCGCGCAGCGCATGGCGAGCTGGTTACAAAATCACTACCTGCAAAACGATGAAGGTTTTGTTCATATTTGCCGTCTGGATACCGCAGGCGCACGACTACTGGGATAACGCATGAAACTGTATAACCTTAAAGATCACAACGAGCAGGTCAGCTTCTCGCAAGCGATCAAGCAGGGCCTGGGTAAGCAGCAGGGGCTTTTTTTCCCGCTGGAGTTGCCCGAATTTAACGTAACAGAGATTGACCAACTGCTAGATCTGGACTTTGTGACGCGCAGCAGCCGTATTTTGTCCGCTTTTATTGGCAGTGAAATTGCCCCTGAAGTGATGACCAAGCGCGTTCAGGCGGCCTTTGAGTTTCCGGCACCGATAGCGCAAGTTGAGAATGATATCGCCACACTGGAGCTGTTCCACGGCCCGACGTTGGCGTTTAAAGATTTTGGCGCTCGTTTTATGGCGCAAATGCTGGCCGAAGTCGCTGGCGACCAACCAGTGACCATCTTAACGGCGACCTCCGGTGATACTGGTGCGGCGGTGGCTCATGCTTTCTACGGCCTGAAAAATGTGCGTGTGGTTATCCTCTATCCACGCGGAAAAATCAGCCCGCTGCAAGAGAAATTGTTCTGCACGCTGGGGGGCAATATTCACACCGTGGCGATTGATGGCGATTTTGATGCCTGTCAGGCGCTGGTCAAGCAAGCTTTCGATGATGAAGAGTTAAAACAGGAACTGAGTCTTAACTCGGCGAACTCAATCAATATCAGCCGCTTACTGGCTCAGATTTGCTACTACTTTGAAGCGGTCGCCCAACTGCCACAAGAAGCGCGTAATCAACTGGTTATCTCTGTGCCAAGCGGTAACTTTGGTGATTTGACCGCAGGTCTGCTGGCTAAATCCTTAGGTTTACCGGTGAAGCGCTTTATCGCGGCCACCAATGCCAACGATACCGTGCCGCGTTTCTTGGTCAACGGCCAATGGCAGCCAAAATCCACGGTCGCGACCTTATCGAATGCCATGGATGTCAGCCAGCCGAATAACTGGCCGCGCGTGGAGGAGTTATATCGCCGTAAGGTCTGGCAGTTGAAGGATTTGGGCCACGGGGCGGTGAGTGATGAAGTGACAAAAGAGACTCTGCGCGAGCTGGCGAAACTGGGTTACATCTCAGAGCCTCACGCCGCTATTGCTTACCGTGTATTGCGTGATCAGTTGCAAGATGGTGAATTCGGGCTGTTCATTGGTACTGCACACCCGGCGAAGTTCAAAGAGAGTGTGGAAGCCATTTTGGGCCAGGAGTTACCTTTGCCAAAACCACTGGCGATACGGGCGCAATTACCGTTGCTATCCCATGATTTACCAGCAGATTTTGCGACAATGCGGGCGTTCTTAATGGCTCTACCAAAGTAATCTACCGCTAGTATAGAGGTGAAAGGGCCAGTTCAACTGATGGCCCTTTCAATTTTCAGTGCTGTTCAGCCCGCTTAAATACCAGCTCGTTTTTCGCTGACAGCCCTGCATCAAACTCATAACCTTCCAGATTAAAATCAACCAGTTGTTCAGGTTTGGTTAACTTATTCTGAATAATAAAACGACTCATCAAGCCACGGGCTTTCTTGGCGTAGAAACTGATGATTTTATATTTACCGTTTTTCTCATCTAAAAATACCGGCTTAATCAGTGAACCGGCTATTTTGGCCGTTTTTACGGCCTTGAAATACTCATCAGACGCCAGATTAATCAGCACGTTATCCCCTTGCTGTGCCAGCGCCTGATTCAGTTTTTCGGTTATCTGATCACCCCAAAATGTATAGAGATCTTTGCCCTGTGGATTCGCCAACTTAATGCCCATTTCCAGCCGATAGGGCTGCATCAAATCCAACGGGCGTAGCACGCCGTATAGGCCAGAGAGCATCCGTAAATGCTGTTGGGCGAAATCAAAATCGGCATCGCTAAAAGTCTGTGCCTGCATCCCAGTGTAGACATCACCTTTGAAGGCCAGAATGGCCTGACGGGCATTCTCTGGTGTGAAATCAGGCTGCCATTCACTGAAGCGAGCCGCATTTAAGCCCGCCAGTTTGTCGCTAATCCCCATTAGGCTGCTAATTTTAGCCGGCGTCAGCTCGCGGCAGATTTCGATAAGCGCTTGTGATTTATCCAACATTTCAGGTCGAGTGAACTTGTTGGTCGCTAATGGACTTTGATAATCGAGGGTTTTGGCTGGGGAGATAATAATAAGCATCACGGCATCCTATTTATACCCGTCATACTTCAAGCTGCATGTGCGCTGGCGGTCTTCGTTCACCCCAGTCACTTACTGATGTAAGCTCTTGGGGATTTGCTCAGTTGCCATCTTCCTGCCACTCGAATTACTTAGGGTATATCCAAATGGTACACTGTAGCAAAAAGCGCGCGTCAGCAAAAAGAAGATTGGACGATTGCTAAGATAGGTAGGCTGTTTCCTTTATCGGGGGTATAGTTTTTAAAGGATATATAGCTTAGCTAAATCGTCTCAGCATCACAATAATGGACGAATTTGCTATTAATTAGATGATTTCCAGCTGTTTTGAAAGGCGAAAACGGTTGCGAAGCGGAGAGCGCAAGGTTGCGCTTTTTTTAATCAGTTTAACTGCCTTGCACCGAAGCTTACGCATGTTATTATCAGAACAAGGCAGGGCTGCGCAATGCCAAAAGTTCATGCACAAACGACGAGAAACGACAACATGACCGATAAACTTACTTCCCTACGTCAAATCACCACTGTAGTCGCAGATACGGGGGATATCGCGGCAATGAAGCTGTATCAGCCGCAAGATGCAACCACCAACCCATCCCTTATTCTGAATGCCGCTCAAATTCCTGAATATCGCAAACTGATCGATGAAGCCATTGCTTGGGCGCGCGAACAAAGCAGCGATCATGCTCAGCAGATTGTCGACGCAACGGACAAACTGGCCGTCAATATTGGTTTGGAAATTCTGAAACTGATCCCAGGGCGTATTTCTACCGAAGTTGATGCGCGCCTCTCCTACGACACCGTTGCGAGCGTGGCAAAAGCTAAGCGCCTGATCAAATTGTATAACGAAGCGGGCATCAGCAATGAGCGCATCCTGATCAAACTGGCCTCTACCTGGCAGGGTATCCGTGCTGCAGAACAGCTGGAAAAAGAGGGCATCAACTGCAACCTGACACTGCTGTTCTCCTTTGCTCAAGCACGTGCTTGTGCTGAAGCGGGTGTGTTCCTGATCTCTCCGTTTGTTGGCCGTATTCTTGACTGGTACAAAGCCAATGGCGACAAAAAAGAGTTTGCACCAAACGAAGATCCAGGTGTGGTTTCAGTGACTGAGATCTACCAGTATTACAAACAACACGGTTATAAGACTGTGGTGATGGGCGCAAGTTTCCGTAATCTGGGCGAAATCATTGAATTGGCTGGCTGTGACCGCTTGACAATCGCCCCATCTCTGCTGAAAGAGCTGGCAGAAAGCGAAGGCCCGGTAGAGCGTAAACTCTCCTACACCGGTGAAGTTCAGCCGAAACCTACGCCACTGACTGAAGCTGAATTCTACTGGCAGCACAATCAGGACCCAATGGCGATTGATAAACTGGCTGACGGTATTCGCAAGTTTGCTATCGATCAGGGCAAACTTGAGAAAATGATCTCAGACCTGCTGTAATCTGAGCAGATCACGCGAGATTTGACGAAAAGGTGGCGTAAGCCGCCTTTTTTGTTGTCTACGGCTTATTCGCTCGAAAAGTTTACTCCCCGGGCCGCCACTGCAATCACTTTGGGTATGTTATCATTCGACCAGATAAAGGCATTTCGTTGAGGTAGTCGCATGAATACATTACGTATAGGCTTAGTCTCCGTCTCTGATCGGGCGTCGAGTGGGGTTTATCAGGATAAAGGCATTCCGGCGCTGGAAGAGTGGCTGGCAAGCGCGCTAACCACCCCCTTTGAAATAGAAACGCGCCTTATTCCTGACGAACAAACACTGATTGAACACACACTGTGTGAGTTAGTCGATGAAATGGGCTGTCATTTGGTGTTGACCACCGGAGGAACTGGCCCGGCAAGGCGCGATGTCACTCCTGATGCTACTCTGGCTATCGCCGATCGACAGATGCCAGGTTTTGGCGAGCAAATGCGTCAAATTAGTCTTCATTTTGTTCCTACCGCTATTTTATCCCGTCAGGTAGGGGTTATCCGCAAGCAGGCATTGATCATCAACTTACCGGGGCAGCCTAAATCGATTAAAGAGACGCTGGAAGGGGTGAAAGATACGCAATCTAACGTCATCGTCGCGGGGATTTTTGCCAGCGTGCCTTATTGCATTCAATTACTGGACGGACCTTATATCGAAACGAACAGCGCAGTAGTAGCAGCTTTTCGTCCTAAGAGTGCCATAATTGAAATAAAACGCTAAATTGAAAGTTTATACAGCATTAGATGTCATTGTGCGAGTGTGGGGAATTTTGTACGGTATAGTCATGTTTACTTTACAAAAAGCTGAAAATATTTTTCTTCCCCAACTCTGGTTTACTACGGTGTCATATGTCTCAAGAACACAACTCATCTCAAAGTGACTTATCCCAACATGATGTTGCTCAACAACATAATTATAATCGTCGGTTAAATAAGCAAGATTATAAAACCCTGACGCTGGCTGCATTAGGTGGGGCGCTAGAATTTTATGACTTTATTATTTTTGTCTTTTTTGCCGCGGTAATTGGCGACCTCTTCTTCCCGACGGATATGCCTGAATGGCTGCGTCAGGTACAGACATTCGGTATTTTCGCCGCTGGCTACCTGGCCCGCCCACTCGGCGGCATCATCATGGCGCATTTTGGTGACTTGGTTGGCCGTAAGAAGATGTTTACTCTCAGTATTCTATTGATGGCACTGCCAACGCTGGCGATCGGTATGCTGCCGACTTACGCCTCTATCGGCATCGCCGCACCACTGCTGTTGCTCCTTATGCGCGTGTTGCAAGGGGCGGCAATTGGTGGTGAAGTCCCCGGTGCCTGGGTCTTTGTGGCGGAGCATGTACCGCGCCGACGTATCGGGATTGCCTGTGGCACCTTAACTGCTGGTTTAACGGCGGGGATCTTACTGGGGTCGCTGGTTGCAACGGCAATGAACACCTCGTTGAGTCATCAGGCTATTTTGGATGGTGGCTGGCGTGTGCCGTTCTTCCTCGGTGGGATCTTTGGTCTGTTCGCCATGTATTTGCGCCGCTGGTTGCAGGAGACACCTATCTTTAAAGAGATGCAGGCGCGCAAAGCCTTGGCTGAAGAGTTGCCACTGAAATCCGTGGTGGTCAATTACAAAAAAGAGGTGGTTGTTTCGATGCTACTCACCTGGCTACTTTCTGCCGGTATTGTGGTGGTTATCCTGATGACCCCGACTTATTTACAGAAACAGTTCGGTGTATTACCCGCGCTGGCACTGCAGGCGAACAGTTTAGCGATTGTTGCACTGGTTTGTGGTTGCGTGATTGCCGGTCTTGCCATCGACCGTTTCGGTGCCAGTAAAACCTTTATTGTCGGCAGCCTAATGTTGGCTCTATCAACATGGTCGTTCTACCACACCAATTTAACTGATCCGACCCAGCTGTTTACCCATTATATGATGGCGGGCTTTTGTGTCGGGATTGTCGGGGCGGTGCCCTATGTGATGGTGCGCGCTTTCCCAGCAGAGGTTCGCTTCACCGGGATTTCATTTTCTTATAATGTGGCTTACGCCATATTCGGCGGCCTGACACCTATTTTGGTAACCCTATTGATGAAGGTAACTCCTATGGCGCCAGCATATTATATGTTGCTGCTATCGCTAGTAGGATTGTTGCTCGGGGTATATCTGCGTAACGATATTAACAGCGAAGTTAAAATCAACATGACGAAGAAGGTAATGAGCTAACTAAGTTATCACTCATTAAAGCTAAGTCGCCTTGAAAAATAGCCCATAATGTGATCAAACGTTATGGGCTTTTGTTTTAGTTATGCCCATTAGAATTCTGATTTAAAGGTAAATCCGACCTTTTGTTTGACGCGTGCTGAGGGTTGGGAGATCACTTCAGAAAATAGTGTGCTGGCACCTTCCTGCTGTAAATATCGCGCTAATTCGTTAACGGCAGCTGTTCCCGCCCCTCTTACGGTTCCTTCACTATTTGGTGTTAAGATATAGTCTGGCTGTGTTGCAGAAGCGACCAGCTCTACTTGGTTTCTATTATTGAAACGATCCGCCAGAACAATCGCGATAATATCTCCCCGGAATCTGACAACGACATAAATTTCACCAGGGCGCTTAATTATCAATCTGCGGTGAATTATCCCGGTCACAATATGCCCTGCATGAAGGGTCTTACTTAATTGCACAGTCATATCGGGATCAGCATCGAGATCAACAATATGAGTTCCTTGATATTGTTGCCCCCATTGCTCAATAATCTCAATGAGTTTTGCTCGTAAGGCTCGATTTCTTTCAATTTCCGCATCTGATAGTTTCTCTGCTTCTTCGTGAGAGGGGGTGGTAATTATCTCTATTTCAAAATCTGACTGAGATTGCGCAACTAACTGACCATCTTCAATAACCATAGGTGTTGTTGGCTTATAGACATATGTTTCTAATAGCAGCTCATAAACGCCCAGTGGTAGCTGTTCTACATGGGCAGGCATGTCATCAGAAGAGTAATAAAAGCTATAGGACAAATAACTTAATTGGGCATAATCAAATGCGGTCTTAATATCACTAAGGGCGTTGCCAGCGCTTCTGTCTGCGATTTTCTCTTTTACAGCTGTACTGAATCGTTTTTCTATTTCTGCATCTTCTACTACCGCACCTGTATCCCCTGTTTTTATAATTGAATCTATAACTTTGCTAAAATACTCGGAATTCCAGGTTCGTAGATCGTTGCCAAATAACAGAGTAAAATCAGTCATGATCTCTAACGTCCAATCAATACAAGGGGGTCTTATTTGGCGTGGTAAACGTGGGTTCATTAACGAGTAGATCGATGCCATACAAGTTTTTGCCACTGCGGGTAGGCTCAATGATTGCCGATGATTTGTACTATCGATATAACTTAGCATCATATAATTTTCAACGGGCTCATCACTGTTTTTTTCTGTTGATGTCTCTTCTTTTGATAACTCAGCTTTGAGTGGAAGACTATCTCCGGCAATATGCAATGTTTTTTCTTTTGTATTACTATCAAAGTACTCTTTGGCACTGAATATGATTCTATCAAGTTGTCGACACGAACCTTGAGTAATATAGTTATAGATATTGAGAAAAGGCGTAAATGAACATATTATCTTACTCGTTTCAGATAAATCTCTTTTCTCCCAATGTTGCTCACCAGTATCGGCGGTCAGTATAGATCTGTTTAATATCAATGGGCCATTACTATTGTGATTCCCGATGATTATTTTTGGTTCTATACCAAAAGGTTCTTGCCACTTGAATGAGATAATAGGTGATATATCTACTAACTGTTTTTCTAACGTCTTAATATATTGAAATTGTACGATGTTATTATTTAACTGTATGATAAAAGCAAGTTCATCTGCATTGTCTCTGTATTCAAAGATAAATTCATTGAAAATGTTATAATCGGCAAAAATGATGCCTTTTTTATTAATACTAATACTTGGTCCGTTCATCAAATTAATACTATAGCCATCGCCATCCCCACTAGTTTTATTATCAAAGACAAGTAGGATTTGTTTATTAACCAAACGGTTGTCATCCCAGTATTTACCGAAGGATTCAGGTATTTTTATTTCGTATGCTTCTAATATAATACAGTTTTGATTGCAATTGAGTTTGTTGTTTTTTGATACTCTTATGCTACTTATCTCATTGTTCATTCCTATAATACCTAATTCCTTAGCTCTAATACTTTCTGTTAATGAAAAAAATGGTGGGTTGAAATTATCATTTTTATATATCTTAGCCATCATACCTGATGGGATTTTTATTGAGTTTACACTGTCATTATCAATGATCGGTGAAGGGTAGGCTGAATGGAATAATTTTTTATACTCAAGATATAAATCTACTTCCTGACCGGGATGTAAACAAGTGCTCTCACCTTGATACTCGTCATCCATATAGAAACAGACGTTGTCATCATATGGGTAGGCTGATTTCGATAGTGCCAATATAATGCAGGCTAATAGTTTAGTTGCTATTTTCATAAGCATCCCCTTAACTGCGTTAATTAAAATTGGACTTATTATTATCTGAGCTTTGGGATTATATGAGATATTGTGAAATTCACCTTATCTATTTTTAAATCATTCTTGATGATAATATTATGCTGTGTCTTTTGTGGTGGTATATATTAAAAAGATAATTCTATTTACATAATATATAATTATAGTATTAAGGGGGCTTTAATTATGAATAGTAAAACACACTGAATATTAGATACTCTCTGATATTCAGTGTGTTGTTAAGCCTAAAACTTTTGCTAATGTTGCAATTAAATCACTGGTTGCACTTGTAAACTTTGGCTTGGCTCACCAATTGGCAGTACGGTACGGCCATATTGTTCGTTCAGAACTTCAGCCATTGCCAGATAAATTGCACTGGCACCGCAAATAATGCCTTCGAAGCCAGCAAAGACCAGCAACGAATGGTTACCAGTGAAATTGCCCACGGCCAGTAGTGCAAATAGCAGTGTCAGACTGCCGAAAACAAACTGTAAGGCACGGTTAGCAGGTAAGGTGCCGAAGAACATAAACAGCGTGAAGATACCCCACAGACCTAAATAAACGCCGAGAAACTGTGCGTCAGTGGCCTCCGCCAGACCCATTTTAGGTAACATCAGCAAGCCAACCAGACTCAACCAGAATGCGCCATATGAGGTAAAGGCGGTTGCGGCAAAAGTATTCCCCTTTTTGTACTCCAATAAGCCGGCTAAAATTTGTGCCAGGCCGCCGTAAAAAATCCCCATACTCAGAATGACAGAGGTCAGGGGAAAGAAGCCTGCGTTGTGCAGGTTAAGCAAGACGGTAGTCATCCCAAAGCCCATTAGGCCTAATGGGCCAGGATTCGCCAACTTGGTGGTGTTCATAAGTCCTCTGCAAATTTGGTATAATTATTTAAATAAATATAAAGCGCCTGAATGACCAAAAAGTGGTCTATTCCGTCAGTGCGCGCGGCATCATAATGATCCGCGCGGTAGGAAACAATGATCTTGAGGGTGATAAAAAGTAATTTTTTTTCATCTCCCCCCTTGATGCTGCGTTTCCTGGCCCCATCTTATTCCCAACCGCAGGAGCTAATCGTGGATCAGCGGAGACATGCATCAACAGAATGTTGGGCGTGAAAACATTGATTAAGAAAATACGGGCAGTTGAAAATAAGCAATCCGCCCACATATAGATTAGTAACTTGACCGAATATGACTTTTTAGTGGAGGCGTTTTAGATGGGTAAAATTATTGGTATCGACTTGGGTACTACCAACTCTTGTGTAGCTATTATGGATGGCACAAAAGCGCGTGTGCTGGAGAACAGCGAAGGTGACCGTACTACACCTTCTATCATCGCTTATACCCAAGATGGTGAAATTCTGGTTGGTCAACCTGCTAAACGTCAGGCTATCACTAACCCACAAAATACACTGTTTGCTATCAAACGTTTGATTGGCCGTCGTTTCCAGGATGAAGAAGCACAGCGTGATAAGGACATCATGCCGTACAAAATCGTGGCAGCTGACAATGGTGATGCCTGGATTGAAGTTAAAGGCCAGAAAGTTGCACCACCGCAGATCTCTGCTGAAGTGCTGAAGAAAATGAAGAAAACAGCTGAAGATTTTCTGGGTGAGCCCGTCACTGAAGCTGTTATCACTGTACCGGCGTACTTCAACGATGCTCAGCGTCAGGCAACGAAAGATGCGGGCCGTATCGCAGGTCTGGAAGTAAAACGTATCATCAACGAACCGACTGCTGCGGCTCTGGCCTACGGTCTGGACAAAGAGATGGGTAACCGCACTATCGCGGTTTATGACCTCGGTGGTGGTACTTTCGATATCTCTATTATCGAAATCGATGATGTTGATGGCGAAAAAACCTTCGAAGTTCTGGCAACCAATGGTGATACCCACTTGGGTGGTGAAGACTTCGATAGCCGCCTGATCAACTATTTGGTTGATGAGTTCAAGAAAGACCAAGGTATGGATCTGCGTACCGATCCACTGGCAATGCAGCGCCTGAAAGAAGCCGCTGAAAAAGCAAAAATTGAGCTCTCTTCAGCTCAACAGACCGACGTTAACCTGCCGTACATCACGGCTGATGGTAGCGGTCCAAAACATATGAACATCAAAGTGACCCGCGCTAAACTGGAGTCACTGGTAGAAGATTTGGTCAACCGTTCTATTGAACCACTGAAAGTGGCTCTGCAGGATGCTGGCTTGTCTGTTTCCGATATTCAGGATGTTATCCTGGTGGGTGGTCAGACTCGTATGCCAATGGTTCAGAAGAAAGTAGCTGATTTCTTCGGTAAAGAACCACGTAAAGACGTGAACCCAGATGAAGCTGTAGCGATTGGTGCGGCAGTGCAGGGTGGTGTTCTGTCTGGTGAAGTGAAAGACGTTCTGTTGTTGGACGTGACTCCACTGTCACTGGGTATTGAAACTATGGGTGGTGTAATGACGCCGCTTATCACCAAAAACACCACTATCCCAACTAAGCACAGCCAGGTGTTCTCTACTGCAGAAGACAACCAGTCTGCGGTAACCATCCATGTGCTACAGGGTGAGCGTAAACGTGCTCAGGATAACAAGTCTCTGGGTCAGTTCAATCTGGATGGTATTCAGGCGGCACCTCGTGGTATGGCGCAAATCGAAGTGACCTTTGATATCGACGCCGATGGTATTTTACATGTGTCTGCTAAAGACAAAAATACCGGTCGCGAGCAGAAGATCACCATCAAGGCATCTTCTGGTTTGAACGAAGAAGAGATCCAGAAAATGGTGCGCGATGCGGAAGCTAACGCAGAAGCTGACCGTAAGTTTGAAGAGCTGGTACAGACCCGCAACCAAGCTGACCATCTGATTCACGGTACACGTAAACAGTTGGAAGAAGCCGGTGACAAACTGCCAGCAGAAGATAAAACTGCAATCGAAGATGCTTTGAAAGCGCTGGAAGCTGCTCTGAAAAGTGAAGACAAAGCTGAAATCGAAGCAAAAACTCAGGCTCTGGTGCAGGTTTCTGGCAAATTGCTGGAGATGGCTCAGCAGCAGCAAGCTGCCGCAGGCGGTGATGCTGGTGATACCAGTGCCAAGAAAGAAGACGACGTTGTAGACGCCGAATTCGAAGAAGTAAAAGACAAAAAATAATCGCCCTTAAGCGGGCACAGCAGTGGTAGGCCTTACTGTTGCTGGAAACCAGCACGGGCGTCGAGGAAACTCTACGCCCGTGCACGCATGTTAAGGGTAGGAAAATAAGAGAATGGCGAAGAGAGATTATTACGAGGTTCTGGGTGTTCAAAAGAACGCCGATGAACGTGAAATCAAAAAGGCCTATAAACGCCTGGCAGTAAAGTATCATCCGGACCGTAATCAGGACGAGAACGATACCGGCGAAAACTTTAAGGAAGTTAAAGAAGCCTACGAAATTCTGACCGACCCACAAAAACGCGCAGCATATGATCAGTATGGTCATGCCGCTTTCGAACAAGGTGGCATGGGCGGCGGCGGTTTCGGTGGGGGTGGCGGTGCTGATTTTAGCGATATCTTTGGTGATGTTTTCGGCGATATATTTGGTGGTGGGCGTCGTCAGCGTGCATCCCGTGGTTCGGATCTGCGCTACAACATGGATCTGACACTGGAAGAAGCGGTACGCGGTGTAACTAAAGAGATCCGCATCCCAACGCTAAATGAGTGTGACGTTTGCCATGGTAGCGGTGCTAAACCGGGAAGCTCTCCGGTCACCTGTTCGACTTGCCGTGGTGCGGGCCAGGTGCATATGCGCCAAGGGTTCTTTACCGTACAGCAGGCATGTCCTACTTGTCATGGTAATGGCCAAATCATTAAAGATCCCTGCAACAAGTGTCATGGGCATGGTCGCGTTGAGAAATCAAAAACGCTGTCGGTTAAGATCCCGGCGGGTGTTGATACCGGTGACCGCATTCGCTTAACGGGCGAAGGTGAAGCGGGTGAGCACGGTGCACCAGCAGGCGATTTATATGTTCAGGTGCAAGTCAAAGCGCACCCAATCTTCGAGCGCGAAGGCAACAATCTGTATTGCGAAGTGCCAATTAACTTTGCCATGGCAGCCTTGGGTGGCGAGATTGAAGTTCCAACGCTAGATGGTCGCGTTAAGCTGAAAGTGCCTGCGGAAACCCAGACTGGCAAGCTGTTCCGTATGCGTGGCAAAGGTGTTAAATCCGTTCGTGGCGGGAGTCAAGGTGATTTGTTATGCCGCGTCGTGGTTGAAACACCAGTCCATCTGAGCGAAAAGCAGAAACAGCTACTGCGCGAACTGGAGGAGAGTTTTGTCGGCGCTGCGGGTGAGAAAAATAGCCCCCGCTCTAAAAGCTTCCTCGATGGCGTGAAAAAATTCTTTGATGATTTAACCCGTTAATAAATAGCTTAGCCTGTGAGTTATGCAGCTTAAGCCACCAACAGCACAATGCCGATCAATTAAGGATGAGCCAAAAGCTCCTTAGTTGGTCGGCATTGTGCTTTATGGCTGGTTTTTATTTATTGTCTTATTTGATGCTGAAATCGATTCGATTAAGTTATTTGTCATGATGTGTTGCCGCAGTGCGGTAAGTTGATTTGGCCATCTGTCGCCATAAGTGACAGCACATTTGGTTGGCTCAGTGCCCGGTAGATTAGTTTGCAAAGTGTTTTTTGCAGTTCCAGAACTTAGTACGACTAAGTAATTTAACTTAATAATAAATTGACTTTCCACGAATTGATTCACTCTGCTATCTGTACTTAATTGATTTATCCTGATTATTTATTTCTTGCTATTAATATAATTTAATTTAAAAACTATATGCAATTCCTTCATGCTTAACTCTTCACTTAATTTAAAATTTATCTGCTTATATTATGTTTTTCATAAGTGACAGAATATATGTCATTGCTGTTATTAATGTATGTGATATTAACTAATGTGGTCGTGGTTTTTATTAGTTCAGTTAAATCAATCTGATAAGCTATTTTTAAAGATAAATACAGTGCAGTGTAAATATTAAAATATAAATGTAAATAAAAAACCACAACAGTTATGTTAATCTGTTTAATACCTAATTTGAGTTATTATTTATTTTGACAATAATTATATGCCGAGCAAGTTATCTACCCTATCTGTCATAAGCAGAGGGCTGGTCTGCTCGGAAATGTTGATTGTCACTCTTGCTTAATACTCTATTAGAGGCATTGTTAGCATGATAACTAATAAGAATTTTACACATGAAAATGAAACAGCTGCATTATATTTAATGGATTTACTCATGGGTTACAGCTATCAGGCATCACTTCGTGCTGTGGCCCTTTTGGGGGTAGCTGATCATCTTTTAGATGGGCCAAAAACAGCGCAGGAACTGGCGCAGGAACTGGGTGTTGATGCGCTACCCTTACATCGGGTGATGCGGCTATTAGCGACACGAGATATTTTTAAAGAGATAGATGGGCAGCGATTTATGCTCACTCCGGTGGCAGAGTGCCTCTGCAAATCATCTTCTTATTCACTTCGTCAGGCAGCAATAATGATAACGGATGAAACATTCTGGCGTCCTGCGGGGATCATTGCAGAAAGTGTTCGCGGCCACTCCGCTTTTAAGAAGATATTTAACACTTCTTTCTTCGAATATTGGTCACGGCCTGAAAATCACACCGAGGAAAATGATTTTCACGCTGGCATGTCATCGATGTCAGAAGTGGAAAATCCTTGTCTGGTGCGCAGCTATGATTTCCCGAAAAATGCGACCGTAGTTGATGTGGCAGGGGGCATGGGGGGATTGTTGCTAAGGGTGTTGCAGGCCAATCCAACACTGCATGGTATTTTATTTGATAGGGAACCGGTGCTGCAACGAACCCGCCTTGGTGAATTAGGGGATGATTCCCGCTGGAGACTCCAACCCGGTAGTTTCTTTGAGTCATGCCCACCGGCTGATTTTTATTTACTGAAATATATCGTCCATGACTGGCCTGATGAAAAAGCGACAGAAATACTGCGAAATTGTCGTAAGGCGATGCTGCCAAATGGGAAAGTGCTGATCATGGACACCCTCATTCAGGAAGATAATCAACCTCATTTCGGCAAAAGCATGGATATCCTGATGCTGGGCAGTTTTGATGGCGGGAGAGAGCGTACAGAAGTTGAGCTGAAAGAGTTGCTAGCTAATGCCGACTTGAAAATAAACCGCATTATTGACACCGGCACTTATCTGACGATTGTTGAGGCTGTTGCGTGTTAATGATTGGTGTATGAGCTACCACACTCCAGATGCAGCTATCTTTTAAGCCCACATTTTATTACTGGTGGGCTTTTTTTTCTCTATTACGTACATATATCAGCAGAGACTTTGCGCTTTAGCCGCAAATTAATGTGATTGATATTACAAATAGATCGATAATTCCGAGTAATAATTGCTATAAAAACGACTTTTTACGAGCTAATAATTAGCCTAGAATTTATAAATCATTTGCCAGCCACTCTGACTGGTTTTTCTGTCCGATGTAGGGAGTATTCATTGTGACAAACATGATTCGTCAATTTTTGCGCCAAGAGGCTGCGGGTGGCTTGATTTTAATCTTTGCCGCCATCGTGGCCCTATTTATGGCTAACACCCCGCTACAAGGGATTTACCAATCATTTCTTGATGTGCCGGTATCCGTAAAAATTGCGTCGCTGGATATCAGTAAGCCGCTATTGCTGTGGATTAACGATGGCTTAATGGCGGTATTCTTTCTTGTTGTTGGCTTGGAAGTTAAGCGCGAGCTGATGGAAGGCTCATTGGCAGGCCGCGATAAAGCGGTTTTCCCTGCGATTGCAGCATTGGGCGGTATGTTGGCACCTGCTCTGATCTATTTGCTATTTAATGGGGCGGATGAAGTGACCCGCCAAGGTTGGGCAATTCCGGCCGCAACAGATATCGCGTTTGCCCTTGGGGTCATGGCACTCTTGGGTAACCGAGTACCGACCAGCTTGAAAGTGTTTTTACTGGCACTGGCAATTATTGATGATCTGGGTGTCATCATTATTATTGCGCTGTTTTATACCCATGAGGTTTCAGTGCAAGCCTTGGGGATCGCCGCTGCGGCCATTGCGCTGCTAGGCTACATGAACTGGCGTGGCGTCGGGAAAACCTCTGCCTATTTACTGGTGGGGTTGATACTGTGGGTCTGCATTCTCAAGTCAGGTGTACATGCAACCTTAGCCGGAGTCATTGTTGGCTTTATGATCCCGCTGCATACCAAAGATAAGCATTCACCTTCGGAATCGTTGGAACATGGTTTGCATCCGTGGGTTGCTTATTTGATTCTGCCACTATTTGCTTTTGCCAACGCCGGGGTCTCGCTACAGGGTGTTTCTCTCTCCGGGCTGACATCGTTACTGCCTCTGGGGATTGCGAGTGGTCTATTTATTGGTAAGCCACTGGGGATTTTCATCTTTAGTTGGCTCGCGGTTAAGTTAGGGATTGCTAAACTGCCTGATGCGATAAACTTTAAGCAGATTTTCGCCGTTTCAGTGCTCTGTGGTATCGGCTTTACAATGTCGATATTTATTGCTTCACTGGCGTTTGAAGGCGCGGATCTTGCTCTGACCACCTATTCCAAACTGGGGATATTGCTAGGTTCGACCGCTGCAGCGATTGTGGGTTACAGCTTGTTGCGCCTGGTGTTACCGGCGAATAAAAAAAACGGCTAAAGAGTTCAATGTAATAGCTACCCAATGTATTGGTATTGCCGATGTCAGACAAAGGCATCGGCAGTTTTACTTGATGGAATTCCTGGCTCACAGTCTGTGAAGTCTAAAACAGGGAGTGTTTTATCGTGCATGGGGCCCTATATCTGGCTTCGCGATATGTTAAGGAGATAACAACATGCGAGTGTCACATATCAATTTCAATCATCTTTACTATTTTTGGCAGGTCTGCAAAGAAGGCTCCGTTGTGGGAGCTGCTGGCGCATTATTTCTGACGCCACAAACCATTACCGGCCAAATTAAAGCCTTGGAAGAGCGGCTGGGCGGTAAATTGTTTAAGCGCCAGGGGCGAGGCTTAGTGCCGTCGGAGTTGGGGCAGTTGGTCTTCCGCTATGCCGATAAAATGTTCATGCTCAGTCATGAAATGCTGGATATTGTTAACTATCGCAAAGAGTCCAATCTGCTCTTCGACGTGGGTGTTGCCGATGCTTTATCCAAGCGCTTGGTGAGCCAGGTGCTGGAAACGGCGGTAGTTGATAATGAAAAAATTCATCTGCGTTGTTTCGAATCGACCCATGAGATGCTGCTTGAGCAGTTAAGCCAGCATAAGTTGGATATGATCCTGTCAGATTGCCCAGTAGATTCTAGTCAGCAAGAGGGGTTATTTTCGGTCAAACTTGGCGAATGTAGTGTGAGTTTTTATTGTCGTCAACCCATCCCAGATTTACCTTTCCCTGCCTGTTTGCAACAAAAACGTCTGTTGATCCCCGGCCGCCGTTCAATGCTCGGGCGCAAATTGCTGAACTGGATTAACAGCAAAGGGCTGCAAGTCGAAATTTTGGGGGAGTTTGATGATGCGGCGCTGATGAATGCTTTTGCTATCTATAACAATGCCATTTTCGTTGCACCCACAATTTACGCTGCTGATACCTATGCCAAAGATGATCAAATTGTTGAAATTGGCCGGCTGGATAATGTGCAAGAAGAGTATTACGTCATTTTTGCCGAGCGAATGATCCAACATCCTGCAGTACAGCGGGTATGTAATAAGGATTTTTCAGCACTTTTTACCGGCTAATGAATGGTTTTGGTGATTGAGTGGCTAAAATATGTGCGGTTTGGTGATGGGCATTATTGTTCTGCTGGCGGTGAGGTAGTGAAAAAAGTGGGATGATAGCCAAACGATGGACATAAAAAAACCGGCCTAGGCCGGTCTTTTTACTAAGCAACCAACATAATGCATTACTGCATTGCGTTGATTTGCGCGACTAAGTTTGACTTATGACGTGCTGCTTTGTTTTTGTGGATCAGACCTTTACAGGACTGACGATCCACGATTGGTTGCATTTCATTAAATGCTTTTTGCGCTGCGTCTTTATCGCCAGCTGCAATTGCCGCATACACCTTCTTAATGAAGGTACGCACCATTGAGCGACGGCTAGCGTTATGCTTGCGGCGTTTCTCAGACTGTACGGCGCGTTTCTTAGCTGATTTGATATTAGCCAAGGTCCAACTCCCAAATATATTCTATTGAGGACAATTCAAAGGCCGAGGAATATGCCCTTTTAGCCTTCGTTTGTCAATGGATTTGTGCAAATAAGCGCCGTTTGTACGGGCGGCACTTGCTACGTTGTGATGGAGCGGGATTTTACCAGCTTCGCGCTGTGGAATACAGTCTTTCGAAAGAAAATTCCACAGTTCACTGCCTCGAAGGGATTCGACGGTGGTTCTTGTAAAAATCTCAGCCTGCTTCTGTATTCAACGGCGAGCGTATTCTACAGGATAAAGTCAGTAAAAGGGATTTTACCTGCATAATATTGGCAAAATGGTATGACTTTCGATTAAAGGTGCCAATCGCGGGTTAACCTTAACCGCTGTACAAGGTATAATCCGGCGATTTCCACTGTTTTGAGCCAGCTATGGAGCTAATTCGCGGTATACATAATATCCGGGCACGCCACCATGGTTGCGTGCTAACTATCGGTAACTTTGATGGTGTCCATCGCGGACATCAAGCCTTATTGGAGCAGTTAAAGCGTGAAGGTCAGCGTTTAGAGCTGCCCGTTATGGTCATGATATTTGAACCGCAACCACTGGAATTGTTTGCAGCGGATAAAGCACCAGCACGGCTGACGCGCTTGCGTGATAAAGCTCGATATCTGGCCGGAGCGGGTGTTGACTATTTATTGTGCGTTAAATTTGATCCGCGTTTTGCAGCGAATACTGCGCAAGCTTTCGTTGCTCAGTTGCTGGTAGAGAAGTTGGGTGTTAAGTTTTTAACGGTTGGCGATGATTTCCGCTTTGGCGCAGAGCGTCAGGGGGATTTTCAGCTGTTACAACAGGCGGGGGCTGAATTTGGCTTTGATGTCATCAGCACTGACAGCTTCTGTGACAGCGGGTTGCGCATTAGCAGCACCGCGATTCGTCAGGCGCTTCATGACGACGATCTGGTGCAGGCTGAGGTGTTACTTGGTCACCCGTACAGTATTTCTGGCCGTGTGGTTCACGGTGATGAACTGGGGCGGACGATTGGCTTCCCCACGGCGAATTTGCCGTTAAAACGTTTAGTCGCTCCAGTAAAAGGAGTGTATGCGGTTGATGTTTATGGCTTGGGTCCAGAGCCATTACCCGGTGTTGCCAATATTGGCACCCGGCCTACTGTTGCCGGTGTTCGCCAGCAGCTAGAGGTTCATCTGCTTGATGTCACAATGGATCTTTATGGGCGTCATATTGATGTGGTGCTCCGCGCAAAACTGCGCAATGAACAGCGTTTTGCTTCGCTCGATGCCCTGAAGCAGCAAATCGCCAATGATGTGGTGACGGCCCGAATATTTTTCGGGCTAAAGACACCGGTTTAATATTTCTAGCCGAAACGGAACCGAGAATCTAATGAGTGACTACAAGAATACCCTGAATTTACCTGAAACAGGGTTCCCGATGCGCGGCGATCTGGCTAAGCGTGAACCTGACATGCTGAAACGTTGGTATGAGCAGGATCTGTATGGGATTGTTCGTACGGCCAAGAAAGGTAAAAAGACCTTTATTTTGCACGACGGCCCTCCTTATGCGAACGGCAACATTCACATTGGTCACTCTGTTAACAAAATTCTCAAAGATATTATTGTTAAATCGAAAGGAATGGCTGGCTACGACTCACCTTATATTCCAGGTTGGGACTGCCACGGTCTGCCGATCGAGTTAAAAGTTGAGCAGCTAATTGGTAAGCCGGGCGAGAAAGTTAGTGCTGCGGAGTTCCGTGCTGCCTGCCGTAAGTATGCAGCTGAACAGGTTGAAGGCCAGAAAGCGGACTTTATCCGTCTGGGCGTATTGGGCGATTGGGACCATCCTTATTTGACGATGGATTTCAAAACCGAAGCCAATATCATTCGTGCGTTAAGCAAAATCATTGATAACGGCCACCTGCACAAAGGCGCTAAGCCGGTACATTGGTGTACTGATTGCGGTTCATCATTGGCTGAAGCTGAAGTTGAATATTACGACAAAACCTCACCTTCTATTGATGTGCGTTTTAATGCCGTCGATGCCGCCGCCGTGAGTGCAAAATTTGGCGCAACTCAGGTCAACGGCCCAATTTCACTGGTTATCTGGACTACCACGCCATGGACCCTGCCCGCCAACCGTGCAATTTCGCTGAATGCTGAGTACATCTATCAACTGGTGCAGGTTGACGGCGAATGCCTGATTCTGGCGGAAGATCTGGTTGAGAGTGTTATGAAGCGCGCCGGTATCGCTGAATGGACGGTGTTGGGAAGCTGTAAAGGCGCTGATCTTGAGCTGCTACGTTTTAACCATCCGTTTATGGGCTTTGACGTCCCGGCGATTTTAGGTGATCACGTGACACTGGATGCTGGTACTGGCGCGGTCCACACGGCACCAGGCCATGGCCCAGATGACTTTGTTATCGGTCAAAAATATGGTTTGGAAGTAGCGAATCCGGTTGGTCCGAACGGCTGCTATTTGGCGGGGACTTATCCAACGCTAGATGGTCTGTTTGTGTTTAAAGCCAACGATGTGATCGTTGAGCTGCTGCGCGAGAAAGGCGCACTGCTGAAAGTTGAAAAACTGGTCCACAGCTACCCATGCTGCTGGCGTCACAAAACGCCAATTATCTTCCGTGCTACGCCACAATGGTTTATCAGCATGGATCAGAAAGGTTTGCGTAAGCAGTCACTGGAAGAGATCAAAGGTGTGCAGTGGATCCCAGATTGGGGCCAGGCGCGTATCGAAACCATGGTGGCTAATCGCCCAGATTGGTGTATTTCGCGCCAGCGTACTTGGGGCGTGCCGATGTCTCTGTTTGTGCACAAAGAGACCGAAGCACTTCACCCGCGCAGCACTGAGCTGATGGAAGAAGTGGCCAAACGTGTTGAGCAAGACGGTATTCAAGCATGGTGGGATCTGGATCCTGCTGAGATTTTAGGTGCCGATGCTGCCGATTACATCAAAGTGCCAGACACGCTAGACGTCTGGTTTGACTCGGGTTCAACTCACTCTTCTGTGGTTGACGTGCGCCCAGAGTTTGGTGGCCATAGCCCAGATATGTATCTGGAAGGTTCTGACCAGCACCGTGGTTGGTTTATGTCGTCACTGATGATTGCAACTGCGATGAAGGGCAAAGCGCCTTATCGTCAGGTGCTGACCCACGGCTTCACCGTTGATGGTCAGGGCCGTAAAATGTCTAAATCCATCGGTAACACCATCAGCCCGCAAGATGTGATGAACAAACTGGGTGGCGACATCCTGCGCCTGTGGGTGGCATCGACTGACTACACTGGCGAAATCGCTGTTTCTGACGAAATTCTGAAACGTTCCGCTGACTCCTATCGCCGTATTCGTAACACCGCGCGCTTCTTGCTGGCTAACCTGAATGGTTTTGATCCTGCGCAGCATCAGGTAAAACCCGAAGATATGGTGGTGGTAGATCGCTGGGCCGTGGGCCGTGCTCAAGCCGCTCAAGCCGAGATCATGGCAGCGTATGAAAATTACGATTTCCATTTGGTGGTGCAGCGTTTGATGCAATTCTGCTCGGTTGAGATGGGCTCCTTCTATCTGGATATCATCAAAGACCGCCAGTACACTGCGAAAGGCGACAGCGTAGCCCGCCGTAGCTGCCAGACTGCGCTATTCCATATCGCCGAAGCATTGGTTCGCTGGATGGCACCAATTATGTCCTTCACTGCAGACGAGATCTGGAATCAACTGCCAGGCGAACGTCCGCAATTCGTCTTCACTGAAGAGTGGTATGACGGTCTGTTCGGATTGGCGGGCGATGAAAGCATGAACGATACTTTCTGGGCCGAGCTGCTGAAAGTCCGCGGCGAAGTGAACAAAGTCTTGGAGCAAGCCCGTAGTGATAAACGTATCGGTGGTTCTCTGGAAGCCGCAGTGACCTTATACGCAGAGCCTGAATTGGCTGCGCGTCTGAACAGCTTGCAGGACGAATTGCGCTTTGTGTTGCTGACCTCTGCCGCGAAAGTCGCAGATTATGTCGAAGCTGGTGATGACGCGCTGCAAAGTGAACTGATTACGGGGCTAAAAATTACCTTTAATAAAGCTGACGGTGAGAAGTGTCCACGTTGCTGGCACTACACTCAAGACGTCGGTTTGGTAGCGGAACATGCTGAGCTGTGCGGCCGCTGTGTCACTAACGTTGCCGGTGACGGTGAAGAGCGTAAATTTGCCTAATGAGTAAGCCAATTTGTTCGACCGGATTGCGCTGGCTATGGCTGGCGGTGCTGGTGGTAATTTTGGATCTTGGCAGCAAACAGTGGGTCATGACCCACTTTGCGCTGTATGAGTCTATGCCACTGATTCCTTTTTTCAATATGACTTACGCTCAGAATTATGGCGCGGCATTTAGCTTTCTGGCGGATAAAAGTGGCTGGCAGCGCTGGTTCTTTGCTGGAATAGCCATCGGCATCTCAGTTGTATTGATGGTGATGATGTATCGCTCAACGGCAAAACAACGCCTGATAAACTGTGCTTACGCATTGATTATCGGTGGTGCACTAGGGAATTTATTTGACCGCTTAGTGCATGGCGCAGTGAACGACTTCATCGATTTTTACGTCAATAACTGGCACTTCCCGACGTTCAATCTGGCCGATGTCGCGATCTGCATCGGTGCTGCGTTGGTGATATTTGAAGGCTTCTTGAGTCCGGCTGATAAAACGGCGATTGATAAAGGTGAGTGATATGTCCGAGGTTGTACAAGGCTATCAAGTACAAGATAGCAGTGCCGTACTGGTGCACTTCACTCTGAAGCTGGAAGATGGCTCAACGGCTGAATCAACCCGTATTCACGGGAAGCCAGCGCTGTTCCGTTTAGGTGATGACACTCTTTCTGACGCGCTTGAGCAGCAGTTGATTGGTTTGAAAGTGGGAGATAAGCACACTTTTACCTTACAACCTGAAGATGCGTTTGGTTTGGAAAGTCCTGATCTGGTTCAGTATTTTACTCAACGTGACTTTGCGTTAACCGGGGTGCCAGATGCTGGCACCATCATGCTGTTTACCGCTCGCGATGGCAGTGAAATGCCAGGTGTGGTGCGGGAGGTTGCAGAAGAGTCCATTACTGTTGATTTTAATCACCCGTTGGCAGGGCATGTCGTCAGCTTTGAAATAGAAGTGCTGGAGATTGACCCTCAACAGGAGGCTATCCATGCAGATATTGCTGGCTAATCCACGCGGCTTTTGCGCAGGCGTTGATCGGGCTATCAGTATTGTTGAGCGTGCGATCGAGATGTATGGCGCGCCAATTTATGTGCGGCATGAAGTGGTCCATAACCGCTATGTGGTTGATAGCCTGCGTGAACGCGGGGCTATCTTTATCGAAGAGATCTCTGAGGTGCCTGATGGCTCCATCCTGATTTTTTCGGCCCATGGCGTTTCGCAGGCGGTTCGCGCAGAAGCCCGTGAGCGCAAGCTGACGATGCTGTTTGATGCGACCTGCCCGTTGGTGACTAAGGTGCACATGGAGGTTGCGCGCGCCAGCCGTAAAGGTAAAGAAGCTATCCTGATAGGCCATGCCGGGCATCCGGAAGTCGAAGGGACGATGGGGCAATACAGTAACCCGAAAGGGGGGATGTATCTGGTCGAGTCACCTGATGACGTCTGGGCGCTGAATGTAAAAGACGAGAATAATCTGTGCTTTATGACACAGACGACCTTGTCTGTCGACGACACCTCTGCAGTTATCGATGCCTTACATAAGCGTTTTCCGAAGATTGTCGGCCCGCGTAAAGATGATATCTGCTACGCCACCACCAACCGGCAAGAAGCGGTACGGAATTTGGCGAATGATGCCGATCTGGTGCTGGTGGTTGGCTCGAAAAATTCATCTAACTCCAACCGTTTAGCCGAACTGGCACAGCGCATGGGGAAACCGGCCTACCTGATTGACTCTGCGGTTGATATCCAAGAGTCATGGTTGCAGGGCGCGGCGCGGGTTGGTGTGACGGCTGGCGCATCGGCACCGGATATACTGGTGCAGCAAGTGATTGAGCGCTTGCAAGGGCTTGGCGCGGGCGGTGCCGTTGAACTCAGTGGCCGTGAAGAGAGTATCGTCTTCGAAGTACCCAAAGAATTACGTGTTGATATTAAGCAGATCGATTGACCCCGCTTTTAATTTCTCAGCACGTATTCGTTAAGTGATATCAAGCAGCCCTTAGTGGCTGCTTTTTTTATCAGTAAAACAGCGTTTTTTACTATGATGGCAACCCATATCTGGTAGAACCCATACCCGTGAATGATGGAACATATTGCATCCTAACTGAATGAATATGCGGAATAACAGCAAAATGGCAGATTAAGCGCTATGGCATCAGGGCTGGATGGATTGGGCGCTGCTGGACTAAGGTTAATTAACGCTATTTAAGCTGCTAATTGGTATCGCTGATAAAAGTGAACGTATATCATTTTTTTCTAATACAGATTAAATAGACTGGCAGAGTCCATAATGGGCGGCTAATCTGAACTCTTGTCAGGGTAGATGACACAACATTAGGAGCAATTATGACCAATTCAACTATTCGTATCGCTGTTGTCGGCGCGGGTGGCCGTATGGGCCGGCAACTTATCCAGGCAATTACCCAGACAGATGGCGTTGTATTGGGGGCGGCAGTTGAGCGCGCTGGCTCCACTTTGGTGGGCAGTGATGCTGGCGAGTTGGCCGGAACGGGTTTGTTAGGTATTTCTGTAAGTGATGATTTATCCAAGGTAATTGATCATTTTGATGTGTTGATCGATTTTACTCGGCCAGAAGGTACGCTGGAACATTTAGCCATTTGCCGTCAGCACCGTAAATCTATGGTTATCGGCACAACTGGTTTTGATGATGCAGGTAAGGCGGCCATTAGTGCAGCGGCAGCTGATATTGGCATTGTATTCGCGGCCAACTTCAGTGTTGGGGTGAATGTAGTGCTCAAATTGCTCGAAAAAGCAGCGAAAGTGATGGGCAACTACACCGATATCGAGATTATTGAAGCGCACCACCGACATAAAGTTGATGCGCCTTCAGGGACGGCTCTTGCCATGGGCGAAGCCATTGCCGATTCATTGGGCTGGTCACTGAAAGATCATGCAGTCTATAGTCGTGAAGGTCATACCGGTGAGCGTAAGCCCGGCACCATAGGCTTTGCGACGGTGCGGGCTGGCGATATCGTTGGTGAACATACCGCGATGTTTGCTGATATTGGCGAGCGTGTTGAAATCACGCATAAAGCGACCAGCCGCATGACATTTGCCAATGGTGCGGTTAAGTCTGCTATTTGGATATCTGAGCATGATAATGGTCAGTTTGATATGCGAGATGTACTGAATTTGAATCAACTTTAAAGGTGTAAAGCACAGCCAGTGATGTGGTTGTTTTTATCATAATCATTTGATAATAGGGCAATATTTTATTGTCCTTTTTTATTTTCTAATTAAATAGAGTGTTTTGTAAGTTATTCATTATGTAAACTCTGTTTTTTCATGTTTTCATTTGATTTCCTATCTTTTTATCCTCTCATTAGGCACTGGCACTGATTTTTATCTCCCCAGAAGGATATTTTCCAGTCACTTACCCTCGCAACCGTTTACTATGTTAAGTTAGCATCTGTTTTTGTCGCTATAACCCACTATTTTTGATGAGAACGGCAAAAAATAGAGAAAAAGTGGCATTTTGGCTAGACAAGAGCATCACTCATCATTAAAATGCGCCCAATTTGCCAAAAATTAGCTTTGAGGGCGGTTTTTGCATTGATTTAGATCGCTAGATGTGAATTAATATGCAAATAATGTGACTGTTTATTCCTTGGAGGGTGTTTTGATTAAGTCAGCGCTATTGGTTCTCGAAGACGGAACCCAATTTCACGGTCGGGCCATCGGGGCAGAGGGTACGGCAGTGGGGGAAGTGGTCTTCAATACGTCGATGACCGGTTATCAAGAAATCCTCACTGATCCTTCCTACTCCCGCCAGATCGTTACTCTTACTTATCCTCATATCGGCAATGTCGGCACTAATGCCTCCGATGAAGAATCCTCCGCAGTACACGCCCAAGGTCTTGTTATTCGTGACCTGCCATTAATCGCCAGCAACTACCGCAGTGAAGAAGGCTTAGCTGAGTATCTCAAGCGTCACAACATTGTTGCGATTGCTGATATCGATACCCGTAAGCTGACGCGGTTGCTGCGTGAGAAAGGTGCGCAAAACGGCTGCATTATTGTGGGTGACTTATCTGATGCCGCTTTGGCGTTGGAAAAAGCGAAAGCCTTCCCTGGCTTGAAAGGGATGGATTTGGCGAAAGAAGTGACCACCAAGGATAGCTATGAGTGGCTGCAAGGCAGCTGGACTCTGGAAGATGATCTGCCTGCGGCGAAGCAGCCAGACGATTTGCCCTTCCACGTCGTGGCCTACGATTACGGCGTGAAACGCAATATCCTGCGCATGTTGGTGGATCGCGGTTGCCGCCTGACGGTGGTTCCGGCGCAAACCCCCGCTGAAGACGTTCTAAAGCTAAATCCAGATGGCATTTTCTTGTCCAACGGCCCAGGGGACCCAGAGCCATGCGACTATGCGATCGCGGCGATTAAGCGTTTCCTGGAAACCGATATCCCAGTGTTTGGTATCTGCTTAGGTCACCAATTACTGGCACTGGCCAGTGGCGCAAAAACGGTAAAAATGAAGTTTGGTCACCATGGTGGCAACCATCCAGTGAAAGATTTGGATGCAGATTGCGTGATGATTACTGCACAGAACCACGGTTTCGCTGTAGATGAAACCACATTGCCATCCAACCTGCGTAAGACGCACGTTTCGCTATTTGATGGTTCTCTGCAAGGTATTCACCGTACCGATAAAGCAGCCTTCAGCTTCCAGGGCCACCCAGAAGCCAGCCCTGGGCCGCATGATGCCGCCCCGTTGTTTGATCACTTTATCGAGCTGATTGAAGCTTATCGCGCTACAGCCGCTAGCCATACCCATAAATAATCAGGAGCGATTACCATGCCAAAACGTACAGATATAAAAAGCATCCTGATTCTGGGCGCAGGCCCTATCGTTATCGGCCAGGCTTGTGAGTTTGACTACTCCGGCGCTCAGGCTTGTAAAGCTCTACGTGAAGAGGGTTACCGCGTCATTCTGGTGAACTCAAACCCGGCGACCATCATGACTGACCCAGAGATGGCCGATGCGACCTATATCGAGCCGATCCACTGGGAAGTGGTGCGTAAGATCATCGAAAAAGAGCGCCCAGACGCCGTTTTGCCAACCATGGGTGGTCAAACAGCACTGAACTGCGCGCTGGAACTGGAGCGCCAAGGTGTGCTGGCTGAATTTGGCGTCACCATGATTGGTGCCACCGCCGATGCCATTGATAAAGCGGAAGACCGCCGTCGCTTTGATATCGCGATGAAGAAAATTGGTCTGGATACCGCCCGCTCCGGTATTGCCCATAATATGGAAGAAGCGCTGGCCGTCGCGGCAGATGTGGGCTTCCCTTGCATCATCCGCCCCTCTTTTACCATGGGTGGCACGGGTGGCGGTATTGCTTATAACCGCGAAGAGTTTGAAGAAATTTGTGAGCGCGGTCTGGATTTGTCGCCAACTAAAGAGTTGCTGATCGATGAGTCACTGATTGGCTGGAAAGAGTATGAGATGGAAGTTGTTCGCGATAAAAACGACAACTGTATCATCGTCTGCGCCATCGAAAACTTCGATGCCATGGGTATCCATACCGGTGACTCCATCACTGTAGCTCCTGCTCAAACACTGACCGATAAAGAGTATCAAATCATGCGTAATGCCTCGATGGCAGTACTGCGTGAAATCGGCGTAGAAACTGGCGGTTCTAACGTGCAGTTCTCGGTTAACCCGAAGAATGGCCGTTTGATTGTGATTGAAATGAATCCACGGGTCTCCCGCTCCTCCGCGCTGGCCTCTAAAGCAACGGGCTTCCCAATTGCCAAGATTGCCGCCAAACTGGCAGTGGGTTATACGTTGGATGAGTTGATGAATGACATCACTGGCGGTCGTACCCCAGCCTCCTTCGAACCATCCATTGACTACGTTGTGACCAAGATCCCTCGCTTTAACTTCGAAAAGTTTGCCGGCGCTAATGACCGTCTGACTACGCAGATGAAATCTGTCGGCGAAGTCATGGCTATTGGCCGCACGTTGCAGGAATCACTGCAAAAAGCACTGCGCGGTTTGGAAGTGGGCGCGACCGGTTTTGACCCTAAAGTGAGTTTGGATGATCCTGAAGCGCTGACCAAAATTCGTCGTGAATTGAAAGAAGCGGGTTCTGATCGTATTTGGTACATCGCTGATGCCTTCCGTGCTGGGATGTCGGTTGATGGCGTTTTCAATCTGACCAACGTTGATCGCTGGTTCCTGGTGCAGATTGAAGAGCTGGTTCGCCTGGAAGAGAACGTGGCAGAGTGCGGCATTAATGGCCTGAATGCCGAGTTTATGCGCCAGTTGAAACGCAAAGGTTTTGCCGATGCTCGTCTGGCGAAATTGGTCGGCGCGGCGGAGAGCGAAGTGCGTAAACTGCGCTACAAGCATGGTCTGCATCCTGTCTACAAGCGAGTAGACACCTGTGCTGCGGAGTTCTCTACCGATACTGCCTATATGTACTCGACCTACGAGGAAGAGTGTGAATCCAATCCAACCAGCGATCGTCCAAAAGTGATGGTGCTGGGGGGCGGGCCGAATCGTATTGGCCAAGGGATTGAGTTCGACTATTGCTGCGTGCACGCCTCACTGGCGCTGCGTGAAGATGGTTACGAAACCATTATGGTGAACTGCAACCCAGAAACAGTGTCAACCGACTACGACACCTCTGATCGCCTCTACTTCGAGTCAGTTACACTGGAGGATGTGCTGGAAATCGTGCGTATCGAGAAGCCGCAGGGCGTTATCGTGCAGTATGGTGGCCAGACGCCATTGAAATTGGCCCGTGAGTTGGAAGCGGCTGGTGTGCCAGTGATTGGGACTAGCCCGGATGCTATCGACCGTGCTGAAGACCGTGAACGTTTCCAACAGGCGGTCAATCGTCTGGGCCTGAAACAGCCAGCGAACGCCACTGTTGCCACGATTGAACAGGCCGTAGAGAAAGCGACCGGTCTGGGTTATCCGCTGGTGGTTCGCCCATCCTATGTCTTGGGTGGGCGCGCAATGGAGATAGTGTATGACGAAGTCGACCTGCGCCGTTACTTCCAAAATGCGGTGAGTGTCTCGAACGATGCCCCGGTGCTGCTGGACCGCTTCCTTGATGATGCGGTTGAAGTGGATGTGGATGCCATTTGCGACGGTGAGCGGGTGCTCATCGGCGGCATTATGGAACACATCGAGCAAGCCGGGGTTCACTCCGGTGACTCAGCCTGCTCATTGCCTGCCTACACCCTGAGCAAAGAGATTCAGGATGTGATGCGCCAGCAAGTAGAAAAACTGGCCTTCGAATTGTGTGTTCGTGGCCTGATGAACGTGCAGTTTGCGGTCAAGAACAATGAAGTTTACCTGATTGAAGTTAACCCACGAGCGGCCCGTACCGTACCATTCGTCTCTAAAGCGACCGGTATGCCACTGGCAAAAATTGCCGCGCGCGTGATGGTGGGGCAGTCACTGGCTGAGCAAGGTATCACCGAAGAGATTATTCCGCCTTATTACTCGGTAAAAGAGGTGGTATTGCCGTTTAATAAATTCCCTGGTGTTGACCCGATTTTAGGGCCAGAAATGCGCTCTACCGGTGAAGTCATGGGGGTTGGCCGTACCTTCGCAGAAGCTTTCTCTAAAGCGATGCTGGGCAGTCAATCAGGCATGAAAAAGAGTGGTCGGGCGCTGTTATCGGTTCGTGAGGGTGATAAGCATCGGGTGGTTGATCTGGCGGCAAAACTGCTGAAACAGGGCTTTGAGCTGGATGCGACTCACGGTACTGCGGTGGTGCTGGGCGAAGCAGGGATCAATCCGCGCTTGGTCAACAAGGTGCATGAAGGTCGTCCACACATTCAGGACCGTATTAAGAATGGCGAGTACACCTATATCGTGAATACAACGGCAGGGCGTCAGGCGATTGAAGATTCCAAACTGATCCGCCGTAGTGCTTTGCAATATAAGGTGCACTACGACACCACCTTGAATGGCGGCTTCGCAACGGCAATGGCCTTAAATGCAGACCCAACAGAACAAGTGATTTCAGTGCAAGAGATGCACGCCAAGATTAAGAATATGAAAGGCTAATGTTGGTTGTCATCGAGAATCAATAAAGCGGCAGGGCGATGGAGACATCGCCCTTTTTCATGCTGAGAGATTATAAAATCGTGGGTTTTAGCCTCATAAGCAGTGTTTATTATAAACAGAAGTATTATTCATAAACGATAGTATTGTTTATAAACAACATTGATCTTCACCAATGTTAACCCCCGCCATATTGTGGATAGTAACTTATACCCGTCATACTTTAAGTTGCATGTGCGTTGGCTACGTTCGTTACTCGGCCCATCCATGGACCTCGCCTCTGCGAGGCCACTGCTTGCCGCCTTCCTGTAACTCGAATTATTTAGGGTATTTAGGCAGCGGCTAACAGCCGGTTCAGCTAGCTTAACGCCACTTTGATACCCAAGCCGATCAACAGGCCACCTAGCAATTTATCGACCACTTTTTGCGCTTTTGCCAAACCACGCCGCACTGGCGCACTTTGGATCAGGATCACCAGCAGAGGCCACCAGATCACGGCCAGTACCCAGATGATTGAGGCGTACCACAGTTTTTCACCCACGCCGGAGTTTATCTGCAATATTTGAGTGAAAACAGCGAGGAAGAACAGTGTTGCTTTGGGATTCAATAAGTTGCAAAGATATCCCTGCAAGAATGCGGCTTTCAGCGTGATGGGAGACTGTGTTGCGTTATCAATACTGAGTTTGCTCTCTCCCCGCGACAGCAGGGCCTGGATACCAATCCAAATCAAATAACAGGCGCCGGCATATTTCAGTAGATTGAATAGCCAGGGGGTGGTGGTGATAACCACGGCCAGACCCGCCACGCAGTAAGACATATGTGTCGCTACACCCAAAATGACGCCGAGTGCTGTCATCATGGCTGCGGGGCGGCGATAGCGGGCGGCGTTTTTAATCACCAGAAAAAAATCAGGGCCGGGGGAGATCATCCCTAAAGTAGCAATAGTTGCGACGAATAACGAAGTTTCAAGCATAAGGATTACCGAGTAAGTGTGGTGCGTTCTGGCGATAATAGCGCCACTGGGCACACCTTGCATTATCCTTATTGGTTATCTGTGGTGGTTTGATTGTCGGCAGTGATGGTATTGAGCATTTTTCGTTTACCCTTTTGACGGTTTTTTACTCTTTTGACGGATAGTGATGCACAAATATGAACCTGGAGAATGTAATAAGCAGTGAAGTGCCGCACCAGCAGCAGCGGGAGATTACACGATTGTGCATCAAATGCGCTCTGCTACTGTTGCAACATGGCGCAGAAAGTATGCTGGTTGAGCAGCTATCTGCCCGTTTGGGTATCGCACTGGGAATGGACAGTGTCGAAAGCTCCATCTCAGCCAATGCGGTTGTTTTGACCACCATTAGTCAGGGTAATTGCCTGACCTCTACCCGTAAAAATGCTGACCGCGGTATCAATATGCAGGTGGTCACTGAGGTTCAGCATATTGTCATTTTGGTGGAGCATCATCTGCTGGATGCGAAGGGGGTAGATAAGCGTTTTGAGAATATCAAACCGCTGCGTTATCCGCGCTGGCTGGTGGTTGTGATGGTCGCACTGTCTTGTGGCTGCTTTAGTAAACTCAATGGCGGCGGTTGGGATGCATTTTCCATCGCCTTTATTGCCAGTGGGTTGGCGATGTTTGTGCGCCAAAGTCTGACGGCTCGCCATATGAATCCGCTGATTAATTTCTGCATCACGGCATTTGTCGCGACATCGGCATCTGGCTTATTGATGCGGCTGCCCTTTTTCCATGAGGCATCCAGTGTGGCAATGGCCGCCAGTGTATTGCTCTTGGTCCCCGGTTTCCCGCTGATTAATGCTGTCGCTGATATGTTCAAAGGGCATGTTAATACTGGGTTGGCACGTTGGGCTATGGCCAGTTTGCTCACTCTATCCACTTGTATTGGGGTGATTTTTGCTATGGCGCTTTGGGGATTGCGGGGGTGGTCGTGAGTTTACTCTGGGCGTTACTGCAAGATATGGTGCTGGCCGCCATTCCGGCATTGGGTTTTGCGATGGTGTTTAATGTGCCTGTGCGTGCATTGCGCTACTGCGCACTACTGGGGGCAATTGGTCACGGTTCGCGCATGTTGATGGTTCATTTTGGCATGAATATCGAACTGGCTTCGTTATTGGCCTCGATTATGATTGGTGTCATCGGGATTAACTGGTCACGTTGGTTACTGGCGCACCCCAAAGTTTTCACTGTTGCCGCAGTGATCCCAATGTTCCCTGGGATCTCTGCTTATACCGCGATGATATCAGTGGTGGAGATTTCGCATATGGGTTACACCGAGGCATTGATGTCCACTATGGTGACTAATTTCTTGAAAGCATCATTTATTGTTGGCGCGTTGTCGATTGGTTTATCCTTGCCTGGATTATGGCTATATCGCAAACGTCCTGGTGTATAAGGTTTTTTTTGTTCTCTGTTTTGGTATCGGGCTAAGAGCTGTCTTATATGTGTGATTAGCTTGCTTATCGCTATCGACGCTGGTTTCGGCTTTACGTATAGTGTGAGCAATTTTTCGGTACTGGCTCTTGTAGCCTACAGGGTTTAACAATGATTATCAGCCTGATCGCTGCACTGGCAGCGGATCGCGTTATCGGTATGGAAAACGCCATGCCATGGCACTTACCTGCGGATTTAGCCTGGTTCAAACGCAACACGCTAAATAAGCCGGTCATTATGGGTCGTAAAACTTTCGAATCCATTGGTCGCCCTCTGCCGGGGCGCTTGAATATTGTTATCAGCAGTCAACCTGGCACTGATGACCGTGTGACTTGGGCGACCTCTATTGATGAAGCGCTCTCTTTCGCTGGTGATGCGGAAGAGGTGATGGTCATGGGCGGTGGGCGAGTCTATAACCAATTTTTAGACCGTGCGAATCGCATGTATCTAACCCATATTGATGCTGAAGTCGGTGGTGATACCCATTTCCCTGACTATGAACCAGATGAGTGGGAAAGCACATTCAGCGAGTTCCATGATGCAGATGAAGCCAACTCTCACAGTTATTGCTTCGAGATCCTCGAGCGCCGCTAAGTGCAGCTGCAATCTCAAGTTAAAAAAGCCTGTTTATCAACAGGCTTTTTTCTGATTTTTTTCTCTAATTATTTATATTTTACAAATAATTAGAGGGATCTTTTGATGCTGCGGCTAAGTCATCAACGTTATTGGTTTCTGCTGCAACTTTGAATGCATGTTGAGTGAAATAGCGTTTATCTTCCCAACGGAGCATAGTGAGATCGCCACCCCAGCAACAACCCGTATCCAATCCATAAATTCCTTCCGGAACACCTTTACCTTCCAGTGATGCCCAGTGACCAAAAATAATCGAATATTCAGGGTCGACAAGCCTTGGCAGTTCGAACCAAGGTTTAAGTGGGGCAGGGGCATTATCTGGCGTATCTTTGCAGATCATATCCAACTGCCCATTAGGGAAGCAGAAACGCATACGGGTCAGTGCATTGGTGCTAAAGCGCAAGCGCCCCAGCCCGGTCAATTCGGGTGACCAGTTGTTCGGCATATCGCCGTACATTGCATCAAGGAATAGCGGATAGCTGTCACTGCCTAATACTGATTCGACTTCACGGGCGCACATCTTGGCGGTTTCGATATCCCATTGTGGGGTGATCCCGGCGTGGGCCATGATTAATTTTAGCTCGTCATCAACCTGTAAAACCGGTTGGCGACGTAACCAATTAATCAATTCGTCAGCATCAGGTGCTTCTAGCAGCGGTGTGATACGATCTTTAGGTTTATTGCGGCTGATGCCTGCAAAAACGGCCAGTAAATGGAGATCATGGTTACCCAGAACCATACGAACGGCTGGCCCTAATGAGCGAACATAACGTAAAACATCCAGTGAAGCTGGGCCACGGGCGACTAAATCACCGGTTAGCCACAACCTATCCTGCTGTGGATCGAAGTTTACCTGCGCCAATAGCGCAAGCAACTCATCAAGACAGCCATGAACATCGCCAATAAGATAAGTAGACATAGTTGAGGTCAGGATTAATGGATCAGGGTAGGGATCGCTAAGCGGAACACCGGAATCGCAGTACGGAAAGCCTGACCAAGGTGGTCAACCATCTCATAGTGCCCTTCCATGGTACCCAGCGGGGTCTCTAAAACAGCGCCGCTGGTATATTGAAACTCATTACCTGGCAGGATCAGCGGCTGTTCGCCGATAACCCCTTCGCCCTGAACTTCAGTCTGCCGGCCATTACTATTGGTGATTAACCAATAACGACCCATCAGTTGCACATTTGAACGGCCTAAATTACGAATTGTCACGGTATAGGCAAAGACGAAACGTTCTTCATCTGGTATCGATTGGGTTTCCACATAGATACTTTGCACCTGTACACAAACGCGAGGCTGTTCAATCATGATCTGCTCCTGCTTATTCTTGCGGTGTCGATTGGGCTGAAAGCCAGTTCGCCAGCTTGCAGTACTGCGCTACCGAAATGTTCTCTGCCCGCAATATTGGGTCAATGCCTAACTCTATTAACTGCTCTGCAGTGAATAGATCACCTAAGCTGTTGCGCACCGTTTTTCTGCGTTGGTTGAATGCTTGTGTGGTAATGCGGGTAAGCATCCGCACATCACCCACCGGGTTTGGCATGTTCACATGTGGAATCAAGCGCACCACGGCCGAATCAACTTTCGGGGCCGGGGTAAATGCAGTTGGCGGTACTTCCAGCACAGGGATAACGTTGCAATAGTATTGCGCCATTACGGTCAAACGGCCATAAGCTTTACTGTTAGGCCCGGCAACCAAGCGGTTAACGACCTCTTTTTGTAACATGAAATGCATGTCACGAATAGCATTAGTATAGCTGAAAAGATGGAACATCAGCGGGGTGGAGATGTTGTATGGCAAGTTACCAAACACCCGCAATGGCTGCCCTGCAAGCTCCGCCAATTCAGCGAAATTGACCTTCATCGCGTCTTGTTGATGGATGGTGAGCTTGTCTTTTAACTGAGGATGGCTAGCCAGTCGAGCGGCTAAGTCACGATCCAGCTCAATAACCGTCATGCGATCCATACGTGCTGCGACTGGCTCGGTTAATGCACCTAAACCGGGGCCTATCTCAACCACCGCTTCACCGGGAACGGGGTGGATAGCAGAGACAATGCTGTCGATGACAAACTGATCGTTTAAAAAGTTTTGTCCAAAGCGTTTGCGGGCAAAATGCCCTTGGTGGACTCTATTATTCATTGCTGTTATTTATCATTTTAATGGCTAAGTTTAATGCCGTAATGAAACTGCCGACATCGGCAGATCCGGTTGCGGCGAGTTCTAAAGCGGTACCGTGATCCACTGAAGTGCGGATAAAAGGCAAACCGAGAGTGATATTGACTGCGCGGCCAAACCCCTGATATTTCAGCACCGGTAGCCCCTGATCATGGTACATCGCAAGCACCGCATCGGCGTGTTGCAGATATTTGGGCTGGAATAGGGTATCTGCAGGAAGTGGGCCGATAAGGTTTATCCCCTGCTGACGTAATGCATTCAGCGCAGGAATAATAGTATCGATTTCTTCATGGCCCATATGACCACCTTCACCCGCATGAGGATTAAGTCCACAGACATAAATCTGTGGCTGCTTAATGCCAAATTTGGTTCTCAGGTCACCATCAAGAATGGTGATGACTTCGTGCAAGCTAGCCTGAGTGATGGCCCCCGGCACTGCCAACAACGGCAGATGGGTGGTTGCCAGAGCAACTCGTAGCTCTTCTGTTGCTAGCATCATCACCACCCGTGGACAGTGGCTACGATCAGCAAAGAATTCGGTATGCCCGATAAAAGGGATACCGGCATCATTGATAATGCTTTTTTGTACTGGGCCTGTCACCAATGCGGCAAATTCGCCGCTTATCGCGCCATCACAAGCTTTTGCCAAGGTTTCCACAACATAGTGGCTATTATTGACATCAAGCTGGCCTGGTATCACCTCGGCCGCTGTTTTCACTGGCAAAATAGTGAGGGAGCCAGCTTGCTGTGCTAATGCTGGCTGACCTGGCTGATACTCACGCAGTTGCAAAGGCAGATTTAACTGGTTGGCACGTGCAAGTAGCAAGGCCGGATCAGCGCACACCACTAACTCAACAGGCCAATCCTGTTGAGCCAGGGCGACGACTAAATCCGGCCCAACCCCGGCAGGCTCGCCGGGGGTAATGACAATACGGTTATTGTGGTTGTGCATTACTACCATCAAGAATTTTTACGTAAGCAGCAGCTCGCTGCTCTTGCATCCAGGTTTGCGCTTCTTCAGCGAATTTACGGCTAAAGAGCATACGGTAGGCACGATCTTTCTGCGCGGCATCAGTTTTGTCGACCTGACGGGTATCGACAACCTGAATTAAGTGCCAGCCGAAAGAGGAGTGAACCGGTGCGCTGATTTCGCCTTTTTGCAGCTTCATCAAAGCATCACGGAACGCAGGATCATAAATGTCTGGTGATGCCCAACCCAGATCCCCCCCTTGCACCGCAGAACCTGGGTCCTGAGAGATCTCTTTGGCAATATTGGCGAAGGTCGCTTTCCCGCTCTTAATGTCAGCAGCCGCAGCCGCTAACTTAGCGCGCGCCTGATCGTCAGTCATTACCGGTGACGGTTTGAGCAAGATATGGCGTGCGTGAACTTCAGTCACGGAAACCGTTTTATCTGCACCACGGATATCATTCACTTTCAGAATATGGAAACCAACACCGGAACGGATAGGGCCGACCACATCACCTTTGTTTGCAGATTGTAGCTTTTCAGCAAACAGAGAAGGCAGCTCCTGCAATTTACCCCAACCCATCTGGCCGCCTTTCAGCGCCTGAGAGTCAGCGGAGTTGGCGATAGCCAATTTACCAAAATCAGCGCCGCCTTTAATGTCGGACGTTAATTTATTCGCTAGCTCTTCAGCTTGGTCAACTTGCTGCTGAGAGGGATTCTCTGGCAGCGGGATCAAAATGTGGCTGAGGTTGAGCTCAGCATCACCACTGGTCTGGTTACCAATCTGTTTGGCCAATGATTCAACTTCCTGCGGCAGGATGGTTATCCGGCGGCGCACTTCGTTGTTACGCACTTCTGAAGTCAGCATCTCTTTACGGATCTGTTCGCGGTAAGTGTCGTAATTCAAGCCATCAGCCGCTAAGCGACTGCGCATCTGGGCAGGTGTCATGCGGTTTTGTGCTGCAATATCCGCGATAGCTTTATCCAGAGCTTCGTCACTGACGGTAATGCCCATTTTCTTGGCCATCTGCAACTGGATATTATCCATAATCAGGCGCTCAAGAATCTGATGGCGCAAGGTAGCATCATCCGGAACCTGCTGCCCGGCCTGCTGTGCATTCAGTTTCACTGACTGTAACAGGCCATCGACATCACTTTGCAGAACAACGCCGTTATCGACCACTGCGGCAACTTTATCAACTTCTTGTGGTGCTGCGAACGCGGTATTGGCACAGACAACCAATCCGAGAATAAGCGTTCTCCAGTTCTTCATACCTTTTCCATTTATGTAATCCGCTTTAGCGGGTTAAAATTCACTGTATTCAGTGTGTTACACAGTATCAGAATGCACTTTGATAAGGCAGAATACCTGAGCGCAGCATTTGTGCAGTCCCCAGGTTATGGTCGCTACTCAGACCACGTAATTCGATGTTAAAACTGACTCTGTTATCATATTTACTGGCTTCAGTTTGTGAGTTCCAGCCAGTGATTTTACGCTCATAACCCAAGTTTACCGCCCAACAGCAGGTGTTGTATTGTACGCCAACGAGCTGGCTGGCGGGCTGATTAGCTTTGGTATCGTAGTAATAAGATCCCACCAACGCCCAGCGGTCGGCAATTGGCCAGCTGGCGGTGGCACCAACCTGAGATATACCCTGTTGGTAACCTGGGCTGGTCACGTTAGAGACTGCGGCCTGAATATATTCTGGGCTGGCATAGCGATAATTCAATTGAATCATACGCTCTGAGTCTTTCCTATACTCCATTACTGCGTTACCCAGGGTCAAATTCCCTAAACGGGTATCATACTGAGCACCAGCTTTCAGGCCAAACTGATCGCTGATTCGCCAGAATGTATCGCCAGCCCAAACAAGGCTGCCGGTATCATCACTATTATCAATAGTTTCGCTATTACCGGTACGCGAACGGCTGAAGTAATAGATTTGACCCACAGAAGCATTAAAACGTTCAACCAGCAAATCATCATATATGCGAGTGGTTAAACCGGTAGATACCTGATTCGCGGATGCGATGCGGTCCAGCCCACTATAGGTACGGTCACGGAATAGGCCAGAGTAGTCCGACTGCATCAACGTGGTGTCGTAAATATAGATATCATCCTGATCCCGGTAGGGAACGTAGAGATATTGTACGCGCGGTTCCAGTGTTTGGGTGAATCCTTCACTCCAATCCATCGGTCTATCAAATACCATTTTGCCGTCAACTTTAAATTGCGGCATCACCCGGTTAACTGAGTCTTTTAGATCTGGGGCTTTTTCACCATTATTCACGCTGGAATAGTAGTTGGCAAAACCGGTCGGGGTATCCTGCTGGTAATGCGTCGCCAGTAATTTGGCTTCGGTATTCAAACTCCCCCAACTGTTGGATAGTGGCAGGTTAACCGTGGGCTCAATGTGGAAACGACTGGCTTCCGGATTATTCAGATTAACGCTAGTGAATTTGGCGGCCTGCCCGTAGACATGCAGGTCAAATGGGCCAATATCATTTTTGTAGTAATTCATATCCAGCTGCGGCTGGGCACGGTAAGCATTGCTATTACCGGCATCACTGAACACCTGGAACTGTTTTGAGGCCAGGGTGGCATTCCAGTTCTGGTCGGCATAGCCGGCGCTGAATATTTGCGTGGCATAGCCGTCAGTGGTCGAGCCATATTGCGACGTTAAATCGGTGAAGTAATTCGGATCACTCACTCGGGTATAGTTGACGTTGAAACGCCAGACTTTATCCATCACACCGGAATGGCCCCAGTAGTATAACCAGCGGGTAGGGTCTTGCTCTTTGCCATCTTGCCCGTGGTATAAACGATCACTTGGCAACCAGTCTAACGCCATGGTGCCTGAACCGGGTGCCAGCAGGTAGCGGAACTCATTCTGCCACTGCAACCCACGGCGCTCCATATAGTGCGGGGTAATGGTTGCATCAAAGTTTGGCGCAATATTCCAGTAGTACGGCAGCATAAACTCGATGCCGTTGTTACTGGTGTATTTAGCATTAGGGATCAGGAAACCTGAGCGGCGCTTATCACCGATCGGCAATTGCATGTACGGGCTGTAGAACACCGGCACTTTGCCAATTTTAAAGCGGGCATTCCAGATTTCTGCTACTTCTTCCTCACGGTCGTGTATGACTTCGGAACCCACGACGCTCCAGCTATTATCACCCGGCAGACAGGAGGTAAAAGTACCATTCTCTAGAATGGTATAGCGATTCTGACCCCGTAATTTCATCAAATCTGCATCACCACGCCCCTGCCGACCGACCATCTGATAGTTACCTTTATCCATATCAGTGTCTTTGGTATTCAGGTTTGACCAGCCTTTCGGGCCTTTTAGCTTGATTTGCGGATCGTCATAATTCACGTCGCCAGTGGCGGTGACAGTACGCACCGGGATAGCTTCACCGGTTTTTTGTACTTGCGTCAGCTCAACCTGATTAGCGGTTAACGTGCGATTACCTTGCTGGACAATAACATTGCCAGTGAACAGTGCGTTATCCGGGTAATTGGCTTCGGTTTTAGCCGCATTAATGCGGACCGGTAGCTGATTCGGATCGCCTGTGACCAATGGCTGGTCATAGGTAGGTACACCGAGCATACATTGCTCAGCGAGGTCAGCCAGCGATTGCTGGCTATATAGTGCCGTCCATATCAATGTGGCCAGCAGTGTTGGGAATCTTTTTTTCATACGCGGTTTTGGTGTTCCGTCATCGGGGGGCATCATGCCGGCAAACGGTCTGAGACTATATTACTCATCACAGTTGCGCTAGTGTTAAATCCGGCCGCTTACACGTCTCGCTGTTAGGCGCTGAGCTGAATGCCGAGTATGATAATGCAAATTTTGACTGACGGCATGATGAATTGAGGAGTATATGCAGTATTGGGGAAAACTGCTCGGTCTGGTATTGGGCTTAATGTCAGGTACTGGTTTCTGGGGTGTGGTACTGGGGTTGCTTGTCGGCCATATGGTTGACAGGGTGCGAAGCACGAAGCGCCGCGGCTATTTTGCCGATCAACAAACACGACAATTAATTTTTTTCCGCGCCACTTTTCAGGTGATGGGGCACTTAACCAAGGCCAAAGGGCGGGTGACGGAGGTTGATATTCAGCTTGCCAGTCAATTGATGGATAGAATGCAATTGCATGGCGAGGCCCGGGCAGCGGCACAGCAAGCGTTCCGTGAGGGGAAAGAGAGCGGATTCCCGTTGCGTGAAAGATTGCAGGAGTTGCGTGGTGTCTGCTTTGGTCGCTTTGATTTAATTCGGATGTTTCTGGAAATTCAGTTGCAGGCCGCATTTGCCGATGGTTCGTTGCATCCCAATGAGCGACAGGTGCTGTATGTCATCGCTGAAGAGCTGGGGATCTCCCGTGGTCAATTTGATCAGTTCCTGAGCATGATTGAGGGCGGTCGCCAGTTTGGTGGTCACGGCGGATGGCAGGGCCAGCAGGGAGGATACTCTCAAGGTGGTTACCAGCAAGCGTCGAATGGCCCAACACTGGAAGATGCCTGCAAGGTGCTGGGGGTGAGTAGCACTGACGACAGTGTGGTCATCAAACGTGCTTACCGCAAGCTAATGGGGGAGCATCATCCGGATAAGTTGGTGGCGAAAGGTTTGCCACCAGAAATGATGGAGATGGCGAAGCAAAAAGCCCAAGAAATTCAAGCCGCTTATGATTTAATTAAGCGCGAGAAGGGATTTAAATAAGATTGGCTAGTTTTATAAAGATGCCTGTTATCAGGCATCTTTCGCTTTATCTCACCACTTAAACTCGCATTAAAATATTCTGGTCGGGGCCATTATCGTTGTAGCGAGAACCAGTAAGTGTTCCCCAACACTTGGTAAATCGACATTTGCCAGGCCATCTTGTTCGGCATCAAAGACTGTCATAGCCACGGGCAATGAATTATGAGTTTCTGAGCCAGCCAAATAAGCACTGTTTTCTTCTATTATTATTATTGGGGGAATGTATTGGTAATGTGCCTCTTTAATATTATCGAAACTGATTTCAGAGTCATTCACTCCCGCTCTATCTTTCTGCTGCGGAACATAAGCGCCAAGTTTGCTATAAAACGTTTTTGAATCTGAAGCTCCAAAAGGAGTGTCACGTTGATATATTTTCTCATCGCCAATGGATATTTTAATTGAGGGGTGATCTCGATGCATGACCATCTCGATAGTGAAATGATGATATTCACCTAATTTAATTTTATTTAACGGAATATTCTCATTTTGATAGGTTTTATTATCAGGTGCGGTGGGGCCGGAATTTTGATTAACGGTATTTATTGTGGCAACTAATGTGCCATCTTGTTTGATATGTAATGAGAAGGGAGGGCGGTCGCCACCCAACACTTGCATGCTGCCCCCTAACTCTCTTACCTGAAAGAGAACAAGATCGTCTGGGAGCTGTATTGCTTTGAAATAAAATAAGTATATTGATTTTGCCGCTACATCAATGGGACTGAAGTTTGTGATCTCAGCACGATAATTGCCTTGTTCTTTGGGCAAATAAAAAGTAATGGCTTTATCTTTTTCATCTGTTCCATTTTTCGACTGGATAGTTATGTGCTGAGTCTCCAGGGCTTTGGTATTTTCATTTTTTATTTTAGCCAAAGTGGTGTTTCTTTTGGGGTGCCAGTTCTGTGTGCGAGTATTCATACTGACCGAATACCCTGATAATGCCGTTACACTATTTTGATTAAATCTATGCATATGGCTTCTGATCTTCTCCCCTTGGAGGATGACTGGTTTGTCAGAAGTTTCAGTACGGGGTGTTACTGTAGACATAATAATATTCCTTCATTTCATCTGTGATTGATGGAATATTATTATCTGGCTTGCTATTTAATTGTTGTTTTATATTCTTAAATATATTTATTTTTAATGGTTAACGTCATATTTAAAAGACATCAGCACAATTCAAAAATTATCATGCAAACTAATAAATATCAAAAACCTGCCTCACACTTAAAATGCATCAGGGTGCCAAACTCTGGGTGAGTAATACATAATTCCTGTGCATGTAACTGCAACCGGGGTGCCATTGCTTTGGCTTCAGGATGGGCGTAGAAGCCATCGCCGAGGATTGGATGACCCATTGCCAACATATGAACCCGCAACTGATGTGAGCGACCAGTGATAGGTGACAATTTCACCCGTGTACTGCCATCCGCATCTCGTGAAAGCACCCGATACTCAGTTTGGGAGGATTTACCGGTCTCATAGCAGACTTTCTGTTTTGGCCTATTCGGCCAGTCGCAGATTAAAGGCAAGTCAATCAGGCCCTCATCTTGTGCCAGATGGCCCCATACCCGCGCAATATAAGATTTTTTTGGCTCGCGCTCACGAAACTGACGCTTAAGTTCGCGCTCAGCGGCCTTGGTCAACGCCACGATAATCACGCCACTGGTCGCCATATCCAGCCGATGAACAGATTCCGCCGTCGGATAATCGGCCTGAATACGGGTCATAACACTGTCTTTGTTCTCTGGCGCGCGACCGGGTACGGAAAGTAATCCGCTCGGTTTATTGACCACCATGATGTGCTCATCTTGATACAAAACTATCATATATACTTTTTCCAACTGCTGTTTATGAGGTTTATTGGATTAATCGTTTGATTTTATATGTTTTTAATTTTCACTGATAGTTTTGACTGTTTGATTAAATCTCACTTAAAACCACGGTCAACCAAAGCTATTGCAACATTGAAACCTATGATAACAAAAAACGGGAAAATTATTCCCAGTGCAAAAAAGAAAGCTGGGCAAGAAGTGACTGTCGGTCGTATTGCATGTACCCATATCAGGGTGACCGCAGAGTTATGCCCAGCGTGGCATTATTGTGATTTCTCTTTACCGGAACCGCTTCTGTCAGAACAACACGGAGTAGTTCACAGCAAAGGTACGGCCGCGACCTTTGTAGGTATACAGATCCGGTGAGCCGTAGGTTGGGCTATACAGAATCGGCGCGCGCTGGCCCCAAACCGTGGTGTAGTCTTTATCCAGCAGATTTTCAATGCTGAAGCTGATTTTACCCACTGGCAAGGCATAGCTGGTTAGGACATCGATAGTGTTGTAACCGTTGATTTTACGCCCCTTACTGTCGGAGACATCGAAGGTTTGTTGGGACTGTACCCGCAGATTCCAGTCACCCGGCGCCCAGCCAACATAAGCGGTGGCTTTTGATGGGCTAGCGGTGTCAACAGTCAATTTCTGCCATTTGCCGTCAGTTTGGGTTTCAGACTTGATCAGGTTAAATGTTCCCCCAGTGCTCCACTCGCTATCTTCGAAGAAGTAATCCACTGCACCTTCGACCCCGTAGATTCGGCGCTTATCCGGCAACACATTGATGGTCATATCGGTTTTATTAATTGAAATAGTCTGGTCAGAGAGTGAGTAATAACCGGCGACTTGTGTGCGCAGATTATCACCGGTATAGCGCCAACCCAGTTCGTAGGCGTTGACCTTGATACCCTCCAGTTTGGAGTCATTGACGTTGACGCTGTTTTGCAACTGATAGTGGCCGTTGACCAACTTATAGGTACCGGAACCGTAATATTTCGCCAGATCCGGGATCTCAAATCCTTGTGAGAAGTTCACCCAAGTTTGTTGGCTCTCCGTCAGATGTGCCAGTAAACCGGTATTGAACAGGAAGTTGTTGTAATTGGTTTTTCCCCCTGGCACTGCATCTGCTGAGGTCGCAGTCCCTTGAGCAATGGCTTGTTGCTGCGCGTAACCAACGAAATCATCCACCTTGTTCTCGGTATATTGATAACGAACCCCGCCGCTCAGGGTGAATATAGGATTGATGTCATAGCTAGTTTGCAGGAATGGCGCAAGATTCGTGGTGGTATAACTTGGATAACGGCCAACATTGTAGGCATTTTGCAACGTCATACCGCCCGTCTGCTGCGCCAGTGGCAGATTGAAAAACTGCTGATTGGCGTTGAAGCTTTCATGTTCAGCATCGACACCATAAGTCAGTGTTAGGCTGTCGATAGGTTTACTGTTTAGCGTCAGTTTACCGCCATAAAAATCGGTTTTCTGCTGCGATGCACCAATACTGGTCACCGCGGTGCCGCCCTTGTTCAAAGTGGGGAACGGATAGAAGGTTAAAGACTCATCACGATAAAACACCTGAGCGACTAAATCCTGCCCCCAGAGATCGGTGTTGGAGTATTGCAGATTGATAAGATGGCGCTCTGTACCTGGAATACGATCTGAGTGTAGATTTGAGCTGTTTGATGCCTGTCCTAAACCAGTCACTACCGAGAAATCCTTCCCCAGATACAACCCGTGTTTGCCGTCGGATTCACTGTTGAAATACTGGGCGGTCAATTGTAACTGCTGGTGGTCATCGATATTGAACGTGCCGCTGCCCATCACGTCCAAACGGTTAGAATATTGCAAACCAGTCTGGGTGTTATCGATTAAGACTTCGTTGCCTTTGCCGTCGTACCAGCCGCCATAACGTTGGTAAGAGACAGAAAATCGTCCGAATGCTTGTTCGGTTCCGCCACTCACGGCTGCTGCGATATTCTCATCGTGATCATCACGGCTATTGAAGCCTGTTTTGCCGCCAACCTGTAGCTCAACCTGTTTTTCCGGCTGGCCTTTTTTGGTCACGATATTGATCAGACCTCCGGTACTGCCACCGCCGTAAAGCGAGGTGGCACCGGAGATCACTTCAATGTGTCCAATATTGAAAGGATCAATCGAGTCGAGCTGGCGGCTATCGCTGCGTGAAGAGTTCAGGCGCACGCCATCAATCATCACCATCATTGAACGGCCGCGCATGTTCATACCGTAGTTGGTGCGGCCCTGACTGCTGACGTCCATGCCAGGAATTAATTGTGCGAGGATATCTTTGATCTCTTTGCCCGCTTGAACCTGCTGTTCGAGTTCTGGGCCTTCAATTACCCAAGTTGTTTGTGCCATTTCTGCCACGCTGCGGTGTGATCGACTGGCGGAAACCACCATTTGATCCTCAGCCCAAGCTGCGGGTGTGAGCATGGTCAGCAGGCACGAATTTAATACCCAGAGGTGTTTCATATAACTCCCTGTACTCTCATATTGGTGTGGTGTTAAAAATGCAAAGTTGACTTAAAAATGGTGCTATACCCAAGGCCATCGGTGGCGCGGGAAGCTAACAGCCCTGCGGCTTCAAGTACGATGTCATGGCATGTTCAGCGCGGATTGTCACCCCCGATTGCTGGCTGCGCCACTGGATCACCGCCGGAGTGGACGTTAAATCGAACTGCTCACGCCCTAAAGCCCGGTTGAGGATGCGAGCTGATCGCCAAGCCATCAGACTGAGCTGGGGTTCGGCGATGCCGTGGCTGTGCATACCCATGTTTACGGCAAACAAGCAGTTATCGTGTGGTCCTCGCCAGTCGAGGGTGAAGTCGGGTGCGATACGGTATTGATAATCGGCGGTCATTGTCAGGCGCTTGGTCAATGGCTCGAGGAACGCGGGGCGATCCTGCTGATAACCGGTCGCAAAGATAACCACATCGGTATCGAAGGTCTCTTTGCCATGATCGAGATGGTGATGAGTCACTAACTGATAACCGCTGCCTTGCGGATGCATCGCTGTCAGCGAACGGCTGGGTAGCAAACTCGCCCAAGGCTGCTCACGCAAAACTTCAAATTGATGATACATCGCCCGATAGATAGCCAGTAGTGACTCACTGGTAATGCCGTCAGAGGTCATTTTCTGCTCGGCCAGCATCTGTTGCTTGGCGCTGTCGTTCAGGCTATAGAAACTCTCCACGTATTCCGGCGTGAAATACTCATTAGCAAAAGCGGCCTCATCCAGCGCGTTGTAGTTGTTGCGGCGTGAAATCCAATTCAGCTGTTTCGGTTGACCCCATTCGGCACGGAAGATGTTCAGGAACAGATCCGCGCCACTCTGGCCCCCACCAATGATGGTGACACGTTTGCCTGTCAGATCCGGATTATGTAGCGCCATCTCACTGGCGTGGAAACAGTGGTCATTTTGTTCAGTCACGCAGGCCGGCAGTTTGATACGTTTGCCGATCCCCAGACAAATATGGCGCGCATGGTAGACTTTCCGTGGTGTAGTGACGACAAAATGGCGCTGTAGATCGTCAAAATTCACACTCTGAATATCCTGGCTGAACTCCAATGAACTCAGGTCATTGGCGGCCCAACTGAGGTAGTCTGCGAACTCTTCCCGTGAAACCGTGCGGTGCTCGGTGGTTAAGAAGCGGTAGAATTTTTTCCGCTGCACTAAATAGTTCAGAAAACTGTATGGGTTAGTCGGCGATACCGCGCTGACTAAATCCTTCAGAAAACTGGTCTGCATGTGGCAGTCCGGCACCATCATGCCGGGATGCCAGGAAAAGAACGGCTTGCGCTCAAAAAATTTGCAGTTAAAGCCGGGAACTTCACTGCCGAGTGCGGCAATGCTGAGGTTGAATGGACCGATGCCAATGCCGATGAAATCCAGAGTCTGATTCATTGGGCTAGCTCCTTGGTGACCAAATAAAGAGGGTTATCCAGATCCTGCAAGTAGTTCGGCAACATGCGATTGCCGCCGTCTTGCTCTGAATAGGTGAGTTTCACCGGGTTGAGGACCACACGAATAATGCGTGGTTTGAATAAACTGAATAAAATGAAGCGGTCTGCCATGTCTGGGTGCTGCGCCATATAGCGCTCCAGCACCTGCGCCAGCAGTTGATAGAATCGCTGTTCACTGACACCGTAAGCCTGCATTAGTGGTGAGATAAATCGCAGCACGGTGACAAAATGCCCGGTCTGTAGATCGTGAATCAGATAGTCGGCAGACAAGCGCGCCGTCACGTCTTTCACTATCTTGGGCAGGGAGGCCGCTTGCGGAAACTCCTTGTCTACCAGACGCATATCACCTTGGAAGTCTTTCAATAAGATGCGTTGCGGCACATGGTCTTTCATCACCAATGTGATGTTTTGGCCGTGAGCAATCAGTGCCACACCATAACAACACATCAGGTGATACATCGGCACCACCACCACACGGAACATTTGTGTCAGCCAAGCTTCAGCACTTAATCCCGAACTGGCAATATAGGCCGCGATCAGTGGATGGCCCTGATTATCGGTCTCCATCAGCGTTGCCATCAAAATGGCTTGTTCACCCTGTTGTAAATAGCAGGATGGATTTTCCCGCCAGATAACGCCGAGCATCTCCTGATAGCGGTAGGGCGTTTTAGCCAGCGCTGCATAGGTTTGGTGCGTCATATAACCGGCCGCAGGCTCACCGAGGATCTCGGCACCGCTTGTACGCAGCGTACTGTCTTGCGCAAATATCTGCTGCAACCAGCGGGAAGCCGCCGGACCGGCACTGATGTACTTACCGGGAATGCCGCGATAGCAAGAGGTGTTGTAGATGGTGAGGGGGAGTTTGATATCAAATGGCACACGGCGGCTGACATTGGTCAATGTACGCAGTGACTGTTGCGCCAAATAATGATCGCCAAACTCGCCCAGTTCGACCAGTTCACCCTCCGCCAGCTGCGGCAGGAAGTGCAGGGCGATTTTTTGCTGCCATTGCCATGGGTGCAGAGGCACGGGGATCCACTCATCGCTCAATTTTAGCTCACGCCAACGGCCCTCAAAGCGCTGACGTTCAGCCCGCGACATGGCGCTGTCGAGCAGGGTATCCAGTGCGAGGTCAGTATCGGTACACCACACAAAACTGCCCCGTTTCGCAGCCACCCAGTGCAGGCGGAATTGGCCCTGATATTCGGGGGCATATTGTTGCAGGGCGGTTAGCCCCCAACCACGGCGGCCCTTGTTGAAGATAAATTTTGGGTGACCGGCGAGCAGGCATTGCAGTGCATCAGCATCAAGGGCGATCAGATCCTCGGCGCTCATGCCGTGGCGAGCCGAGAGCAGCTGCATGTCACCACGAAGCGTGGCGTATAAATCTTCCAAGTGCTCAGCAACCTGAGCATCATCCATCGCCAGAACCTGAGCCAATTGGCGCAGCAGGTAGTCAGCCGTCAGCGGTACCCCATCGCAGCCTAATGAACTGGGATCAATATGCAGCCAGCCCCAAATACCCCGCTCGGCGTTAAAGGTATAAACCGCACTCGGTAAGGCGATGCGCCATGCTTCTCCCTGTGGCTCAGCACACAATGTGCGCTCGTACTCCAGCTCGGCAAGGATCTTGGCGACCATCTGGCGGTTAACGCGCTCCCAGGCGGTATAATCGTGAGTGATCATATCGCCTCCTCTCGGAAAAATTCAGTGCGCTGATTGACGATCAGCCGCGAGCGTTTATGTGGGAAATCAAACTCTTTCAATGTGTGGTAGCCCGCCGCTGGCAGGTGACGGAATAAACGCTGGTTATCGGCGCGCGGCTCAGCCACCACGCGTGTCGTGCGCGGCTCGTCCAGATAGAGATAATGCGTCAGGCCACGTAACCAACTGCGAATGTATTGCGCCCCACGCCAGCACTCCTCGCCAACCAACATATGCAGCCCACGGTCAAAAGGCTGCCAGCGGTAATGGCGGCCAATTCTGTCTTCCGCCGCCCAATAAACTTCGAAATAGCCAAAGGGTTGGTCGTCGAAACAGCCCAATAACGGGTAGCAATAACTGGAGTCCAACTGGCGTTGTAGGTATTCCACTTGGGCTTCAAGTGGGCCGCGCATCTCCCAGAAAGCATCCACGCGCGGTGAGTTCATCCAGCGAGTGAATTGCTCGGCGTCACGGTCAATCTCCGGTAAGCGAAAACTCAGCGTGCGCTTAATTTGTGGGTCAAAACGGCGATAAACTTCCCCGTGAGGGCGGGCGGGCCGCTGCGGGAACCAGATATTACGCTCGGCGTCATACTGCATTTGACTTGAAGCCGGGTGGCGTTCTGCTCCCAGCCACAGCGGTAGTTGATAAAACGGCTCCCGCGCCAGATAGTCGCCGCTTGCCAATGCAAACAGCGCCAGCGCTTGCGGCTCTTCACACCACTCGGCATAGGGCAAAGCAATGCCGGTTAACTGCGGGGCGGCGACGAATAATTGATCCAAGGCTTGTACCAACCAGCCCTGAGGTAATGGCCCCGGATAATTCAGTACTGCGCTGCCGTCTAGCCCTAAACCGAGGATGAGGTTCTTGTCCAGATGTTCGCAGCGAAAACTGCCACGGGAGTGCATCAATTTGGCGGATGGCATCATAGGGCCACCTCTTGGCGCTGTTGGGGCGCGACATGGAAAGGGTTAGCGAAATCAAAATAGATCACTGCCGGATCAACGATGGTATTTTCGTTGTGATCGTGCAGATAGCAGAAGAAATTACCCTTGCAGTTCCAGTGGGAGCTGTCGAGGACGTAATCCAGACACCGCGTATTTTTGGCGGTCACGCGCAGGCCGTGGAGTGCATCGCGAACTCGCGCTATCAGGTTCTCTTCGCTGTCGAAATTAGCAGCCGCCAGTGCGGCGGTCACCGCCAGACTGGAGTTCACCAGCAGGTAATAGGGGAAATAGCGCAGTAATTGCTGCTCGCTGAAGCGGTTTTCTGCATCGGCTTCGCCAATCTCTTCCAGCCACGGTGTCGCATCACGGGTAAAACCGCTGCCTTGGCAGTCGCGATACAACATGCCGACCGGCAGATCTTGTTGCATCTCCACCAGAATATTTTGCTGATGTGCCAGTAACACTAGTCCGTAGTCGGCCTCAGTACTGAACAGCGGTAGCAAAACATGCTGGCAATAAGCATCTAACCAGCAGTGGGCCGCTTGTTGTAAGGGTAGATTCAAGCGCGCAGCTAAACGGCGTACTGCACAAGCTAGCAAACTGTCGCCCCCATCTGGCGCGGCTTGGGTCAAGGTCACCAACACATTGGTTTGATTCTCTGGTTGGCTGAACAGCAGATTGTCGCGCAGCACCATCAGGCTCTCTTCCTGAATCGTGCCCTCTAGCGAACGCAAGCCGGCCCAGCCATCTTCCTGCATCACACGGAAAGTTGGATAGTGCGCTTGTAGCGCTTGCCAGCGCGGGGTTTGCGCCAGCCGTGCCAAACGAATACCGCGTTTGACCTCTTTCACTGACAAGGTGCGCACCGAGTTGGTCAGGCGCACACTGAGTGAAAACTTAATCATATCGCGGTTTGATGGGCTGTAGAGCGAACGTGAGGAACTGGTGGGCAACCAGCGTTCGCCAGCTTCGCCCAGATCCTGTAACAGACCTTGCTGCACTAACTGTTGGCACCCATCCTGCGCCAACAGATGGTCGGCTTGCCAAGGGTGCATCGGTAGCAGCCAAACATTATCGGTAAAGTAGGGCAGCAATTGGGGCGCACTCTCACTGGTAAAACGTTGCAGCCGCTGTTGCAGTGTCAGCTTGAGGCTATCACCACACAGATAGCGCTTATCCACGGCAAACCAGCGCAGTGGGAAGCGGGCGGCATAGTCAGGCAGGTAGCGGCGCGCCTGTTTCTCATCGAAGGGTTCATGGGACTTTGGTGCCGGATGAAAGGCATGACCGACCAGTAGCCCTTGCTCTGCTTCAGCAAAGTTGAGCGGTTTATCGCGCAGTGATGGCCAATCCAGACGCACATTGATCGCTTGTTGGGTATTGTCATGACTTTCCAGCACCCGCTGACGGAAACGCGCGACGGCCTCTTCAGAGAGCTCACCTTTCACCGCTGGTTTCTCCAGCAATAAAGTGACTAATTGCTCGACGTTGATTGCCACACCAGTACCGTCATCCTGCTGATGCAGATAAGCCGGGAATAGATAGTGATGATGTTGCGTCGGGGAGATATGTCGCAAGGCAATGCGGATAGCGTGTGAAGATGAAAGGGGGAGGTGAAGCTGTGGATATTGTTGATTGTTCACTGCCGGAACTATTTGCCAATCCCAGGTTTCACGTATCAGTGCGTTGAGGAAACATTGCGCAGCCACATTGGTTGTCGCGGTTTCTAACTGGATAGTCATGATCCCAAATCTTCCTTAGTTCAAATGAGAACAATTCTTATATCAATAGTTATTACCATTATCAATAATAATCATGATACAGTTTGTCAATTGAACACCCTTGAATCATTAATGTTATTAACGGTTAATTCACCTTTGATGCAAATTCACTCACAGTTTGGTACAGGTTCGAGCCATCGGCCCTCTTCCAATTGGCCATTAGCCTTTTGCTCTGGGCTATTGGGAATTGGGCAAAACGGCTTATTGGTGGTGTTGCCAGTATTGGTAAGCAAAACTCACCTATCACTGGCGGTATGGGCAGGCTTGCTTACCCTCGGTTCAATGCTGTTTTTAGTCGGATCGCCGTGGTGGGGCCGCCAATCGGAGATTCGCGGCTGTAAATTTGTTGTCATCATGGCGTTGGCGGGCTACCTGCTCAGTTTTGCTCTGTTAGCGTTGGTAGTTTGGGGATTGGCAGTCGGATGGTTAGCGCAAATGACCGGGTTAGTCGCGCTGATTGTAGCACGTATTATTTACGGCCTGACAGTATCGGGCATGGTCCCCGCCTGTCAGACTTGGGCTTTGCAACGCGCTGGCTATGAGCAACGTATGGCCGCGCTGGCGACCATCAGTTCAGGTTTGAGTTGTGGCCGTCTACTTGGTCCGCTATGTGCCGCACTGGCTCTCTCAATACACCCGATGGCCCCTCTCTGGTTGATGGCGATAGCCCCCTTGATTGCACTATTAGTGGTGTGCTGCCAATACAATGACCCGCCGCTACCTCCGGTCACTCATCAGCAAAATCGTTTACGCATCAGCATGTTGCCCTATTTGCTCTGTGCGCTATTACTGGCCGCGACAGTCAGCCTAATGCAACTTGGGCTGGCCCCTCATCTGAGTCAATTATTCAGCCATTCGGCGACGACGGTGAGCCACCATGTCGCCATTTTATTGAGTGTGGCTGCCAGTTGTACGTTGTTAGCCCAGTTTTTGGTGGTACGTCCACAGCGCTTTACGGCTCCTCAGTTGTTGCTGATAGCGGCCTTATTGATGGTGTTTGGCTTAGGATTGATGTGCGCTCAATCACTGCTGCTCTTCTATGCGGGCTGTGCATTAGCCTCTTTTGGTGCGGCCATGGCGACACCGGGTTATCAATTGATGCTGAACGATAAGTTGTCCACCGGTAAAGGTTCGGGCGTGATAGCCACCAGTCATACATTGGGTTATGGCATGAGCGCATTAATGGTACCCGTCGTTGCAAAATTCTACGGTGAGTCACAGTTAATTGCAGCAGCTCTGATGATGGCCGTTCTGTTGGGTGGTATAAGCGGCTGGCTCTGGTGTCAGCATCGAGAAACAGCACCTTCTGCGGGAGAGTAACTGATATGTCCGGTCCCTCAAGTTACCGAGTTTTTGATATCAAATTGAAAGTTAAAGTGAATATATCGCCTTCGCTGATGCGTTGTGTCTTTGAAGGGGCTGAGGTGAATCGCATGAAACTTGAAGCGCCAGATCAGCGGATCAAACTGCTGTTCCCAGCAGAAGAGGGCCAGATTCCTCAGTTGGAGAAGGGCGATGACTGGTACCGCAGTTACATGGCTTTGCCGAAGCAACAGCGTCCGGTGATGCGCACTTACACACTGCGCGCATTGCGGGCGGAGTGTAACGAGATGGATGTGGAGTTTGTTCTGCACGGTGAAACTGGCCCGGCATCTGCCTGGGCAACACATGCTAAACCAGGTGATGCTATTCAGGTCGTAGCCCCGAATGCCGAGTATCAACTCGACAGTGGGGGTTATGAGTGGTCCCCGCCAGCACAGATGACGCAGGCGCTACTGATTGCCGATGAAACCGCGTTACCGGCGGCGGTGGCGATTTTGGAACAATTGGCATTACAGATAAAACCACCACAGGTTCAGGCTTTTTTTGAGGTGCCGGTTGCCGGTGATTGCATCAATCTTGAGCGATTTCAGTTTGCACAAGTGCACTGGTTGCCACGGGATGCGGAACGTCACCCCGCCCATGGTCGCTTGTTAGTTGATGCAGTGCGCCAATGGGTACAGATTCCGGCTATGGTGCAGGTCGAAGGACAGTCATTGGCAGAAAACAGTCTGGGCGGTGAGGTGCTATGGGAGCGCGCCGAAGGTGAGAAGGCGTTCTACGCATGGGTAGCCGCGGAGTCCTCAACGGTGAAAGTCTTGCGCCGCTATCTCATTGGTGAGTGTGGCCTGGATCGTTCCACGGTCAACTTTATGGCGTATTGGTGCTAATGGCTCCGTTGCCATTGGGGATGTGAATACAGAAAGTAAGGTGGCTAAGGCGGGGTGAAAACTGAGCATCCTGCCTCAGTTTTCACCCTTGAGATTACTGGTGAGTGACGACCACCAGGCGGATAGCATCTAAACGCCAGCCCGCTTGATTGAGACTTTCCAGTACCAATTTACGGTTATGTTCCAGTGCTTCCAGCTCATCATCACGAATATTTGGGTTAACCGCTTTTAGGGCTTCCAAACGCGCCAGTTCAGCACTTAACTTATCATCAGCTTCGTGCTTAGCGGCATCAATCAACAGCTGTGCTTGCTCCGCAACTAGCGCCTCCGCCTGCTGCAACATGGTGTGAACCTCTTGCTGCACCGCATTGACCAACTTGCTGGAGGTATGACGATTAACCGCATTCAACTGGCGGTTAAAGGTTTCAAATTCAACCTGTGCCGCCAGATTGGTGCCGTTACGATCCATCAGCATCCGCACCGGAGTCGGTGGCAAGAAACGGGTCAATTGCAGATGTTTTGGCGCTTGCGCTTCGACCACATAAACCAATTCAGCGAGCAAAGTGCCAACAGGCAATGCTTTGTTTTTCAACAAAGAAACTGCGCAGCTGCCGGTGTCGCCAGACAGGATCAGATCCAAACCATTGCGGATGATTGGATGCTCCCAACTGACAAACTGGGCATCTTCCCGCGACAGTGCCTGTTCGCGATCAAAGGTGACGGTGCAGCCATCTTGCGGCAGCCCAGGGAAGTCCGGCACCAGCATGTGGTCCGATGGCGTCAGTACGATCAGGTTATCGCTGCGATCTTCTTGGTTGATCCCAACAATATCGAACAAGTTAAGAGCGAAACTGACTAAATTCACGTCATTATCTTGATCCTCAATAATCTGCGCCAACTCCTGCCCATGTTCGCCGCCGTTAGAGTGCATCTCCAATAGGCGGTCGCGGCCTTGTTCCAACTGAAGTTTCAGCTCTTCATGCTGCTGGCGGCAGGTGTGGATAAACTCATCCAGCCCTTCCTGCTCATTCGGGGTTGCCAGATAACCAATCAGTGTTTGATAACCGGTATCATAGATGGTGCGGCCGGTTGGGCAGGTGTGCTCGAAAGCATCCAAACCTTCGTGATACCAGCGTACCAGCACCGCCTGGGCGGTATTTTCCAAATAGGGCACCATGATTTGGATTTCGCGGTTCTGGCCGATACGGTCCAGACGGCCAATACGCTGTTCCAGTAAATCTGGGTTGAACGGCAGGTCAAACATCACCAACTGGCAGGCGAACTGGAAGTTACGCCCTTCCGAACCGATTTCAGAGCAGAGTAACACCTGCGCGCCATCCTCTTCAGAGGCGAAGTAGGCGGCGGCACGGTCGCGTTCAATCAGCGATAAACCTTCATGGAACACGGCCGCACGGATAGCTTCGCGTTCACGCAGCACTTGTTCGAGCTGCAATGCCGTGGCGGCTTGCGCGCAGATAACCAGCACTTTCTCACCACGATTAGCAATCAGATAGTTGAGCAGCCACTCAACCCGAGGGTCGAAGTTCCACCAGGTGGCATTTTCGCCTTCAAACTCCTGATAGATTTGCTCCGGATACAGCATGTCTTTGGCGCGCGCTTCCAGGGTTTTTTTGGCACCCATGATGCCCGACACTTTAATCGCCGTTTGGTACTGAGTCGGCAGCGGCAGCTTAATCTGATGCAATACGCGATGCGGGAAGCCCTTCACCCCGTTACGGGTGTTACGGAACAAGATCCGGCTGGTGCCGTGTCTGTCCATCAGCATGGTCACCAACTCTTTACGGGCGGCTTCGCTGTCTTCACTTTGGCTATTGGCGGCTTTCAGCAGCGGTTCAATATCTTGCTCAGCCATCAGTTCGCCCAACAGATTTAGCTTATCGTCGGCTAAGCGCTCACCACCCAGCAGCAGTGTCACGGCATCGGCAATCGGGCGATATTTCTGCTGCTCATTGATGAACTCTTCGTAGTCATGGAAGCGATCAGGATCGAGCAAACGCAAGCGAGCAAAGTGGCTCTGCTGGCCCAATTGCTCTGGTGTTGCGGTCAACAGTAAGACGCCGGGGATATTTTCAGCCAACTGTTCAATAACCTGATATTCGCGGCTCGGCGCCTCTTCGCTCCACGCCAGATGGTGCGCTTCATCCACCACCAGTAGATCCCAAGCGGCGTCTGCCAACTGCTCCAAACGCTGCTTATTACGGCGCACAAAATCCAGTGAACAGATCACCATTTGCTCGGTTTCAAACGGATTGGTGCTGTCTTGCAAGGCTTCGGAGTAGCGGCTGTCATCAAACAGCGAGAAGCGCAGATTAAAGCGGCGCAACATCTCAACTAACCACTGATGTTGCAGGCTTTCTGGCACCACAATCAGTACACGCTCAGCACGGCCCGCCAGCAGTTGCTGGTTGATAATCATCCCAGCTTCGATGGTTTTACCCAAGCCCACTTCATCGGCCAGTAATACGCGCGGTGCATGGCGCTGTCCCACTTCATAAGCGATATGTAGTTGGTGTGGGATCAGGCTGGCACGGACGCCACGCAGGCCGCTCCATGGCAAGCGGAACTGCTCACTTTGATACTTACGGGCGCGAAAACGCAGGGCAAAACGATCCATGCGGTCGATTTGACCGGCAAACAACCGATCTTGTGGTTTGCTGAAAGTCAGTTTGCTATCGAGCAACACTTCACGCATTGAGACGCCGGTCTCTTCTGTATCCAGACGGGTGCCGATATAGGTAATTAGCCCGTTTTCGTGTGTCACCTCTTCCACTTTCAGCTGCCAGCCTTCGTGGTGAGTGATGGTATCGCCCGGATTGAACATGACACGGGTGATCGGCGAGTCATTTCTGGCGTAAAGGCGGTTTTCACCGGTTGCGGGGAACAGTAAGGTGATCATGCGTACGTCGATGGCAACGACAGTACCCAATCCAAGTTCGCTTTCTGTGTCGCTGATCCAGCGTTGACCAAGTGTAAAAGGCATAAATTATCGGCTCGATTTTTTTGTTGGACAGTTATTGAGTAGAAAAGTGTTTGTCAGTGTGATTGATGCGAATTTTGGCAAGGGCGCTATGGTAATGGAAGGCGAGCGCTGCGTCACCTGTAAAACAGCTGAATTACGATTAAAATAGCCCCAGTTGCCCGGTTATCAGCGTGGTGAAGTCATCGTGCATAAAAGGAAGTATAGCGTCAGCCACCGGTTGTAGCTGGCGGGTCAAATAGTGATCGTAATCGATGGGGGATTGGCGCGTCTCCAGTGGCTCGGGGCCAGCGGTGGTCATGACGTAACTTATCCAGCCGCCATTTTGATATTGCAATGGGCGGCCCTGCTTGCGGTTAAACTCATCCGCCAGCCGTGCTGCTCTGGCGTGCGGCGGCACATTGCGCTGATAGTCGTCGAGCCGCCGACGCAGGCGTTTGCGGTAGATCAACTGCTCATCCAGTTCGCCATTCAGGGTGCGCGCCACGTAATCGCGCACATAGTCCTGATAGGGCTGCCGCTGGAAAATCCGCAGATATAACTCGCGCTGGAATTGCTGCGCCAGCGGGGTCCAATCGGTGCGAACTGTCTCCAGCCCCTTGTACACCATCTGATCGCCGGTGGGTGTTGATATCAGCCCGGCATAGCGTTTTTTGCTGCCTTGCTCCGCGCCGCGGATGGTGGGCATCAAAAAGCGCCGATAGTGGGTTTCAAACTCCAGCTCCAGTGCGCAGGGTAAGTTATAAATTTGCTGGATATGGTTTTGCCACCATTGATTGACGTGCTGAACCAGTTCTTTGCCGATGCGCGCTGCCTGAGCTTCGCTATGGGCATTTTTCAGCCAGACAAAGGTTGAGTCGGTATCGCCATAAATCACCTGATAGCCCTGTGCTTCAATCAATTCGCGGGTTTGGCGCATGATCTCATGGCCGCGCAGGGTGATCGAGGAGGCTAATCTTGGGTCGAAGAAGCGGCAACCGCTGGAGCCAAGCACGCCATAAAAGGCGTTCATAATGATCTTCAATGCTTGGGATAACGGCTTATTTTGCTGACGTTTTGCTGCTTCTCTTCCCTGCCAAATCTGGTTAACAATCGCCGGCAGGCAGTGTTTCTCGCGGGAGAACCAGGCCCCGCGAAAGCCCGGAACCGAGTGCTCATCATCAGGCTGCTGCATACCCGCGACTAACCCGACCGGATCAATGAGAAAGGTGCGGATAATCGAGGGATAGAGGCTTTTATAGTCGAGCACCAGCACCGAATCATACAAACCGGGCTGAGAATCCATCACAAAACCGCCGGGGCTGTGCTCTTCTGGTAGCTCACCTAAATTGGGGGCCACATAACCGATACGGTGCATCCGTGGCAGATAAAGGTGGGTAAAGGCCGCGACTGAACCGCCGCTGCGATCCGCCGCCAGCCCAGTGACGGTTGCGCGCTCAAGCAGGAAGCTCAGCAGCTCGGTTTTGGCAAAAATCCGCGTCACCAGCTCACAATCTTTCAGATTATAGCGGGCCAGTGCTGGCTTATCATTGGCAAAGCGATGATTGATCTCATCCATGCGTTGATAGGGGTTATCACTGGCTTTCCCTTCTCCCAGCAAGGTTTGCGAGACAGATTCCAGACTGAAGGAGGGAAAGTTCCAGGTCGCCGATTTCAGCGCCTCGATGCCATCGATAATCAGCCGTCCGGCCGCCGAGGCAAAAAAGTGCCCCTGCTTAAAGCCGTGCTCGCGCCACTCCAGCAGGCTACCGCCACGGCCAAAACGCAGTGGGATCTGATAGCGATCCGCGTGTTTTTGTAGCACGCGCAGATCAAACTGCACCAGATTCCAGCCAATAATGGCATCGGGATCATACTGCTCCAGCCATTGGTTCAGTTTCTCCAGCAACAGCGGGCGGCTGGCGACATATTCCAGATTGAAATCCAGTGCGGCACTCTTCGCATCATCGCCATTGGGCGGCCCCAACATGTAAACCTGCCGCTGACCGCAACCTTCTAAACCAATGCAATAAAGCTCGCCGTGTTCGCTGGTTTCGATATCCAGCGACAGCAGTTTTAGCACGGGGCGATACTCATCTGCCGGTTTCATTTGGGTATTGAGCAGCGGGCCGTTGCTGTTGTCATCCCCGCTGAACCAGACTGGCGCGGTAATAAAGCGCTCCATCAGAAAACGTTCGGGCGGGCGAATGTCACCTTCATAAACATTCACGCCACTTTCCCTGAGCAGTTTTTCCAAGCGGATTAACTGGCGATGCTGGGTGCAATACAGCCCCAGGACTGGGCGTTGGTGGAAATCGGTCAGCTCAAGAGGGCGCAGTTGCCAACGGCGTTCATCACGCAGCAGGGTTTCAACCCGTTGCCGTTGTTCGGCCGGGATAAAGGCGACCGATGGCTGAGGCGGCAGTCTAACGTGCTGCGGCCCTTCATCGGTGGCTAGCCAGAATTCAACTTCGGTGCTTGCCTGCGTGTCACGCCAGTGGCGAGTGAGCAGGAAGCCCTGACGGGTGTGCCCCACACTGCTACCTTTAGTAAGAGAAACTATTTAAATTATGTACAGGCTATTTTATTTGCCATTTTGAATTTGGGCAGTGCTCGAAATCCTCACGTACTCTGTGTACGCTCCGGTTTCTGCGCGCTGTCCGCATCCAAACTGGCTGCAACAATAACGCCTGGGGCTTAAGCTCTCTTAGTATGGGTATTTATACAGTGATTGTCTATTTCAATGATGATTCGCCATTGACTCATTTCTCAATGGGCCGGACAATTCCCCCGCGCCTGAAACAGGGTTGTTAACCAACGGACAAACTTATGGAAGCCTACGTATTACATTTACTGACACAATCTCTGGCTTTCGCGCTATTTGTCGTCATGTTCGTGACTTTTCTCGAATCTTTAGCGCTGGTGGGAATGCTACTGCCAGGGACTATCATGATGACCACCGTGGGGGCGCTGATTGGCAGCGGAGAGATGGATTTTTATTGGGCCTGGGCCGCAGCAACAGTCGGTTGTCTGACCGGGGATTGGCTCTCGTACTTTATTGGTCGCCGTTTCAAAGCGCCGCTGCACCGCTGGTCTTTCCTGAAAAAACATAAATCGATGCTGGCGAAAACCGAACATGCGCTGCACAACCACAGCATGGCCACGGTTCTGCTGGGGCGCTTTATCGGCCCGGCCCGGCCTATCGTGCCAATGGTGGCGGGGATGCTGAATCTGCCGCCAGCAAAATTCGCGCTACCCAATGTGATTGGTTGCCTCACCTGGCCGCCGGTCTACTTCTTCCCTGGCATACTGGCCGGTGTTGCCATTGATATCCCGCCGAGCGCCAACAGCTTTATGTTTAAGTCTCTGTTAGTGGCAGTGGTGCTGCTGATTTGGCTGGCCTGCTGGTTATCATGGCGCTGGTGGCGTTTTGATAAACGTAGCCCAGATCGCCTGAGCAAGTGGCTACCCCTTGCCCGACTGCGCTGGCTGACGCTGCTGGCGATTGCACTCGCGATCGCCAGTTTTGTCTGGCTGCATATGCAGCCGATGATGCCGATTTATCGCCATCTGTTATGGAAAGTCTTGGTCGGATAGCGTAATGCCTAGCACACTAGCTTCTGGCGCACTGCCGCTGACCAGTGCTTGAGTCTGACCGTCATAGTAAATGCGGCCATCAACCACGAGTAAGGTGCGGTCGGCGATGCGCGCGGCATCATCGAGATTGTGTGACACCATCAGCAGCGTCAGTTGGCGCTGGTGGCACACCTGATCGACCAGTTGCAGCATTTCATTGCGCAATGCGGGGTCCAGCGCAGAAAAGGGTTCATCCAACAGTAGGATTGGCTGACTGCGCACCAGACAGCGCGCGAGTGCTGCCCGCTGGCGTTGACCGCCGGAGAGTTGCGCGGGCAGGCGGTCGAGGCACGACTCCAATCCCACTTGCTGGGCAATCTGGCTGAGTAACTGTTTTTGCTGTTGGTTGAGTTTCAGCCCCGGATGCAACCCCAGCCCGATGTTCTGCTCTACATTGAGGTGCGAGAACAGATTATTCTCCTGAAATAGCATCGATACCGGTCTTTGGGCGGGTACTGTGGTGGTGTGATCCTGATTATTCAGCAACATACGACCACTGGCTGGCGCTAAGAAACCGGCGATCAGACTCAGCAGGGTGCTTTTACCTGCGCCACTCGGGCCAAGGATCGACACCCGCTCGCCGGGCTGAATGCGCAAATCAAAGCGCATCGGTAAGTGGTCGTACAGATAGGTTATTTTCTCAAGCTTTAGCATGGCGGCTCGGCAGTCGTTCAATCAGAGTAAACAGCAGGAAGCAGAGCAGCAACAGCAGCAGGGCGGTCACTGCGCCATCGTTGCTGCGGTAAGAGCCTATCTGCTGATAGAGATAAAATGGCAGGGTGCGGAAGTGCTCATTACCAAATAGCGCCACCACGCCAAAATCGCCGATGGAGAGCACACTGGCAAAGGCCAGCGCTTGCGCCAATGGGCGCTTTAGGGCGCTTAGCTCAATATGGCGCAACCGGTGCCAGCCGCGGATATCCAGCGATAAGCAGAGCGGCGTATAGCGCTCGGCCAGATCACGCATCGGGTTATCCAGCACTTTCAAGGCATAGGGCACCGCCATCAGCGCATTGGTCAGGATCACCAGCGCGTAAGGGGATTGTGGCAAGCCCAGCGTGTCGTTTAGCAGCAGAAAGAAGCCGGTCGCCAGCACGATACCCGGCATCGCCAGGATCACCATGCCGCTCACTTCCAGTGCTTGCCCGTAAGCCATCTGCTGACGCAGTTTCAGCTCACGGCTGCTCCACAACAGCATCATGGTCAGGGTGACACACAGCAATCCGGCCCCAATGGCGATGGTGAATGAGGTAAAGAAGGCTTGCCAGAGCGGCGGTTGCTGCAACACGGTGAGTATCGTTTGATTGCTGCCATCAATGACGACCGCGAGCAAAGGGGGAACCATCAATAGCAAAGCCGCACCAATCAGCAAAGTATCGCTGATGCGCGACCAATAGCTATCTTGCTGGCTGCGCCACATCTGCCCGTGAGTACTCCCCACCGCCAGCACCGAGTTTAGCCGCTGGCTCAGCACCACCAATCCCAGGCAGCAGCCCAGTTGGATTAGCGCCAATAGTGCGGCGCGCCCGAGATCATAGTCGTAGCTAAGCGCCTGATAAATCGCCAACTCTATAGTGGTGGCTTGTGGCCCGCCGCCCAGTGACAGCACAGTGGCGAAGCTGGCAAAACAGAGCATAAAAATCAGCGCGGCAGTGGGCAGAATTTGGCGGCGCAGATAGGGCCACTCGACCCAACGGAGATGCTGCCAGCCATTCATACCCAACTGCGCGGCGAGCTGGCGCTGCTCTACGGCAATGCTCTCCAGTGATTGCAGCAACAAGCGGGTTGCCAGCGGCATATTAAAGAAAATATGCGCCAGCAAAATGCCCTGTAAACCATAGGGCGAGAAGCGGTAATTCATCCCCAGCCAGCTAAACAGCCCAGCCAGCCAGCCCTGGCGGCCATAGACCGTCAGGATCCCGAACAGCGCCACCAGCACTGGCAGCACCAGTGTCATGGCGCATAAACGCAGCATCAGTTGACGGCCAGGAAAGCGGCGGCGATACAGGGCGCGGGCTAGAAAAATGGCGGGTGTGACCGACAGCAGCGCCGAGAGAAACGCCTGCCAGAAGGTAAAGCGGATCACATGCCACAGATAGCTGTCATGCCAGATACTTTGCCAGTCTGCCGCAGGTGCATGTCGCCAGATAGCGGTGAACGCCAATAAGGCGACACCTACTATCAGCGCGGCGGCAAGCAGCCCCGGCCACAACCATGGCGGAATTAGCGGCTGACGGCGGATTGCCATGCCTGAATCCATTTACCACGGTTATCGGCTACCTCTTTGGCATCAAACTGCAATGCTTTTTGCGGCACGTTGAGTGTTTCAAACCCTGCCGGAAGATCCATTTTGATCACCGGATACATCCAGTTGCCAGTGGGAATATGATTTTGGAAGGCAGGGGTGATGATAAATTTCATAAAACGCTGTGCCAGCTCCGGCTGTTTGCTGGACGCCACTTGACCCGCGACTTCCACTTGCAGGTAGTGGCCTTCGCTGAAATCGGCGGCGGCGTAGTTGCTTTTCTGCTCTTCAATCAGATGGTAAGCCGGCGAAGTGGTGTAGCTTAGCACCAGATCCCCTTCCCCTTTCAGGAACAGACCGTAAGCTTCGCTCCAGCCTTTGGTGACTGTGACGGTTTTTTTCGCCAGCTCTTGCCACGCCTGTGGGGCTTTATCGCCATACACTTTTTGCATCCACAGCATTAAGCCAAGGCCCGGTGTACTGGTGCGGGGATCTTGATAGATAACCTTCCACGGCGCTTTGCTGCTGACCAACTCTTGCAGGCTCTTCGGTGGGTTTTTCAGTTTGTTTTTGTCATACACAAAGGCAAAGTAGCCGTAGTCGTAAGGGACAAAGGTTTTGTTCTGCCACGGCTCAGGCAGTGTCAGTATGCTGGTATCCACCTGACTTGGCGCGAATAAACCGGTTTGCTCCGCCGCCTGTACCAGATTGTTATCTAAGCCTAAAATGACATCAGCCTGGCTATTTTTACCCTCCATCCGCAGACGGTTCAGCAGTGAAACGCCATCTTCCAGCGCCACAAATTTAAGCTGACAATCACATTCGGCTTCAAAGGCTTTTTTAATCGCTGGTCCTGGCCCCCAGTCGGCAGCAAAGGAGTCATAGGTGTAAACCGTCAGGGTGGGCTTATCGGCAGCAACAGCGGCAGCAGACAGCAAAAATAAGCAGGAAATCATGCATTTAAACACTTTGCACTCCTTAAGAATAAAGGTGGCAAAGGTATCTGAGGCGGTCAATAACGTCGCTATCGTGATGATAATACGTTATTTTTCTCAAATCCCTCCGCCGGTGTTAACCGGATCAGGTTCGACGGGTTTGCTCTCAGCTAACTGGCGGTTTTACTGCCAGTTAGCACCCCGTTGAGACGGCGCTATTGTAGTGATTAATTCGGGCGGGTGAAAGGGTGTTTATACCTCAGGTGGGGTAAACCAGGCTGATTTGAAGTCAAACCATCCGAGGGTGTTCATGCGCACGCCGCGCATACTGTGCTGCCCATATAATTCTAGCCAGTGATGGAACAGCGGGTGGAATTGATTTTGGCTGACTAATCGTTGGCTCCAGTCCGCCATCGGCAGGCTATTATTGCGCCATGATCCCACGTCGTGATGCAGTTCGTCGTCGAGGCAGTGTTGCAGCAGCGGTAGCTCATACAGGGTGGCAAACAGAGAGAACTCCAGCGGCAGGTAGAAGTTGGCACTGCCGAGCCAGATGTCGCTCTGCGCGTCGCCTTGATACCAACTGACATAATCCACGGTCTGAATCACTAGCTTGACGCCATGGGCGGCTAGCAGCGTGGTCAGTGTCTGGCCGATGGCATCAAATTCGGAGTGCTCGCTGTAAAAGGTGAGTGTCAGTTCGCTCAACCCTTCCGGCTTCGGCTCCAGTGTGGTCAGCCGGTTGTGGTGCCAGCGCGGCAACATGCCGTAAGCCGGTGACCAGTAGCGCTGGTAAAAAGGATCTGCATGGCTGAGTAGGGCGACGGGGGTGATCAACTCACAGAGCCAGCGGCGGATCTCGGGATGACTGGTCTGGGAGGAGCGCTGGTCAAACAGTAAAAAGTAGCAGCCCTCTTCCAGCCGACTCTCCAGCTCATTTTTACTGGTGTCGTCCGCCTGCAATTGCACGCCGGAGTAGACCAACTCCTCGGACAGCTCCGGCAACACCCAGATATTCACTTCATCAATCAACGCGCGGAAACCAAAATAGTTATCAAACGCCTGAATTTTCAATTGGCTACGATGATTACGCATCACTGAGTAAGGGCCAGTGCCGATAGGGTGGCGCGGGAAGTCGGGCTGACTCTCCCACTCCTGCGGCAAAATCATGGCGTGTACACTGCCCAACAACCAGGGTAACCAGTGGTCCGGGCTACTGAGATGCACGTCAATGACATAGGGGGTCGGCGAGCGCACCGCCGTGATATGCGAGAACAGCGGTTGTGGGATCAGGCGGGTCAGGCTGGTAATGACATCCTCCATCTCCAGTTCACGGCCATGATGAAAATGGATGGCCGGGCGCAAATAAAAGCGCCAATGCAGTGGGCTGATGGCTTGCCAGTGGTGAGATAAGTCCGGTTCGAGTTCCCCGTTTTCCTCATTTATTCGCGTCAGGCCATTAAAAATCTGCCGAACCATGTGGGTTTCTGAGCGGCGCAGGGCGGTGCCAGGGAGTAGATTGGGGAGCGGGCGATAATAGAGCACGCGCAAAATATGTTTACCCTGGCGGAAACTGCGCCCCAACTGGGATAGCAGCATTTGACGTACTGCTTTTTTATCCCCCACCAACTGCACCAGCTGATCAATATTATCCTGCTCCAGCAACTCATCGGCCCGCTGCTGTTGCAGTGCCAGCCCGGAGTAGAGGAAGGTCAATTGTGAGCGCTTACCACGGCCCGCTTCCGCTTGCCAACTCAGCCAGCCCTCGTGCTGCATACTGCCCAGCAAGGATCGGACATGACGACGTGAACAGCAGAGCACGTCGGCCAGCTCCTGTAAGGTGGTTTCCGTTGGCTGGCCATTAAACCGTTGCCAGAGGCGAATAAACTGCTGTTGCAAACGTGAGGCGGACATAAAAGAGGAACTCCACGGCAAATTTCATCAATTTTTCTTTCCCTATATTACGCAGATACTGGTTGCCATGGAAAGCGGGTTATCACCGCGATGCCGATGCAGTCACTGCTGATGGGAGGGATAAGATGATTTTTAATGTACAGCGCTATTCCACTCATGACGGTCCCGGCATTCGTAGTGTGGTATTCCTCAAAGGCTGTTCGCTGAGCTGCCGCTGGTGCCAAAACCCAGAGAGCCGTTCACCTAAACCTGAAGTGTTATTTGACCTGCGCGTTTGCCTGGCTGGCTGTGATTTGTGCCACCAGAGCTGTCCGCAGGCGATCCAGCGTATTGATGATCAACTGGTGATTCAGCGTCAATTATTGACGGCAGAGGATATTCAGGCGCTGACCATTCGTTGCCCCAGTGGTGCGCTGACTGTGTGCGGCCGCCCGATTGATCTCGACGCCACGATGGAAACTTTGCTGCGCGACTTGCCATTTTATCGGCGCAGCGGCGGCGGGGTGACCTTGTCCGGTGGCGAGCCTTTTATGCAGCCTGAGGTGGCCGCTGAACTCTTGCAGCGCTGCCATCAACTGGGCATTCATACCGCGGTTGAATCTTGCTTACACACGCCGTGGCGCTATATCGCCCCTGCTTTGCCGTGGCTGGATTTGATGCTGGCGGACCTCAAGCATACCGATGAGCGCCGTTTTCAGCAGTGGACCGGCGGTTCGGCCTGGCGGGTGATGGATAATTTCCGCAAGTTAGCCGCCGCAGGCACCCCTATTACCGTGCGGGTGCCGTTGATCCCCGATTTCAATGCGGACTGCCACTCGGTGCAAGGGATCGTCGATTTTGCCGCTGATGAGATTGGGGTGAAAGAGATCCATTTTTTGCCTTACCACACGCTGGGTATCAATAAATATTCGTTGCTGGGTGAGGCCTATCGGGCCGCAAATAGCCCTTTGGACGCCCCTGACCTGCTGGCCTTCGCGGAAAGTTATGCCCGTGACAAGGGCCTGACCGCAATTTTACGAGGATGACGCAATGACCACACTCGATTTGGTAACCTTAAGCGAACGGACAAAACAGCATAAAAACGCCCTGATCCACATTGTCAAACCGCCGGTGTGTACCGAGCGGGCGGTGCATTATACCGAGGCTTATCAGCAGCATCAGGATAAACCCTTGCCGGTTCGCCGTGCACTGGCGCTAGCTCACCATTTACAGCAGCGCACCCTGTGGATCAAAAATGATGAGCTGATTATCGGCAATCAGGCCAGCCAACTGCGAGCGGCACCGATTTTCCCTGAATACACAGTCGGTTGGATTGAAAGTGAAATTGATGAGCTGGCTGATCGCCCCGGCGCAGGTTTCTCGGTCAGTGAAGCAGACAAAGTGGTATTGCATCAGTTGTGCCCATGGTGGCGCGGCCAAACTGTGCAGGATCGCTGCTACGGTATGTTTACCGACGAACAAAAAGCGCTACTGGCGACCGGTATCATCAAAGCAGAAGGCAATATGACCTCCGGTGATGCTCATCTGGCGGTTAACTTCCCACTGCTGCTGGAGAAAGGTTTGGATGGCCTGCGCCGCAAAGTCGCCAGTCGTCGCGAGCGCCTGCAACTGACTGACTGGAGTGATTTGCACAAAGAGCAATTTCTGAAAGCGATTGATATCTCGCTGGTGGCGCTGAGTGAACATATTGAGCGCTATGGGGCTGTGGCGCAGCAAATGGCGGAGGAGGATACGCGCGAATGGCGGCGTGCTGAGCTGCTGGCTATTGCTGAAAACTGCGCGCTGATTGCCCATCAACCGCCACAGAGCTTCTGGCAAGCTTTGCAGCTCTGTTACTTCATTCAGCTGATTTTGCAAATTGAGTCCAATGGTCACTCGGTCTCCTTTGGTCGCCTCGACCAGTATCTCTACCCATGGTATCGCCGTGATGTGGAGCTGGAAAATAGCCTGAGTCGCGAGCAAGCGATTGAGATGCTGCATAGCTGCTGGCTGAAATTACTGGAAGTGAACAAAATCCGTTCCGGCTCACACTCCAAGGCGTCGGCGGGTAGCCCGCTCTATCAAAACGTCACTATTGGCGGGCAAAAACTGGTGCAAGGTAAGGCCATTGATGCCGTTAATCCGCTCTCTTATGCGGTGCTGGAGTCGTGCGGGCGCTTAAAATCCACCCAGCCAAACCTCAGTGTCCGCTACCATGCGGGGATCAGCGACGATTTCCTCGACGCCTGTGTGCAGGTCATTCGCTGCGGTTTTGGGATGCCCGCCTTTAATAATGACGAAATCGTTATTCCTGAATTTATTAAGCTGGGCGTGGAGCCGCAGGATGCCTACGACTATGCAGCGATTGGCTGTATTGAAACTGCCGTCGGCGGCAAGTGGGGCTATCGCTGTACTGGCATGAGTTTTATCAACTTTGCTCGCGTGATGTTGGCGGCCCTGGAACAGGGGTGCGATGCCACATCAGGGCAGGTGTTCTTGCCGCAAGAACAGGGGCTGTCGCAAGGCAACTTTACTGATTTTGCCCAAGTGATGGCGCAGTGGGATCAGCAGATCCGCTACTACACCCGTAAATCCATCGAAATCGAGTGTGTGGTGGATACCGTGCTGGAAGAGAACGCCCACGATATCGTCTGCTCGGCGCTGGTGGATGATTGCATTGAGCGCGGTAAAAGCATCAAGCAGGGGGGAGCCCGTTACGACTGGGTTTCTGGCTTACAAGTGGGCATCGCCAATCTGGGTAACAGTCTGGCTGCGGTACGTAAACTGGTGTTCGAACAACAACTTATCGGCCAGCAACAACTGGCAACGGCGCTCACCAATGATTTCGCCGGTCTGAACGGCGAGCAGCTGCGTCAGCATCTGATTAATTCAGCCCCGAAATATGGCAATGACGTTGATGATGTTGACCAACTGCTGGTGCGGGCTTATCAGACCTACATTGATGAGCTGAAGCAATATCACAATACCCGTTTTGGTCGCGGACCTATTGGTGGCACCTATTACGCCGGGACGTCATCCATCTCTGCCAACGTGCCATTTGGTGCGGCGACCATGGCAACACCGGACGGACGCAAGGCGCACAGCCCGCTGGCGGAAGGGGCGAGTCCGGCCTCTGGCACTGACCATTTGGGGCCAACGGCGGTGTTTAACTCACTGTCGAAACTGCCCACTGCCTCGATTCTGGGCGGGGTGTTGCTGAATCAAAAGCTGAATCCGTCCACGTTGGATAACCCTCGCGATCGTGAAAAGTTGATGATGATGTTGCGTACTTTCTTCGAGGAGTTTCTGGGCTGGCACGTGCAGTACAACATTGTCTCTCGCGAGACATTAGTCGATGCCAAGCAGCATCCAGATCGTTACCGCGATTTGGTGGTCAGGGTGGCGGGCTACTCGGCCTTTTTCACTGCACTGTCGCCAGATGCGCAGGACGATATTATTGCCCGCACCGAGCATACCCTGTGATTGATTGTTCTAGATGATGTCAGTTGAGTGAAGTGAGTCCTGCTGTTGTATTGAGTATCAAAGGTATTGAGTATCAAAAATTTCTGAGTAATGGTGTATTTCACCAGCCAGCAGGTTAAAACCCGCTGGTTTTTTTTTATTACCCTTCGCACTTGAAGCTGTGGTGTTGTTAGCTTCATGCTCTCACCTGAATCACTTACTGATGTAAGCTCATCGGGATTCGTTTATTTGCTGCCTAGCCACAACTCCAATTGCTTTGGGTAATATATTTGACACTTGAAGCTGTGGTGTTGCTAGCAACAAATTAGTTATCAGAAAAATGATTTTTACCATTAAAATTATGCTGCTTTATATAAGAGCTTCTGTAGCATAGAGATAAATCGCTATTTCTGGCGCTGGAGCCTGGAATGAAATCTGCACTCACCTTTTCCCGTCGTATCAACCCGGTTTTTCTCGCTTTCTTTGTGGTGGCTTTTCTTTCTGGTATCGCTGGCGCGTTGCAGGCACCGACATTAAGCCTGTTTTTAAGCACCGAAGTGAAAGTTCGCCCGCTCTGGGTTGGTCTGTTTTATACCGTGAATGCCATTGCCGGGATTACTGTCAGCTTTATTCTGGCAAAACGCTCCGATTCACGTGGCGATCGCCGCAAACTCATCATGGTCTGCTATCTGATGGCGGTGGGCAACTGCCTGCTATTCGCCTTTAACCGTGATTATCTGACATTAATCACCGCGGGTGTGTTGCTGGCGTCGGTCGCCAATACCGCCATGCCGCAGATATTTGCCCTCGCGCGTGAATATGCCGACAGCTCGGCACGTGAAGTGGTGATGTTCAGCTCTATTATGCGTGCGCAGCTCTCATTGGCGTGGGTTATTGGGCCACCGCTGTCGTTTATGCTGGCACTGAATTATGGTTTTACCCTGATGTTCAGTATTGCCGCCGGTATCTTTGTGCTGAGTGCGTTGGTGGTGTGGTTTATTCTGCCGTCAGTGCCGCGCGCCGAGCCGGTGGTGGATGCGCCAGTGGTGGTGCAGGGCAGCTTGTTTGCCGATAAAAACGTATTGCTGCTGTTTATTGCCTCGATGCTGATGTGGACTTGCAACACCATGTACATCATTGATATGCCACTGTATATCACCGCTAGCCTGGGTCTGCCTGAGCGCTTAGCGGGTTTGTTGATGGGCACCGCCGCCGGGCTTGAGATCCCCATCATGCTGCTGGCGGGCTATTCGGTACGGCACTTTGGCAAGCGCAAAATCATGCTATTTGCCGTGCTGGCTGGCGTGCTGTTCTATACCGGTTTGGTGCTGTTTAAATTCAAAACTGCGTTGATGTTGCTACAGATTTTCAACGCCATTTTTATCGGTATCGTGGCCGGTATCGGTATGCTCTATTTCCAGGATTTAATGCCGGGCAGGGCGGGGGCCGCTACCACGCTGTTTACTAACAGTATTTCAACCGGGGTGATTCTGGCTGGGGTGCTGCAAGGGGTATTAACGGAAACCTGGGGACATGATTCGGTGTATGTCATGGCGATGATTCTCGCCATTCTCGCACTTATCATTTTTGCGCGAGTAAAAGAAGCTTAGCGCCCCGTAGGGCGCTGGTATTGCTCACTTATAAAAATAATTAACGCAGAAATTCTGGCTGTTGTTTTTCGTATGCAGAAATATTACTTTCGTGCTGCAAGGTCAGGCCAATACTGTCCAAACCGTTAATCATGCAGTGGCGACGGAAGCTATCGATTTCGAAAGCATAACTTTTGCCACCTGCATTCACAGTTTGCGCTTCCAGATCGACAACAAATTGAATGCCTTCATTGCTCTTAACTAACTGGAATAGTGTATCAATATCGGCTTCGCTTAATGTGACCGGTAACAGTTGGTTATTAAATGAGTTGCCGTAAAAGATATCGGCAAAGCTCGGAGCAATCACCACATGGAAACCGAAGTCTGTCAGCGCCCAGGGCGCATGTTCGCGCGATGAACCACAACCGAAGTTCTCGCGGGCCAACAAAATGGTCGCGCCTTGATAGCGAGGCTGATTCAGCACAAATTCAGGGTTCGGCACTTTGCCCGCATCGTCGAGAAAACGCCAATCGTTAAACAGGTGTTGACCAAAACCAGTGCGAGTCACTTTCTGCAAAAACTGTTTTGGGATTATCGCGTCGGTATCGACGTTCGCCGCATCTAAGGGTACAACCAAACCAATATGTTGAGTAAATTTAGCCATGGTGGAGTCTCCGGTTAGTGGGTGGCGGCGGTTAAGTCGCGGACATCAGCAAAGTGACCACTGACGGCGGCGGCGGCGGCCATCGCCGGGCTAACCAAATGGGTGCGGCCACCACGGCCCTGACGGCCTTCAAAGTTGCGGTTGCTGGTGGAGGCGCAGCGCTCACCGGGTTCCAGACGGTCATTGTTCATCGCCAGACACATTGAGCAGCCGGGTAAGCGCCACTCGAAACCGGCTTCGATAAAGATCTTATCCAACCCTTCCGCTTCTGCCTGAGCTTTCACCGGGCCGGAGCCAGGCACTACGATTGCCTGCACACCGCTGGCGACCTTACGCCCTTGCGCGATGGCGGCAGCGGCACGTAAATCTTCAATACGTGAGTTGGTGCAAGAGCCGATAAAGACTTTATCAATTGCCACCTCGGTTAACTTGATACCGGGGAGCAAGTCCATATAAGCCAAGGCTTTTTCTGCGGAGGCGCGCTCAACCGGATCACTGAAGGAGTCCGGTGCCGGAATGCTCTGGTTCACGGCAATCACCTGGCCCGGATTGGTGCCCCAGGTGACTTGTGGTGCGATATCCGCAGCCGCTAAGGTGACGATGGTATCGAATTTGGCATCCGCATCAGATTTCAAGGTGCGCCAGTAAGCCACGCCTTGCTCCCACAGTTCGCCAGTCGGGGCAAACTGACGCCCTTTCAGATAGTCGAACGTGGTGTCATCCGGTGCCACTAACCCAGCTTTTGCGCCCATTTCGATAGCCATGTTGCACAATGTCATGCGGCCCTCCATGCTCAGCGCTTCAATCGCGCTGCCGCAGAACTCCACCACATGGCCTGTGCCGCCTGCGCTGCCGGTTTTGCCGATAATTGCCAACACGATATCTTTGGCGGTGATCCCCGCGCCAACCTCGCCATTGACTTCAATTTTCATGGTCTTGGCACGGCCCTGTTTCAGGGTTTGGGTTGCCAGCACATGTTCAACTTCTGAGGTGCCGATACCAAAGGCCAATGAGCCAAATGCGCCATGGGTAGCGGTATGAGAGTCGCCACACACAATGGTCATGCCCGGTAAGGTCATGCCCTGCTCAGGGCCAATCACATGTACGATGCCTTGAAACGGGTGATTCAGATCATATAAGGAGACGCCGAACTCAGCACAGTTTTTAATCAACTCTTGCATCTGAATGCGCGCCATTTCACCGCTGGCATTGATATCTTTGGTCTGGGTTGAAACGTTGTGGTCCATAGTGGCAAAGGTTTTACCCGGCTGACGTACCGGGCGACCCATGGCTCGCAAGCCATCAAAAGCTTGCGGTGAGGTCACTTCATGCACTAAGTGGCGATCGATATAGAGCAATGGTGTTTCATTGGGCGCTTCGTGAACGATGTGCGCATCGTACAGTTTTTGATATAAAGTTTTGCTCATGTTAAACCCCCTCCGCCACGAATTTAGCGATGATATCGCCCATTTCGTTGGTGCCAATGGCTTTGCCATCACCGGCTAAATCTGCGGTGCGATAGCCTTGTTCTAATGCCTGATTGATTGCGCGCTCAATGGCATCTGCGGCGTCATCTTTGCCTAAACTAAAGCGCAACAGCAGGGTTAATGACAAGATCTGGGCAATGGGGTTGGCGATGTTTTTACCGGCGATATCCGGTGCGGAGCCGCCTGCGGGTTCATATAAGCCAAAACCTTGCTCGTTCAAGCTGGCTGATGGCAACATGCCCATTGAGCCGGTGATCATAGCGCACTCGTCAGACAAAATATCGCCAAATAAGTTAGAGCACAGCAATACGTCAAACTGGGAAGGGTCCTTGATTAACTGCATGGTGGCGTTATCAATATACATATGGGACAACGCGACATCCGGGTAGTCTGCAGCAATGGTGTTGACCACCTCTCGCCACAAAATGGAACTTTGCAACACATTGGCTTTATCAATAGAGGTCACTTTGCCACGGCGCTTGCGGGCAGATTCAAAGGCGATGCGGGCAATGCGTTCAATTTCGAAGCGGTGATACACTTCGGTATCAAATGCGCGTTCGTACTGGCCTTGGCCCTCACGGCCTTTCGGCTGGCCGAAATAGATACCGCCGGTTAATTCACGCACACACAAAATGTCGAAGCCTCTGGCGGCAATATCACTGCGCAGCGGGCAGAAATCTTCCAATCCTTGATATAAACGCGCAGGGCGCAAGTTACTGAATAATTTAAAGTGTTTGCGCAATGGCAGTAAGGCACCGCGCTCCGGTTGTTCCGCCGGTGGCAAATGTTCCCACTTGGGGCCGCCAACTGAGCCGAATAAAATCGCGTCTGCCTGCTCACAACCGCTGACGGTTGCTGGTGGCAATGGGCTGCCGTGGCGGTCGATGGCCGCGCCACCCACATCATAAACGCTGGTTGAAATCTTGATGCCAAAGCGCTGGCGCACTGCATCCAATACTTTACTTGCCTGAGCCATTACTTCAGGACCAATACCGTCTCCGGGTAAAACGGCAATATGATAAGTCTTCGTCATGTTCACACCATTTCCTGATTATTTTGTTGCAAGCGCTGCTTCTCGATCTCTACCTGATGAGCACGCCAGATGTTATTTAATACGTGAACCAATGCCTTAGCGGATGACTCGACAATGTCAGTTGCCAAACCCACGCCATGGAAGCGGCGGCCTTGGTGATCAACCACGATATCAACCTGACCCAGTGCATCTTTGCCCTGACCTTTGGCAGACAACTGATATTTCACCAGCTCGATTGGATAGTCGGTAATGCGATTGATAGCCTGATATACCGCATCAACTGGACCGTTACCGGTGGCCGCTTCTGACTTGATCTCTTCACCACACACCAATTTCACGGAGGCGGTCGCCATCACACTGGAGCCAGATTGGACGCTGAAATAGTCCAAACGGTAATATTCAGGCTCTTCCTGCTGCTTATTAATGAAAGCCAAAGCCTCCAAATCGTAGTCAAAGACTTGGCCTTTTTTGTCTGCCAGTTTCAGGAAAGCGTCGTACAAGGAGTCCAAATTGTAATCTTTATCCTGATAACCCATCTCTTCCATACGGTGTTTCACCGCCGCGCGACCAGAGCGAGAAGTCAGATTCAACTGCACTTCTTTCAGGCCGATAGATTCAGGGGTCATGATTTCGTAGTTTTCGCGGTTTTTCAGCACGCCATCCTGATGAATACCGGAGGAGTGGGCGAAAGCATTGCTGCCGACAATGGCTTTATTACCAGGAATAGGCATGTTGCATATTTTGCTGACCAACTGGCTGGTACGGTAAATTTCCTGATGATTGATATTGGTATGCACCCCCAACATCTGATGGCGCACCTTAATGGCCATGATCACCTCTTCCAGTGAACAGTTACCAGCACGTTCGCCCAAGCCGTTGATGGTGCCCTCAACCTGACGCGCCCCCGCCTGTACTGCAGTGATGGAGTTGGCTACTGACATACCCAAATCATCGTGGCAATGCACCGAGATAATCGCTTTATCAATGTTAGGTACGCGCTCATACAAGTCGGTGATGATCCCGCCGAACTGATAAGGGGTGGTGTAACCGACGGTATCCGGGATATTGATGGTTGTGGCACCCGCCGTAATCGCGGCTTCAACCACACGACACAAGTTATCTATCGGGGTGCGCCCCGCATCTTCACAGGAGAATTCTACGTCGTCGGTATAGTTGCGAGCGCGTTTCACCGAGTGCACCGCCATCGCCAACACATCATCAAATGAGCGTTTTAACTTGGATTCGATATGCAAGGTGGAGGTGGCTAAGAATACGTGGATGCGGAAAGCTTCGGCGATACGCAAGGCTTCGGCCGCGACATCAATATCTTTATCTACGCAACGCGCCAGGGCGCAAACCCGGCTGTTTTTCACTTGCTGCGCGATAGTACGTACTGACTCAAAATCGCCAGGAGAGGAGACTGGGAAGCCGACTTCCATTATATCGACACCCATTCTTTCTAGTGCCAGCGCGATTTGCAGCTTCTCTTTAACACTCAGACTGGCTTGCAACGCTTGTTCACCGTCGCGCAATGTTGTATCAAAAATAATGACCTGTTGGCTCATGGTGGGTATTCCTTGTCGTGTTTACATTTGCGCTTAGCGGGTAAAAAAAAACCCGCGCATTTGCGCGGGCTTGTTAATCTTGATGACTGAATCAGTTCTGATTTCCGTCCACCAACATACCGCGCAAGTGAGATGCGTTTAGTAGTAGGCTTAGTAGACGGCTTGAGTAGAACATCATTTTTCAGTTTCTCATTGGTTAATGATATTGCGTTATCTAAATTGATACGTTAATTCTATGGTTATGTCAATATTTGTTTTAAGTAGTGTCTTCAACTGGTTCCGAGGGCTTTGAATTCCTTATTTTGGAATAAAAAACCTTATAAGTTATTTTTTAGGATGATTAAGCTGATATTTACTATTGTGTCTTTTTGTTTGTTTGGCATAACTATAACAATATAGGTTATTGTGCTTTTCAGATTTCTAAAGACATTGCCGCTTGCTTATCAGGGATTAACCCCTGTTCTGGAGGTTATAGTTAGATTTTATAAGAGCAGAGTAAAATAGTGAGAGTAATTTATTGCTCACCAATCGAGTAAATTCACAGTAAACCTTATTATCTTTCACTTATATGTTTCGTGAATATAAATATTGATTGATTTAATGAATGGGATTATTTATTTGTTTAAAGTGTTATGACTATGGAGTAAAGTCATAATTAAGTTTGATGAAATTCAATCCATGATTAAACATATTAGTGACTATAATTAATAACTAATAAGTTTTCATTGATGAATTTATTATTTGTTAATGGCATAGTTGTCAATCATCCCATTTTGTGATGTGATCATGCTATTGCTCTTATTATTGACGCGTATGAAAGAATAGGCTTGTATTTCTAAAATGAATTAGTCTTAAGTACTATATGGGATACTTTATGTGGATGGCTTATTCACGTATTTATCTATGGGCATTATCGGCGGAAAATACATGGAGGCAATTCATATCGTTTCATTTATACAAGGATGAGACTCATTTTATCTTATAACGGTAATGATGAGAATATTGGTGTCATTAATAGTAAGAAATCAAAGATATTTTGAGATAACGATAAGTATCAGCGGAGCTCTTTTATTAATCATGCCATCTGCATAAAGCTTAGTGGAGTTAAGCATGTCTGAATACAATTTAGTCACCGATAGTCAAGCAACTAAAAAAGAGTGTAACGAAGTTCACTTAAGAAGTGTTGATCTCAATTTATTAACTGTTTTTGATGCAGTAATGCAAATGCATAATGTAACACGAGCAGCCCAAGCGCTGGGTATGTCCCAGCCAGCAGTAAGTAACGCGGTAGCCCGCTTAAAAGTGATGTTTAATGACGAATTGTTTGTTCGTTATGGTCGAGGTATTCAGCCTACAGCCAGAGCACGTCAGCTTTTTGGGCCAGTAAGGCAGGCGCTGCAACTCGTACAAAATGAGCTGCCGGGTGCCGGTTTTGAAGCGAAAAATAGTGGGCGAGTCTTTAATTTATCTATTTGTAGCCCTTTAGATATTAGGCTTACGGCACAAATAATAGAGCGCGTTAAGCTATTGGCACCCAATGTTCAACTCATTATCAGATCTAATCTTAATGAGAATATTGAGCATCAATTACGTTATCAAGAAACAGAGTTTGTTATCGGTTATACCAAGTTTGAACGCCCTGACTTTCACGATATATCATTATTTAATGATGAATCAGTACTGGCTGTGTCTAAAGATCATCCACGTATTGATAATTCAATTAGCCAAGAACAACTCGTTTCTGAACCACACGCTGTAGTGTCATTAGATAAAGTGGGTTCTTTTAGTGAGTTTTATTATGAATCAATAGTCAGTGCCCAGAGCATTGCTTATGAAAGTACGGATATGAATAGCGTGCTTAATATTGTGTCTCAAACATCCTTTGTAGCCATTGCTCCCCGATGGCTTGTTCAGAAATACAGCGAAACCCTTAATTTAAAACAGATCTCTTTACCCTGGAAAGAGAATGTCAGTCGGCCATGTTATCTCACATGGCATGAATCTACTGATAGAGATAAAGGCCATCAATGGATGAAGGAATTACTCGGTCAACTTAGTATCCCGCTGTAATAATTTCCGTTAAGCCCTGCTGCTGAAATTATATTAAGCTCAGTAGCAGGCAAGGGTAAGATTGAATTCAATATTGCTTTCTTCCCTCTTTTGTTAGCCCTTTCAGTAAAATGCTGCTGTCCTGCTAAATCCCCAGTCGCGGCCCTAACCGCTCTATTTTTCATCAAAATCTATTTTAGCTCACATTTCTGCGCTGAATTTTATTTGCCATAACCTCTAGAGCGGGTAGACTGCGCGAAAAAAAGTGAACACATGTAAGCTGAATGCCAACAGGCAAAAAGTTGCGGTACACTTTAATGAATGATTGATCAGCGAGCGGCGATGTTATGACCCACACACTAGAGCAATACCACCTTGTGCGCCGTCTGCGCCAGCAAATCAGCGATCGTGCTGATCAGATAGCCTTCCGTGAATGGTCGCCAGAAGGCGAAAAACAGCTAACCTGGCGTCAGGTTGACCAACACGTCACTCAGATTTCTACCGCACTGCTCTCTTTGGATGCAGCAATTCAAGAGCGCATTGGGATTTTTGCTAACAATAGTATGGCTTGGTCGTTGGCGGATTTGGCTATTTTACAATTGCGCGGCGTGAGTGTTCCCTTGTATGCCACCAATACGACGGCTCAGGCCGCTTATGTGCTCAATGATGCCGATGTGCGTATTTTATTTGTCGGTGGGCAATCGCAATTTGATGTGGCTATCACGCTGAAGCCAATGTGTCCGCAGCTAACTCAGATTATCGTATTAGATCCTGCTGTCGAGTTACGTGGCTGTGAATACGCCCAGCATTTAGCTGATTTTGAGCAGCAGCCCGATGCCGTACAGCAGCATCTATTGACTACACGTATAGATAGTTGCGACCTGGATGACCTGTTCACGCTGATCTATACCTCTGGTACTACGGGTGAGCCAAAAGGTGTGATGCTGGACTATCGTAATATGGCGGCTCAACTCTACCTACACGATCAGCGCCTAACTCTGACAGTCGATGATGTTTCCCTTAGTTTCCTGCCGTTATCTCACGTGTTTGAGCGGGCCTGGAGCTTCTATGTAATGCATACCGGCGCGCAAAACGTCTATATCCGTGATACGGATTGGGTGCGCCCGGCAATGCAGGCCGTAAAGCCTACTGTCATGTGCGCAGTTCCCCGGTTCTACGAGAAAGTGTTCAGTGCCATCAATGACAAAGTCGCGCTGGCAAAATGGCACCGCCGGATGCTGTTCCGTTGGGCTGTTGGCCGTGGCGAACACAAATTCCAAAATTTGCAATCTGGGCAAACAGTATCACTGCTATCCGGGCTGATGTATAAGCTGGCAGATCGCTTGGTATTGAGTAAGTTACGCGGCTTATTGGGCGGAAAAGTGCGCTTTTTACCGGCGGCGGGCGCGCGGTTAGATGACAATATTATTCTGTTTTTCCAAGCTATCGGCATCAATATTAAGTACGGTTATGGCATGACCGAAACCTGCGCTACAGTCTCTTGCTGGGAAGAGAAAAACTTCTGCTTCGGCTCTATCGGCAAGCCACTGCCGGGGATTGATGTCCGCTTAGGGATTGAAAATGAGATTCAAGTCCGTGGCCCGATTGTTATGCGCGGCTATTTTAATAAGCCGCAGGAGACCGCAGAATCCTTTACCGAAGATGGCTGGCTCAAAACCGGTGATGCCGGTGTATTGGACGCTAAAGGTAATTTATTCATCACCGAGCGCCTCAAAGATCTGATGAAAACCTCGGGTGGGAAGTATATTGCGCCACAAATGATTGAAGGCACCCTCGGTCAGGACCGTTTTATCGAGCAGATAGCGGTTATTGCGGATACGCGTAAGTTTGTGTCGGCGCTGATTGTTCCCTGCTTTGAATCACTGGAAGAGTATGCGCGTTCGATAAATCTGAAGTATCACGATAGGTTGGAGCTATTACGCCATAGCCATATTGTCAGTTTGTTTGAACAACGGCTGAAAGATATGCAAAAAGAGCTGGCGCTATTTGAGCAGGTTAAGCGCTTTACGCTATTACCGCAGGCATTCACCATGGAAACCGGTGAGCTGACACCTACCATGAAATTGCGGCGTAAAATCATTCTCCAGCGTTATCAGAATGAAATTGACTCCATGTACCGTGATTGATCATCTATCTTCTCGCGGCGATAGTGGGCATTTTTAATATTGATGCCAGCTATCGCTGTTTTTACGTGCAATAGCCCTCTTCCTCTACCCATTTCTGTGTAGTGCTTATCATTTTGCTGCATCCAGCGTGTAAAAATCATTAGCCTGATTAAGTTCTATAATTACCTGCCAATGCGACGTAAAAACCAAGGTTGTAGCTACTCTGGTAGTGTTTTATTTTTGTAACTGGAATAAATCCAGTGTGTGACTAACGGAATTGTCTTTAGGGCAGATAATTGCTGTTTGCCTGCCAGAAATTCTGACGTTATGTTAATAAGTTAGTTACCCTAACAATAACAAACTAAGAATAGGAATAAGGGGCGTTGTGCCTTTCCTACAGGAACCCGTGGAAATGACTTCCCGTTATCCGATGAGCAAACTAAGCCTGGAGGCAAAACCCATGGAGATGTTGTCAGGAGCCGAGATGGTTGTCCGATCGTTAATCGATCAGGGCGTTAAGCATGTGTTCGGTTATCCCGGCGGGGCCGTACTTGATATCTACGATGCCCTGCACACGGTCGGAGGCATCGATCACGTGCTGGTGCGCCATGAACAAGGTGCGGTGCATATGGCCGATGGCTATGCGCGGGCAACCGGTGAAGTCGGCGTAGTGCTGGTCACTTCCGGCCCCGGCGCGACCAATGCAATTACCGGCATTGCTACGGCCTATATGGATTCCGTGCCATTGGTGGTGCTTTCTGGCCAGGTGCCTAGCTCGTTGATTGGCTACGACGCTTTCCAGGAGTGCGACATGGTGGGGATCTCCCGCCCAGTGGTTAAGCACAGCTTCCTGGTTAAACGCACGGAAGATATTCCGACTGTACTGAAAAAGGCATTTTATCTGGCTTCGACAGGTCGTCCTGGTCCGGTAGTTATTGATCTGCCAAAAGATATTGTAGGGCCGGCGGTCAAAATGCCGTACGCCTATCCAGAACAAGTTAGCTTGCGCTCATACAATCCGACAGTGCAAGGTCACCGTGGTCAGATAAAACGTGCGCTGCAAACCATTCTCGCGGCCAAAAGACCTATTATGTATGTCGGTGGTGGGGCGATAAATTCAGCCTGCCACGAAGAGTTATTGGCGTTTGCCGAGAAACTGAACCTTCCGGTCACCAGCTCGCTGATGGGGTTGGGCAGCTTCCCTGGCACCCATCGCCAAAGTGTTGGCATGTTGGGGATGCACGGGACATTTGAGGCCAATATGGCCATGCACAATACGGATCTGATTTTTGCCATTGGCGTGCGCTTTGATGACCGTACCACCAATAATCTGGCTAAATACTGTCCAGATGCCAGTGTGGTGCACATTGATATCGATCCGACGTCAATCTCGAAAACTGTCAATGCAGATATTCCGATTGTCGGTGATGCCAAACAAGTTTTGGTACAAATGCTGGAGCTGCTGCCTCAGATTGATTGCGCACAAGATTTTGATAGTTTGCGTGACTGGTGGCAATCCATTGAACAGTGGCGCGCGCGCAACTGTCTGGGCTACAACAAAGAGAGCGGCAAGATCAAGCCACAAGCCGTTATTGAAACACTGCACCGTTTGACTAAAGGTGATGCTTACGTCACGTCAGATGTGGGTCAGCACCAGATGTTCGCCGCACTTTACTATCCGTTTGATAAACCACGCCATTGGATCAATTCAGGCGGCTTAGGCACCATGGGCTTCGGGTTACCGGCGGCCCTTGGGGTTAAACTGGCGCTACCAGATGAAACCGTGGTGTGTGTCACCGGTGATGGCAGTATCCAAATGAATATTCAGGAGTTATCTACTGCACTGCAATACAACCTGCCGGTGCTGGTACTGAACCTGAATAACCGCTATCTCGGCATGGTGAAGCAGTGGCAGGATATGATCTATTCAGGCCGTCATTCACAGTCTTATATGGATTCACTGCCTGATTTCGTCAAATTGGCTGAAGCTTATGGGCACATCGGTATTGCGATCCGCACGCCAGATGAGCTGGAAAGTAAGTTGGCCGATGCCTTGTCACAATTATCCGAGACGGATCGCCTGGTGTTTGTGGATGTGACTGTTGATGAAACGGAGCATGTTTACCCGATGCAGATTCGCGGTGGTGGCATGGACGAAATGTGGCTTAGCAAAACGGAGAGGACATAATTATGCGCCGCCGGATTTTATCAGTTCTGCTGGAAAACGAATCAGGTGCTTTATCGCGGGTTGTGGGCCTGTTTTCTCAACGCGGTTATAACATTGAGAGTTTGACTGTTGCGCCGACCGACGATCCAACGCTGTCCCGAATGACCATCCAAACCGTGGGCGATGCCAAGGTTCTGGAGCAGATCGAAAAACAGCTGCATAAGCTGGTGGATGTCTTGCGAGTAAGTGAGTTGGTTTCCGGCTCACATGTTGAGCGCGAAATCATGTTGGTGAAATTGCAGGCCAGCGGTTACGGGCGTGAAGAAGTGAAGCGTTGCGCTGAAATCTTCCGCGGGCAGATTGTTGATGTGACTGCCACGCTCTATACCGTCCAGCTTGCCGGGACGAGTGATAAACTGGATGCATTCTTAAATGCTGTGCGGGAAGTGGCAGAAATTGTTGAAGTTGCCCGCTCCGGTATTGTCGGTGTCTCCCGTGGCGACAAGATCATGCGTTAACCAAAGTGATTAATACTCATTATCAGGCTCAGCAGAGATGCTGAGCTTTTTTTTTCTTATTATTTAACCAAGGTAGCGTTAAATGTCGGTTAAAGCGGTTGCTCAATAGTGAGTTCTGCGGTTAGATCTACATAGCGCAATATCCGTAGTTAAATTATGTCTATATCTCATGGTTTAACCGCAGTGCTACTGCTGATCGACGGATTGAGAAATTCTAAGATATTCCGCTCTGGCAGAGATCATGCCTTTCATTACTTTATTGGGTTTATAAGGGGTCAATGTGAAACTGGATGAAATCGCGCGTCTTGCGGGCGTTTCGCGCACAACCGCCAGTTATGTCATTAATGGCAAAGCGAAACAGTACCGGGTCAGCGATAAAACAGTAGATAAAGTTATGGCTGTGGTCAGAGAACACAACTATCACCCAAATGCCGTTGCGGCAGGATTGCGTGCGGGCAGAACCCGCTCGATTGGTCTGGTGATCCCGGATCTGGAGAATACCAGCTACACCCGTATCGCAAACTATTTGGAGCGTCAGGCGCGTCAGCGTGGCTACCAATTGTTGATCGCCTGTTCTGAGGATCAGCCCGATAATGAAATGCGTTGCATTGAGCATCTGTTGCAGCGTCAGGTTGACGCCATTATCGTTTCAACGGCTTTGCCACCAGAGCACCCTTTTTATCAGCGCTGGGCCAATGACCCGTTGCCGATCATCGCCCTTGATCGCGCCCTTGATCGAGAACACTTCATCAGTGTGGTGGGTGCGGATCAAGAAGATGCATTGATGTTGGCGCAAGAACTACGGACTTTCCCTGCGGAATCAGTACTGTATCTCGGCGCGTTACCTGAGTTGTCGGTCAGCTTCCTGCGAGAGATGGGCTTTCGCGAGGCGTGGAAAGATGATCCCCGTAAGGTCGATTACCTCTATGCCAACAGCTACGAACGCGAAGCCGCCGGTGTACTGTTTGCCGAGTGGCTAAAGACCCACCCGATGCCAGAGGCGCTGTTTACTACCTCATTCCAACTGCTACAGGGCGTTATGGATGTCACCTTAAAGCAGAGTGGGCGCTTACCCAGCAATCTGGCGATCGCCACCTTTGGTGATAACGAACTGCTCGATTTCCTTGAGTGTCCGGTGCTAGCGGTCGCACAGCGCCACCGAGATGTGGCTGAGCGCGTATTGGAATTGGTATTAGCCAGTTTAGACGAGCCGCATAAGCCGAAGCCGGGTTTAACGCGCATCCGCCGTAACCTGTTCCGCCGTGGCAGTTTGAGCCGTAAATAGTCTGTTATCGTGAATCAGGGTGCCAAATGCGCCCTGATTGTCGTTTGCTTGCAGCGGCCTCGCAGAGGCGAGGTCCATGGATGGGCCGAGTAACGAGCGCAGCCAACACCCCTGCAACTTGAAAGATGACGGGCATATTAGACATAACCTGCAACGCGGAACAACCTCCGGCAATACTCCAAAAAGTAGCCATACGCCACACCCATCGCCATAGAAACCAAGGTATTACTAGTCACTGCTGTGGTGATTTGCTCAACATCAGCCCCTACTGACCACAAAATCAGCGCATAGACCGGTGACTGGAAACTGACGTATGCCAGTAGGTCTGCCAGATTTCTAGCCAAAATATGTTCTCCAGCATGACGATAGGCAAAGCGGATAAATGCATCTCGATACACACCATAAGGCCAGGCGATAAGGATATTGACTGGTATTGAGACCAGACGGGAAGAGAGCGATTGCTGGAAGGTCATTCCCGAGATCACTATTTCAATTATCATGCCGATGACAAAACAATACACCACGAGTGCGAAAGTATCGGCTGCGGCACTACGCAGACGGGACCCAGTTGAAAACATTGTCATTAACTCCCTACTTGGGGTAAAAATCTGCTAAAACGCTAATCAATGAGATTAATAGCAGGATTTATGTGTTGATCATAATTTAAATGTTAGCTGATTGTGTTGTTATTTTGCTTTCAGTGCAGTTTACAGTGCTATTGTTTGTAATATAACCAGCTTAAAATTTTTATTTTTAACATTTGCCTGATTTTTATACTTTCCACTGTGAGGAATAGGGCTTTTGGTGGTTTTTAAAATGGTGGTGTATCTATTTTTTATTTAAAAACAAAAGGTTATGATTTTGCTTTGATAGTGAGGAAAACGCATGGAATCTAAGTCAAATTTAAAGTAATCGATGAGAAAAAACTATTTTGCGGTATTTCCCTAATTTAAGATTTATCTGCCTGATGACATTCATATTTCGGTGATACCCCAAAATATGTACCAATAATTTATTTCAAAATAGATTAATCCTTGCGGCTTAATTGAAGTAAAATGCAGCGCCGATAACACTTGTTGTTTTCGAGGGTATTATTGTTTTGTCGTGGATTTTGCCACCGATTTGCGCTGTTTTTCCTTAGAGAAGCCAGCAGACGCGGGTTTTGTACTCAGTCAGTCGAATTTTAGACCGTATGTTTTTCATACTGAAAATGAGACATTCCTTGCAGAAGGAAATAATGAGTCAATTAATCGACAATTAATTATTTATTTAAGTAGCTGGAATTACTGGCGGAAAAATAGCCCGTTAATCATGACGTTAATTTCTATTTCAAGCACTAAAATAGCCCCTTCTACGAGATATATCTCAAAAACGGCCCATAAATATTGTCAAAGCGCCTCGGCTCTGGCTTGACAAGGTTTTCATACCATCCGTAAACTCTTTAATGTGGGAATTTGTGGGGTAAAGTGGCGAATTGGGTCATGAAGGGGTAACTCAGTCATGTTTCGTGGTGCAACGATGGTTAACCTCGACAGCAAAGGGCGGCTCGCCGTACCTACCCGTTATCGGGATTTGCTGAATGAGGAGTCGCAGGGCCAGATGGTCTGTACCATAGACCTTCACCAACCATGCCTGTTGCTTTATCCACTCCCTGAATGGGAAATAATTGAACAAAAATTATCTCGTCTGTCGAGCATGAACCCGGCTGAACGTCGGGTTCAACGTTTGCTGTTAGGACATGCCAGTGAATGTCAGATGGATGGCGCTGGGCGCTTACTGATTGCAGGAACATTGCGTCAGCACGCCGGGCTGAATAAAGAAGTGATGCTGGTTGGGCAGTTCAACAAGTTTGAGCTGTGGGATGAACAGACCTGGTATCAACAAGTCAAGGATGACATCGACGCAGAACAGTCGACTCAGGAACCACTGTCTGAGCGGCTACAGGACTTATCGCTATAAGCATGGTAGATAACAAAAAAATTGTAGATAACAACTACAAGCACACCAGCGTATTGCTGGATGAAGCCGTAAATGGCCTGAACATCCGCGATAACGGCATCTATATTGACGGAACTTTTGGCCGTGGTGGTCATTCGCGTCTGATTTTGTCCCAACTTGGGCCAGAAGGGCGCTTGATAGCGATCGATCGTGACCCACAAGCGATTGAAGCAGCAAAATCTATTACGGATCCGCGTTTCTCTATCGTACACGGTCCTTTTTCTGAATTGGCGCATTATGTGCGGGAATTGGATTTAGTGGGTCGCATTGACGGTATTTTGCTGGATCTCGGTGTGTCATCCCCGCAACTGGATGATCCTGAACGCGGTTTCTCGTTCATGCGTGACGGGCCGCTGGATATGCGGATGGACCCTACCCGTGGGTTGTCTGCCGCCGAGTGGCTGATGAAAGCCAGCGCTGATGATATCGCTTGGGTATTAAAAACCTTTGGTGAAGAGCGTTTCGCCAAGCGTCTGGCCAAGGCCATTGTTGAGCGTAACCTTACGCAGCCGATGACACGCACCAAAGAGCTGGCTGATTTGATTGCTAACGCCAGCCCATTCCGCGAGAAGCATAAACACCCGGCGACCCGCAGTTTCCAGGCTATTCGCATCTATATTAACAGTGAGTTAGAAGAAATTGAGCGCGCACTGGATGGCGCTCATGAAGTGCTGGCAGACGAAGGCCGTTTGTCAGTGATTAGCTTCCACTCCCTTGAAGACCGCATTGTGAAGAACTTTATCCGTCAACGCAGCCGTGGGCCACAGGTTCCGGCGGGATTGCCATTGACGGAAGCGCAGTTACGCAGCATGGGCGGGCGCACGATGAAATCTATTGGCAAGATGATGCCAGCGGATGCTGAAGTGGCTGAAAACCCACGAGCACGTAGCTCAGTATTACGCTTTGCCGAGAGGATTAAAGAGTGATAGGCAACGAACGCCACGGTTTAGTTGGGGTTATCGGCGGGGACTTACTCCGCAATGCGAAGCTCCCGTTAATTTTACTGGTCGCGGTGTTGGTGTCTGCCATTTTTGTTGTGACCACCGCCCACCGTACGCGCTTGTTAACCGCTGAGCGCGAGCAGTTGGTGCTGGAGCGGGATGCGTTGGATATCGAGTGGCGCAACCTGATTCTGGAAGAGAACGCATTGGGTGACCACAGCCGTGTTGAAAGTATCGCAACTGATAAACTGAAGATGCAACATGTTGATCCATCACAAGAAAATATTGTGGTTCAACAATAGGTTTTTCTAATAATAAGGAATTAGTCGCCACCATGACTCTACGTTGCCAAGGTAACGCATGAAAGCAGCGCGCCCCGGGAAGTTAAAGCGCCAAGAAGAACAAGCCAGCTTTATTAGCTGGCGTTTTGCGTTGCTGTGCGGCTGTATTTTATTGGCATTGGTCGGGTTGATGTTGCGCACGGCCTACCTGCAAGTGATCAACCCTGACAAGCTGGTGCGCGAGGGCGATATGCGCTCGCTGCGGGTACAAGCAGTGCCAACAGCCCGTGGCATGATCAGCGACCGCTCAGGCCGCCCATTGGCAGTCAGCGTACCGGTTAATGCGGTTTGGGCCGACCCGAAAGAGCTCACCGAGCGCGGCGGCATTACGCTGGATACGCGCTGGAAAGCGCTGTCTGACGCACTGGAAATCCCGTTAGATCAATTGGCAACGCGGATAAATGCCAATCCCAAAGGGCGCTTTGTCTATTTGGCCCGTCAGGTTAACCCCGCCATTGGCGACTATATCCATAAGCTGAAATTACCCGGCATCTATTTGCGCCAAGAATCCCGCCGCTACTATCCAGCAGGTCAGGTGATGGCACACATTATTGGCGTAACCAATATTGATAGCCAAGGCATTGAAGGCGTAGAGAAAAGTTTTGACCGCTGGCTCACAGGGCAACCCGGCGAGCGTACGGTGCGTAAAGACCGCTATGGCCGCGTCATTGAGGATATCTCTTCCGTTGATAGCCAGGCGGCACATAATCTGGTGTTGAGTGTTGATGAGCGCTTGCAGGCGCTGGTGTATCGTGAACTAAACAATGCGGTGGCATTCAACAAAGCAGAATCAGGTACGGCGGTGCTGGTGGATGTGAATACCGGCGAAGTGCTGGCGATGGCGAACAGCCCCTCCTACAACCCGAATAACCTGACCGGTACGCCGAAAGATGCCATGCGTAACCGGGCAATAACCGATATTTTTGAACCCGGCTCGACAGTTAAGCCAATGGTAGTCATGACGGCATTGCAGCACGGCGTAGTGAAAGAGAACAGCGTGCTGAACACCTTGCCGTACTTTGTTAACGGTCACCAGATTAAAGACGTGGCCCGTTACGCAGAGCTATCCGTGACCGGGATCTTGCAGAAGTCGAGTAACGTCGGTGTTTCTAAACTGGCGTTAGCGATGCCATCCTCAGCTTTGGTAGATACTTATTCAAAGTTTGGGTTTGGGAAAGCGACCAATTTGGGGTTGGTCGGAGAGAGCAGTGGCTTATATCCTAAAAAACAACGGTGGTCTGACATAGAGAGGGCCACCTTCTCTTTCGGCTACGGGCTAATGGTAACACCGTTACAGCTAGCGCGAGTCTATGCAACCATCGGCAGCATGGGGATCTATCGCCCGCTGTCGATCACCAAAGTTGACCCGCCAGTGGCTGGTGAGCGCATTTTCCCTGAACCGCTGGTACGCACCGTGGTTCATATGATGGAGAGTGTGGCACTTCCCGGCGGCGGGGGCACCAAAGCAGCCATCAAAGGTTACCGTATCGCCATTAAAACCGGTACGGCCAAGAAAGTTGGCCCGGATGGCAAATATATGGACCGATACCTCGCTTACACCGCAGGCGTTGCGCCCGCGAGTAACCCTCGATTTGCTCTGGTTGTGGTCATCAATGACCCGCAGGCAGGGAAATATTACGGTGGTGCGGTTTCTGCACCGGTATTCGGTGCCATCATGGGCGGCGTATTGCGCACCATGAACATTGAGCCAGATGCGTTACCCACTGGTGATAAAAGCGAATTAGTGATTAATACAAAAGAGGGTTCAGGTGGCAGATCGTAACTTGCGCGACTTACTCGCTCCTTGGGGGCTAGACCTCCCGGAGCGTGCGCTACGGGAAATGACATTAGACAGCCGTGTTGCCGCTGCTGGGGATCTGTTTGTTGCCATTGTTGGCCACCAGACGGACGGGCGTCGCTATATCCCGCAAGCCATCGCACAAGGTGTGGCGGCAATTGTGGCCGAAGCCGATGGTGTGGCACCGGATGCCAGTGTTGCAGAGATACATGGCGTTCCTGTTATTTATTTGCGTAATTTGAATCAGCACTTATCCACGCTGGCGGGGCAGTTTTACCATCAACCGGGCGCGGCACTCCGTTTGGTTGGCGTGACCGGGACTAACGGCAAAACCACCACCAGCCAATTACTGGCGCAATGGAGTCAGGCGCTGGGCGAAACCAGTGCGGTGATGGGGACAGTTGGCAATGGTTTATTAGGGCAGGTGATCCCGACGGAAAATACCACCGGCTCAGCGGTTGATATCCAACATTTGCTGCGCAATCTGGTCGATCAAGGGGCTACTTTTGCGGCGATGGAGGTCTCTTCCCACGGTTTGATTCAAAATCGCGTTGCCGCATTGCCGTTTGCCGCCGCAGTGTTCACCAACTTGAGCCGCGATCATCTGGATTACCACGGCAATATGGCGAGTTACGAGGCGGCAAAATGGTTGCTGTTCTCCACCCATCAATCCGAACACAAAATTATCAATGCTGATGACGAAGTCGGTCGCCGCTGGTTAAGCCAGTTGCCACAAACTGTCGCCGTCAGCATGGAAGGGCATGTTCCTGCGGGCTGGAAAGGCCCGTGGCTATCCACCAGCCAGGTGGAGTATCACGATAATGGCGCGAGTATCGCCTTTGACTCCAGTTGGGGCGAAGGTCAGCTAGAGAGCCGCCTGATGGGGGCATTTAACGTCAGTAATTTGCTGGTGGCACTGTCAACGCTACTCTCATTGGGCTACCCGTTAGCACAACTTTTAGCCGCCGCCCCTCATCTGCAACCGGTTTGCGGGCGGATGGAAGTATTTAACGCGCCGGGTAAACCTACGGTCGTGGTGGATTATGCCCATACGCCGGATGCGCTGGAAAAAGCGCTGGTAGCAGCCCGTTTACATTGTAAAGGGCAGTTGTGGTGTGTGTTTGGTTGCGGTGGTGATCGTGACAAAGGTAAGCGCCCACTTATGGGCGGCATCGCGGAACAGCTTGCGGATAGGGTGGTCGTCACTGACGATAACCCGCGTAGCGAAGAGCCGCAGGCAATTGTGGCCGATATCCTCAGCGGCTTACTGGATGCCGGACATGCGCTGGCGATCCATGGCCGTGCTGAAGCGGTAACCAGTGCCATTATGCAAGCCAAAGAGGACGACGTTGTTCTGATCGCGGGCAAAGGGCACGAAGATTATCAATTGGTTGGCAATCGCCGGCTGGATTACTCCGACCGCGTCACTGTCGCGCGTTTGTTGGGGGTGGTGGCATGATTAAGGTCTCACTGCATTTCTTGTCCGAGCTGCTTAACGCCGAGTTTATTGCCAGTGATAAAGGCGGCAATAACATCGAGATCACCGAAGTGACCATTGATACCCGTAAGGTCACGGCAGGTTATCTGTTTGTGGCGCTGAAAGGCGAACGTTTTGATGGGCATGATTTCGCAGAAGATGCTGTTACCTCTGGTGCTGGCGCTTTGCTGGTAAGTAAACGCTTACTGGTGGGGGCGCCACAATTAGTGGTTAAAGACACCCGTCTGGCGCTGGGGCAGCTTGCGGCCTGGGTTCGCCAGCAAGTGCCTGCTCGCGTGGTGGCCTTAACCGGCTCATCAGGTAAAACCTCAGTCAAAGAGATGACGGCGGCTATTTTGCGCCAATGCGGCAAGGTGCTGTATACCGCCGGCAACTTTAATAACGATATCGGTGTGCCGCTGACTCTACTGCGTTTGACGCCAGAATATGATTTTGCGGTTATTGAATTGGGTGCCAACCATGTGGGTGAAATTGCCTACACCACGGATTTAAGCCGCCCGGAAAGCGCCTTGGTTAACAATTTAGCTGCCGCGCATCTGGAAGGTTTTGGCTCTCTGGCCGGCGTGGCGCAAGCCAAAGGTGAGATTTTTGCTGGATTGCCGGCTAACGGCACCGCAATTATTAATGCTGACAGCAACGACTGGCCTCACTGGCAGGAAACTCTGCATAACAAGCGGGTCTGGCGTTTTGCTCCTCAGGCAGCAGAAGATATCGATTTTTATGCCACTGACCTGCAAATCACCCCGCTGGTGACGCATTTCACTCTGCACTCGCCATTTGGCACTGTCGCCATTGAGCTGCCACTACCGGGGCGGCATAACATTGCCAATGGGCTAGCCGCAGCGGCATTAGCCATGTCGGTTGGGGCTGATTTAGCGGCGGTTCGCCAGGGGCTGATGCAGTTACAGGCCGTACCGGGGCGCTTATTCCCCATTCAACTCGCCGCTGGCAAGTTGCTGCTGGATGACACTTACAACGCCAATGTGGGTTCCATGACCGCCGCGGCGCAGGTGCTGGCAGAAATGCCGGGCTACCGTGTCATGGTGGTTGGCGATATGGGTGAGTTGGGCGATACCGCGATTGATTGCCATCGTCAGGTCGGTGAAGCCGCGAAACAAGTGGGTATCGATAAAGTGCTGAGTGTCGGCACGTTAAGTCAGACACTTAGCGACGCTAGCGGCAACGGCGAACATTTTCAGGATAAGAGCGCATTGGCAGCCCGTGTTAGCGAACTGCTGAACGAACATCCGGTTATCACAGTTTTAATTAAAGGTTCACGTAGCGCCGCCATGGAAAATGTCGTGCGTGCGTTACAGGAGAAGGCATCATGTTAGTTTGGTTGGCTGAATATTTAGTGAAATTTTACTCGGGTTTTAATGTCTTTTCCTATTTGACGTTCCGAGCCATCGTCAGTCTGTTGACTGCATTAGTGATCTCATTGTGGATGGGGCCGCACCTGATTGCTTATTTGCAGAAACTGCAAATTGGCCAGGTGGTGCGTAACGATGGGCCAGAGTCACATTTCAGTAAACGCGGCACGCCGACCATGGGCGGCCTGATGATTCTGTTCTCCATTACTATTTCAGTTCTGATGTGGGCTTACCCATCCAACCCCTATGTCTGGTGTGTGCTATTCATTTTGGTGGGCTATGGCATCGTCGGTTTCATTGACGATTATCGTAAAGTGGTACGTAAAGACACCAAGGGCTTGATCGCCCGCTGGAAGTACTTTTGGCAGTCGATAATTGCACTGGCAGCGGCATTTGCCATGTACAGCATCGGCAAAGATACCCCAGCCACCGAGTTGGTGGTGCCGTTCTTCAAAGACATCATGCCGCAACTGGGCCTGCTCTATATCTTGCTGGCGTACTTCGTGATTGTCGGCACCAGCAATGCGGTCAACCTGACTGATGGGCTGGATGGTCTGGCAATTATGCCGACCGTTTTCGTGGCGGGCGGCTTTGCACTGGTTGCCTGGGCGACCGGTAACGTGAACTTTGCGGCCTACCTGCATATTCCTTATCTGCGCCACGCGGGTGAACTGGTGATTGTCTGTACCGCCATTGTCGGCGCAGGGCTGGGCTTCCTATGGTTTAACACCTATCCGGCGCAGGTCTTTATGGGTGATGTCGGCTCGTTAGCATTGGGCGGCGCACTCGGCACCATCGCAGTATTGCTGCGCCAAGAGTTCTTATTAGTGATTATGGGCGGCGTGTTCGTGGTTGAAACACTGTCGGTCATCTTGCAGGTAGGGTCCTTTAAGTTACGTGGGCAGCGCATTTTCCGTATGGCGCCGATCCATCACCATTACGAACTTAAAGGCTGGCCGGAACCACGAGTCATCGTGCGCTTCTGGATTATTTCGCTGATGCTGGTGCTGATTGGCCTGGCGACGCTGAAGGTGCGGTAATTATGGTTGATTATCAGGGTAAAAAAGTCGTCATTATCGGGCTGGGGCTAACCGGCCTCTCCTGCGTTGATTTCTTTATGGCGCGCGGTGTGACGCCGCGTGTGATGGATACCCGAATCAACCCTGCTGGGCTGGATAAATTACCCGAAAGTATCGAGCGCCATGTCGGTGACCTGAATGCGCAGTGGCTGTTAGATGCTGATTTAATTGTCGCCAGCCCCGGTATTGCACTGGCGCATCCGGCGTTAAGTGATGCCGCTGATGCGGGCGTTGAAATTGTCGGTGATATCGAACTGTTCTGCCGTGAGAATCAAGCTCCGGTGGTAGCGATTACTGGCTCTAACGGCAAAAGCACCGTGACCACCTTGGTAGGCGAGATGGCGAAAGCAGCGGGTTGGCAGGTTGGCGTCGGTGGCAACATCGGCGTTCCGGCCCTCACGCTGTTGAAACAAGAGAACCAATTAGTGGTGTTAGAGCTATCCAGCTTCCAGTTGGAAACCACTTCGAGCTTGCGGGCTAGTGCGGCCACCATACTGAACGTCACGGAAGATCACACTGATCGTTATCCGTTCGGTTTGCAGCAATATCGCGCAGCTAAACTGCGAGTGTATGAAAACGCTAAAGTTTGTGTCGTGAATGCCGATGACGCGCTGACTATGCCGGTGCGTGGTGCTGATAGCCGCTGCATCAGCTTTGGGGTTGATGTCGGTGATTACCACCTCAACAAGCAGCAGGGCGAAATCTGGCTGCGAGTGCGGGGTGAGAAAGTGTTGAATACCCGTGAGATGAAACTCACCGGGCGTCATAACTACACCAATGCGCTGGCGGCGTTGGCGCTGGCTGATGCCGTGGGTATCCCGCGCTCATCCAGCTTGAAAGCATTGACGACATTTACCGGTCTGCCACACCGCTTTCAACTGGTGTTTGAGCACCATGGCGTGCGCTGGATTAATGATTCGAAAGCCACCAACGTGGGCAGCACTGAAGCGGCGTTAGATGGTTTACAGGTGGATGGCACCTTGCATTTATTGCTGGGCGGCGATGGCAAATCCGCTGATTTCTCTGGATTGACGCGCTTTTTGCAAGGCAACCACATCAAGATTTACTGCTTTGGCCGTGATGGTGAAGAACTGGCTGAACTGCGCCCTGAAGTCTCCCAATTGACCGAGACAATGGAGCAGGCAATGGTGCTGCTGTCGAAGAGTCTGGCACCGGGCGACATGGTGTTGTTGTCACCTGCTTGCGCCAGTCTGGACCAATTCCGCAGCTTCGAGCAACGTGGTGATGAGTTTGCTCGTCTGGCAGAGGAGTTGGGCTGATGCGTATGCCGGGGCTGGGGCTGTTTAACAGCGTAAAGCATTTTGTGATGGGATCGCGGGAGAGCGACACCACCAGCATGGTGCTTTACGACAGAACCTTGCTGTGGCTGACATTCGGTCTGGCGATTATCGGTTTTGTGATGGTGACATCGGCCTCAATGCCGATTGGTCAGCGTCTGGCCAGTGACCCATTCCTGTTTGCTAAACGTGACGCGCTCTATCTGGCGCTGGCGTTCGGTCTGTCACTGGTGACGTTGCGCATCCCGATGGCGGTCTGGCAGCGCTACAGTAATGTTATGTTATTGATTTCGCTTGTGATGCTACTGGTGGTGTTGGTTGTGGGTAGCTCGGTCAACGGGGCATCACGCTGGATTGCTTTGGGGCCGCTACGTATTCAGCCCGCAGAGTTATCCAAGCTGTCGCTATTTTGTTATTTGGCGAGCTATTTGGTACGTAAGGTTGAGGAGGTCCGCAGCAACTTTTGGGGCTTCTGTAAACCGATGGGTGTGATGGTCATTCTGGCGGTGTTATTGCTGGCGCAGCCCGATTTAGGCACCGTGGTGGTGCTGTTTGTTACCACACTGGCGATGCTGTTTTTGGCTGGGGCCAAAATGTGGCAGTTTCTGGCGATTATCGGCTCTGGTGTCTTTGCGGTTTGTCTGCTGATTGTTGCCGAACCCTACCGTATGCGTCGTGTCACCTCATTCTGGAACCCGTGGGCTGATCCGTTCGGCAGCGGATACCAGTTAACTCAGTCGCTGATGGCTTTTGGGCGCGGTGAATTCTGGGGGCAGGGCCTGGGGAATTCAGTGCAGAAACTGGAGTATTTACCGGAAGCGCATACCGATTTCATTTTCTCGATTTTAGGTGAAGAGCTCGGGTATTTCGGTGTGGTTCTTGCATTGTTAATGGTATTCTTCGTCGCTTTTCGTGCTATGTCCATTGGGCGTCGCGCATTAGAGATAGATCAGCGATTTTCTGGCTTTTTGGCCTGTTCGATCGGCGTCTGGTTTAGTTTTCAGGCACTGGTTAACGTTGGGGCTGCGGCTGGGATGTTGCCGACCAAAGGTTTGACATTGCCACTGATCAGTTACGGTGGTTCGAGCCTGATTATTATGTCAACCGCGATAGTGCTGTTGTTACGTATTGATTTTGAAACACGTTTGGCAAAAGCCCAGGCGTTTGTAAGGAGTGCCCGATGAGTGGGAAGACCAAGCGTTTAATGGTGATGGCCGGTGGCACTGGGGGGCATGTCTTCCCCGGATTGGCCGTGGCACATCATCTGATGGCGCAAGGCTGGCAGGTGCGTTGGTTAGGCACCGCAGACCGAATGGAAGCGTCATTGGTACCCCAACATGGCATTGAGATCGATTTTATCCAGATTTCTGGTTTGCGTGGCAAGGGGCTGATGGCCCAACTGACGGCACCGGTGCGAATTTATCGTGCGGTTCGTCAGGCGAAGAAAATCATGCGTGATTATCAGCCTGATGTGGTGCTGGGTATGGGGGGGTATGTTTCCGGCCCCGGTGGTTTAGCGGCATGGCTGTGTGGTATCCCGGTGGTATTACATGAGCAAAACGGTATTGCGGGTTTGACCAACCGCTGGCTGGCGCGCATTGCGAAGCGGGTTTTGCAGGCATTTCCGGGCGCATTTCCCGATGCCGATGTGGTGGGTAATCCGGTTCGTACCGACGTGTTGGCATTACCATTGCCAGCCGAGCGCCTGGCGGGCCGTGAGGGGCCGATTCGCGTATTGGTTATTGGTGGCAGTCAGGGCGCACGGGTACTGAATCAAACCATGCCGCAGGTTGCCGCGACACTGGGTGAGCAGGTAACTGTTTGGCATCAGGTGGGTAAAGGCGCGCTGCCCGACGTACTGCAGGCTTACCAGCAAGCAGGGCAGGGCGATAAACATCAAGTTGTCGAGTTTATCGATGATATGGCTGCCGCCTATGCCTGGGCTGATGTGGTGGTTTGCCGCTCAGGTGCACTGACCGTCAGCGAAGTGGCTGCCGCAGGGTTACCGGCGATTTTTGTGCCATTTCAGCATAAAGATCGGCAGCAGTACTGGAATGCCTTGCCGCTGGAAAAAGCGGGCGCTGCCAAAATTATCGAGCAGCCGCAATTTACCGCGCAAGCTGTTAGCAGCCTACTGGCTGAGTGGGATCGCACGACTTTATTGACGATGGCTGAACGGGCAAGAACCGTGGCCATTCCTGACGCGACAGAGCGCGTGGCGGCTGAAGTGGTCGCTGCCAGTAAGTGAAATAGATTGAGATAATGAATGGCTGGCAGCGAATGCTGGCCATGGATGTGCAACAGACAAAAAAGTGAAGAGAAACGTGAATACACAGCAACTGGCGAAACTACGTACTATCGTGCCCGAGATGCGCCGCGTCCGGCACATTCACTTTATCGGCATAGGTGGTGCCGGTATGGGTGGTATCGCTGAAGTGTTGGCAAACGAAGGTTATCAGATTAGCGGTTCAGATTTGGCACCTAACCCGGTAACTCAGCATTTGGCTTCATTGGGCGCACAGATCTATTTCCATCACCGCCCAGAGAATGTGCTGGATGCCAGTGTGGTGGTGGTTTCAACGGCAATTTCTGCGGATAACCCCGAGGTTGTCGCGGCTCGCGAGGCGCGTATTCCGGTGATCCGCCGCGCAGAAATGCTCGCTGAATTGATGCGTTTTCGTCATGGGATTGCCGTTGCTGGCACCCACGGTAAAACCACCACGACAGCCATGGTTTCCAGCATTTATGCCGAAGCGGGTTTAGATCCGACATTTGTGAATGGTGGGCTGGTTAAAGCGGCGGGTACGCACGCGCGTTTAGGCTCTAGCCGTTATCTGATAGCAGAGGCGGATGAAAGCGATGCATCATTCCTGCATTTGCAACCGATGGTGGCGATTGTCACCAATATTGAAGCCGACCACATGGATACCTACCAGGGCGACTTCGAGAACTTAAAACAGACATTTATTAACTTTTTGCACAATTTGCCATTCTATGGCCGTGCCGTGATGTGTATCGATGATCCTGTGGTGCGCGAGTTGTTGCCACGTGTTGGCCGCCATATCACCACTTATGGCTTCAGTGATGATGCCGATGTGCAGATCGCCAGTTATCGTCAGGAAGGCCCACAGGGGCACTTCACACTCAAGCGCTTGGATAAGCCATTGATGACGGTGACCCTGAATGCTCCGGGCCGTCACAATGCGCTGAATGCCGCAGCGGCGGTTGCGGTGGCGACGGAAGAGGGCATTGAAGACGATGACATCCTGCGCGCGCTGGCAGGATTCCAGGGGACGGGTCGCCGTTTTGATTTCCTTGGCAACTTCCCACTGGCACCGGTCAACGGCAAAGAGGGCAGCGCGATGCTGGTGGATGATTACGGTCATCATCCAACGGAAGTGGATGCCACAGTTAAAGCGGCACGGGCTGGTTGGCCGGATAAACGTATTGTGATGGTTTTCCAGCCGCACCGTTATACCCGCACCCGCGACCTGTATGACGATTTCGCTAATGTGCTATCGCAAGTTGATGTTTTGCTGATGTTGGATGTGTATGCCGCGGGTGAAACGCCGATCCCTGGCGCTGATAGCCGCTCGTTATGCCGAACCATCCGTAACCGTGGCAAATTAGACCCGATTTTGGTTTCAGACAGTGAAACCGTACCAGAAGTGTTGGCGCAAGTGCTGAATGGCGATGATCTGATTCTGGTTCAGGGCGCAGGTAACATTGGTAAAATTGCCCGTAAATTGGCTGAGCTTAAATTGCAGCCACAGATAAAAAACGAGGAACATCATGGCTGAGAAAGTTGCGGTACTGCTGGGGGGGACCTCTGCCGAACGTGAAGTGTCATTGCTATCCGGTCAGGCCGTTTTAGCGGGTCTGCGAGAAGCCGGTATCGACGCCCATGGTATTGATACTAAAGAGTTCCCGGTAACTCAGCTTAAAGCGCAGGGCTTTGATAAGGTCTTTATCGCCTTACATGGCCGTGGTGGCGAAGATGGCACCTTGCAAGGCGTTTTGGAGTTTATGGGCCTGCCTTATACCGGCAGCGGCGTGATGGCATCCGCCTTAACCATGGATAAATTGCGCACTAAATTAGTGTGGCAAGCTCTGGGTTTACCGATTTCGCCTTATGTCGCGCTGGATCGTCAACAGTTTGAAACACTTTCGTCAGAGGAATTGGCGGCACGTGTCGCTAAGCTTGGCCTGCCTTTAATCGTGAAGCCAAGCCATGAAGGCTCCAGTGTCGGCATGAGCAAGGTGGATCACGCCAATGAGCTACAGGGCGCGCTGGTTGAGGCGTTCCGCCATGACACTGATGTGCTGATTGAAAAATGGTTGAGTGGCCCGGAATTTACCGTTGGGATCCTCGGTGATGACGTTTTACCGTCGATCCGTATTCAAGCGCCCGGCGTGTTTTATGACTATGAAGCCAAATATTTGTCAGATGAGACACAGTACTTCTGCCCAAGCGGCCTGAACACTGAGTTGGAGCAGCAATTAGCCGCATTGGCATTGCGGGCTTATCAGGCGCTGGGTTGCAGCGGTTGGGGCCGTGTTGATGTCATGCAAGATAGCGACGGCAATTTCTACCTGCTTGAGGTGAATACTTCACCGGGTATGACCAGCCACAGTTTAGTGCCGATGGCAGCCCGCCAATATGGGTTGAGTTTCTCCCAGTTGGTGGCCCGAATTCTGACGTTGGCTGACTGAGATGTCGCAAGCTGCCCTGAATGCGCGTGAACGTGCGGCGGAAAACACCGCAGCCCGGCGCAGTAACGGAGGTCAATTGGCGGGTATGGTTTTCCTGCTGATGGTGCTTGGGACCATACTCTGGGGCGGTTGGGTAGTGGTGGGTTGGATGAAAGATGCCAGCCGACTACCGCTGTCGAAACTGGTGGTGACCGGTGAACGCCATTACACCACCAATGATGATATTCGCCAGGCGATTCTGGCATTGGGCGCACCGGGTACCTTTATGACGCAGGATGTGAATATCATCCAGCAACAGATTGAGCGGTTACCTTGGATTCAGCAGGCCAGTGTGCGTAAACAGTGGCCGGATGAGCTGAAAATCCATCTGGTGGAGTATGTGCCCTTTGCCCGCTGGAATGATTTGCATATGGTTGATGAGCAGGGGCGGTCATTCAGTGTGCCCTCTGAACGAATTGGCAATCAGAAACTGCCACTACTGTATGGCCCGGAAGGCAGTGAACAGGATGTTCTGGAAGGCTATCGGGTAATGAGCAAGGTGTTAGCGGCCAGCAAGTATCAGCTAAAAATGGCGGCGATGAGCGCCCGGCATTCTTGGCAGTTGGCCTTAGATAATGATGTTCGGCTGGAGCTGGGTCGGGATGACCGGATGGGGCGTTTACAGCGTTTCATCGAGTTATATCCGTTGTTGCAACAGCAGCCAGATAAACGCGTCAGTTATGTAGATTTGCGCTATGAGACAGGGGCGGCAATAGGTTGGGCTCCGGTATTCATCGGCAGTCAGGGTGGTGAGCCACCCATAAATGGCCAGCAGAACAGTAATCCGCAACAGAATCAGGCACAGGCAAAACAACAATGATCAAGTCGACGGACAGAAAACTGGTAGTAGGTCTTGAGATCGGAACGGCAAAGGTCTCCGCATTGGTAGGGGAAGTTCTGCCCGATGGCATGGTCAATATTATTGGGGTAGGCAGTTGCCCATCCCGTGGCATGGATAAGGGTGGGGTTAACGACCTTGAATCGGTAGTGAAATGCGTTCAGCGCGCTATCGATCAGGCTGAGTTAATGGCAGATTGCCAAATTTCATCTGTCTATTTGGCGTTATCGGGCAAACATATCAGTTGTCAGAATGAAATAGGGATGGTTCCTATTTCAGAAGAAGAAGTAACTCAGGAAGATGTAGAGAACGTAGTGCATACCGCGAAGTCGGTACGTGTGCGTGATGAGCATCGTATCCTGCACGTTATTCCGCAGGAGTATGCCATCGATTATCAGGAGGGCATCAAAAATCCTGTTGGTCTTTCTGGCGTGCGGATGCAGGCCAAAGTGCACCTGATTACCTGCCATAACGATATGGCAAAAAATATCGTCAAAGCGGTGGAACGTTGTGGCCTCAAAGTGGACCAACTTATTTTCGCCGGTTTGGCAGCAAGTTATGCGGTATTGACGGAAGATGAACGTGAGCTGGGTGTCTGTGTGGTCGACATCGGCGGTGGCACCATGGATATGGCGGTTTATACCGGTGGCGCATTACGGCACACCAAAGTGATCCCTTACGCCGGGAACGTGGTCACCAGCGACATAGCTTATGCCTTCGGTACACCGCCAACAGATGCGGAAGCGATTAAAGTTCGACACGGCTGTGCGCTCGGGTCGATAGTCAGCAAGGATGAAAGTGTAGAAGTGCCAAGTGTTGGCGGACGCCCTCCTCGTAGTCTGCAAAGACAGACGCTCGCTGAGGTTATAGAACCACGCTACACCGAGTTGCTGAATTTAGTTAACGACGAGATTTTACAATTGCAGGAGCAACTGCGTCAGCAAGGCGTGAAGCACCATCTGGCAGCCGGTATTGTGCTGACTGGCGGTGCGGCACAAATTGATGGTCTGGCTGAATGCGCACAACGGGTGTTCCATGCCCAAGTTCGCATCGGTCAACCGCTCAATATCACCGGGCTGACGGATTATGCACAGGAACCTTATTACTCCACTGCTGTTGGACTATTGCATTATGGTAAAGAGTCTCATCTCAGTGGTGAGTCAGAAGTAGAAAAACGTGCCTCAGTGGGCAATTGGTTTAAACGTATCAATAGCTGGCTGAGAAAAGAGTTTTAATGTTTCAACAAAGAGATCAAGCTGAACATATTTTTTGATCTCGAAGCGACAGGCACAAAACGGAGAGAAACTATGTTTGAACCTATGGAACTAACCAATGACGCGGTGATTAAAGTCATCGGCGTCGGTGGTGGCGGTGGTAATGCCGTCGAACACATGGTGCGCGAGCGCATCGAAGGTGTTGAATTCTTCGCCGTTAATACAGACGCTCAGGCGCTACGTAAGACGGCTGTTGGCCAAACCATCCAGATTGGTAGCGGTATTACCAAAGGTCTCGGTGCTGGCGCGAACCCAGAAGTGGGCCGCAATTCAGCCGAAGAGGACCGTGAAGCTCTGCGTGCTGCCCTTGAAGGCGCGGACATGGTCTTTATCGCGGCAGGTATGGGCGGTGGTACTGGTACTGGTGCTGCCCCTGTTGTGGCCGAAGTGGCAAAAGAACTGGGTATTTTGACAGTTGCCGTGGTGACCAAGCCTTTCAATTTTGAAGGCAAAAAACGCATGGCGTTCGCTGAGCAAGGTATTGCTGAGTTATCCAAACATGTGGACTCACTGATCACTATTCCGAACGATAAGTTGCTGAAAGTTCTGGGTCGTGGCATCTCTTTACTGGATGCATTCGGTGCGGCTAACGACGTACTGAAAGGCGCTGTTCAGGGGATCGCTGAGCTTATCACCCGCCCTGGTCTGATGAACGTCGACTTTGCTGACGTGCGCACAGTGATGTCCGAAATGGGTTATGCCATGATGGGCTCCGGTGTGGCTTGCGGTGAAGATCGTGCGGAAGAAGCAGCAGAAATGGCGATTTCCAGCCCGTTACTGGAAGATATCGACCTATCTGGTGCTCGTGGCGTGTTGGTCAACATCACTGCTGGTTTTGATTTGCGTTTAGATGAATTCGAAACTGTGGGTAACACCATTCGTGCATTCGCGTCCGACAATGCGACCGTGGTTATCGGTACATCGTTAGACCCAGAAATGAACGATGAATTACGTGTCACTGTGGTGGCGACCGGTATCGGCATGGACAAACGTCCTGAAATCACGCTGGTTACCAACAAACAGACTCAGCCTGTGATGGACCACCGTTACCAGCAGCATGGCATGTCACCTCTACCTCAGGAAGTTAAACCTGCGGCTAAAGTGGTCAATGATCCAACTGCTCAAACCAATAAAGAGCCCGATTATTTGGATATTCCGGCATTTTTGCGCAAGCAAGCCGACTAATTTCCGAAAATATTGGAATCTCCGCTCTTTGTGCTAAACTGTCCCGCCGATCTTGTTATAAGCTAGGTCGGTAGGATGGATAACATTGCGAGATAAAACGATGATCAAACAAAGGACTTTAAAACGTATTGTTCAGGCGACTGGCGTCGGTTTGCACACCGGTAAAAAAGTCACGCTGACAATGCGACCCGCGCCGGCTAATACCGGGGTCATCTATCGTCGCACTGACTTGAATCCACCGGTTGATTTCCCGGCAGATGCAAAATCCGTGCGTGATACCATGCTCTGTACTTGCCTGGTCAATGAGCATGACGTGCGTATTTCTACTGTTGAGCATCTCAACGCTGCTTTGGCAGGGTTAGGGATTGACAACATTATTATTGAAGTTAACGCTCCCGAAGTACCGATTATGGACGGTAGTGCCAGTCCATTCGTGTATTTGCTGCTAGATGCTGGTATCGAAGAGTTAAACTCTGCGAAGAAATTCCTGCGTCTGAAAGAGACAGTGCGGGTTGAAGACGGTGATAAATGGGCTGAATTGTCTCCATTCAATGGATTCCGTTTAGATTTTACCATTGATTTTAATCACCCGGCGATTGACTCAAGTACTCAACGTTACCGTCTGGATTTCTCGGCCGATTCATTCGTCCGCCAAATCAGTCGAGCGCGTACTTTTGGTTTTATGCGTGATATCGAGTATCTACAGTCCCGTGGTTTGTGCCTGGGCGGTAGTTTCGATTGTGCCATCGTGGTTGATGATTACCGCGTATTAAATGAAGATGGCCTGCGCTTCGAAGATGAGTTTGTTCGTCACAAAATGCTGGACGCGATTGGCGACCTGTTTATGTGTGGTCATAATATTATTGGCGCATTTACTGCGTACAAGTCGGGTCATGCCTTAAATAACAAGCTATTGCAGGCTGTGTTAGCTAAGCAAGAAGCTTGGGAATTTGTGACGTTCCAAGACGAAGCCGAAATGCCATTGGCATTCAAAGCACCGTCTACGGTATTAGCTTACTAAGGCTATTTATCACCATCACTTTTGGTTGCGTTGGCACTCTCTCCGGCCAACGCAGCTAATCGTTCCAATATTATCCTCAGTTTTTCAGGGCTACGGCTCGCTAATCCTCTTAATTCCTTAGCGCTTTCCAAACTTAAGTGACGTAATGGCGGAGATTTCCCAAGATTTTCCGACGATTTTACGGCATCTTGCGTCATGTTATGACCCTTAGCCATTAACGATGGATTAATCCTGATGTCGATTGAAGACAATGATGGTAGAATTTGCGCTCGTAGTGCAGAAAGTAAAGCGGGTTGCTCATAGCGTAAGCGCATTAACCAACTGGCATTCGCGGTTTCTAGCACTAAAACACTCTGTCGATAGTTAGCGACACGGCACCACGGCTGTAATTGTGAAGGGAGTAATCCTTTTACCGCACGGTTAAGTTTTAACAGTGCAGTCGCGCGTTGTTGTACGTTATGTAGCGGTCCGTTTTCTGCTGCAACCGCATCATCGAACAGAACATCTAATAATTGTGGGCGGTTTTCACGCATTGACAAGGCTCCGGCGGATTTTAAACTCGTGATCGGTATTCTAAATCGTTGGCGACAATTTGGTAGACGTTATTTCTGGCCGCATCTCTTATTAGGGATGGTCGCGGCGAGTCTTGGTGTGCCTTCAAATCTGTCTGGCGTGCCAGATCAAACCGCGATACCTAATACATCGTCAAGCCAAAGCCGTCAGAATCATGCTGCGACAAACTTTAGCAGTTTAGCATTGCTGCATGATATACATCGCCGCCCTTCAATCAGCGTAGACTACTGGCAACAGCATGCACTGCGGACGGTTATTCGTCACCTCTCATTTGCGCTGGCACCTCAAGCGGCTTATGCCCGAGTGCAGGAAGTTGCAGAGGTCGAGCAGATAGAATCATCACAAATTCAGCAGCTTGCGTTGCTGAATACACTGAATGCCCTCCTGACGCACGAGTTTAAGCCACCCGCTATCATTCGCTATACCGAGCAGGTTAAGCGGCCTGTTCTTTCGTTACACAAACCTGGGCTTTGGCTTGCACAAGTGCAAGGCATCCGCGCCGGGCCTGCCAATTTCAGCTAATTATTCCCTTTTTTATCCTCATTTTATGTAACCTTTGACCGCCGGTTTGGTGGTCTTGTAAGAGATATTAAGAATTATGCTAATCAAATTATTAACCAAAGTTTTTGGCAGCCGTAATGATCGCACTCTGCGCCGTATGCGCAAAGTGGTTGAGCTAATCAACCGCATGGAACCTGAAGTTGAAAAACTGACTGACGCTGAATTACGCGCCAAAACAGACGAATTCCGTGAGCGCCTGGCAAAAGGTGCGGTGCTAGAAACCTTGATTCCTGAGGCGTTTGCTGTGGTGCGCGAGGCCAGTAAACGTGTGTTTGGTATGCGTCACTTCGACGTACAGCTACTCGGCGGGATGGTACTGAATGAGCGTTGCATCGCCGAAATGCGTACTGGTGAAGGTAAAACGCTGACAGCAACGCTGCCCGCTTACCTCAATGCGTTGAGTGGTCGTGGTGTTCACGTGGTTACCGTCAACGACTATTTGGCTCAACGTGACGCCGAAAATAACCGTCCATTGTTCGAGTTCCTTGGTCTGAGTGTTGGTATCAACCTGCCGAATATGACGGCACCGGCCAAGCGTGCGGCTTATGCTGCTGACATCACTTACGGTACGAACAACGAATACGGTTTTGACTATCTGCGCGATAACATGGCATTCAGCCCTGAAGAGCGTGTACAGCGTAAGCTGCATTATGCGCTGGTAGATGAGGTTGACTCCATCTTGATCGATGAAGCCCGTACTCCGCTGATTATCTCTGGCCCAGCCGAAGATAGCTCCGAGATGTATATTCGGGTTAACAAACTGATTCCAAAACTGATTCGTCAGGAAAAAGAGGACTCAGATACCTTCCAGGGTGAAGGCCACTTCTCAGTGGACGAAAAATCACGTCAGGTTCACCTGACAGAACGTGGTTTGATTCTGATTGAGCAAATGTTGGTAGAAGCGGGCATTATGGAAGAGGGGGAGTCACTATATTCTCCAACTAACATCATGTTGATGCACCACGTAACGGCAGCGCTGCGCGCGCATGTGCTGTTTACCCGCGATGTTGATTACATTGTGAAAGACGGCGAAGTTATCATCGTTGACGAACACACTGGTCGTACCATGCAAGGGCGTCGCTGGTCAGATGGTCTGCATCAGGCTATTGAAGCCAAAGAGGGCGTGGAAATTCAGAATGAGAACCAGACGCTGGCTTCCATCACCTTCCAGAACTACTTCCGCTTGTACGAAAAATTGGCCGGTATGACCGGTACAGCAGATACCGAAGCATTTGAATTTAGCTCAATCTACAAGCTGGATACCATTGTTGTCCCTACTAACCGTCCAATGATTCGTAAGGATTTGGCTGATTTGGTCTATATGACCGAGCAGGAAAAAATCGGCGCGATCATTGAAGATATCCGTGAGCGTACCGCCAATGGTCAGCCTGTATTGGTCGGGACTATCTCGATTGAGAAATCTGAAGTGGTATCCGCTGAGTTAACTAAAGCGGGTATTGAACATAAAGTTCTGAACGCCAAATTCCACGCAATGGAAGCGGATATCGTTTCTCAAGCGGGCCAACCGGGTGCGGTCACTATCGCAACCAACATGGCCGGCCGTGGTACTGACATCGTGTTAGGTGGCAGCTGGCAGAGTGAGATTGCCTTGCTCGAAGATCCAACTGAAGAGCAAATCGCAGCCATCAAAGCGGCATGGCAGGTTCGTCATGATGCGGTTCTGGCCTCCGGTGGTTTGCACATTATTGGTACTGAGCGCCATGAGTCACGCCGTATCGATAACCAGTTGCGTGGTCGTGCGGGTCGTCAGGGTGATGCGGGTTCTTCACGCTTCTATCTGTCTATGGAAGATGCGTTGATGCGTATTTTTGCCTCCGACCGTGTGTCTGGCATGATGCGTAAACTGGGTATGAAACCGGGCGAAGCCATTGAGCATCCATGGGTAACCAAGGCCATTGCTAATGCACAGCGTAAAGTTGAAAGCCGTAACTTCGATATTCGTAAACAATTACTGGAATATGATGATGTTGCCAGTGACCAGCGTCGCGCTATCTACAGCCAGCGTAACGAGTTGTTAGATGTGTCCGACGTTAGCGAAACCATCAACAGTATCCGTGAAGATGTCTTTAAAACGGTTATTGATGGCTACATTCCAACCCAGTCACTGGAAGAGATGTGGGATGTTGAAGGGCTAGAGCAGCGTCTGAAGAATGATTTCGATCTTGATATGCCAATTGCAAAATGGCTGGAAGATGAGCCGCAACTGCATGAAGAGACACTACGTGAGCGTATTCTTCAACAGGCGATCGAAGTTTATCACCGCAAAGAGGAAGTTGTTGGTGTTGAAATGATGCGCAACTTCGAAAAAGGCGTGATGTTGCAAACACTTGATTCCTTGTGGAAAGAGCATTTGGCTGCGATGGACTACCTGCGTCAAGGTATCCATTTACGTGGTTATGCGCAAAAAGATCCTAAGCAAGAATATAAGCGTGAATCCTTCGCTATGTTTGCCGCCATGCTGGAATCACTGAAATATGAAGTGATTAGCGTGCTGAGCAAAGTACAGGTGCGGATGCCTGAAGAGGTAGAGGCGCTGGAAGTACAGCGTCGTGAAGAAGCTGAGCGTTTGGCTAAACAGCAGCAACTGAGCCATCAGTCTGACAACAGCGCATTGATGTCACAGGACGAGATCAATGTTGCCGCCAACCTTGAGCGCAAAGTGGGTCGTAACGATCCGTGTCCATGTGGCTCAGGCAAAAAGTACAAACAGTGTCACGGTAGCCTACAGTAATATTTAGGCCACGGTCACACTGACAATAAGGGCGGCTAAACACCGTCCTTTTATTTTGTTTTTTTGTCGAGCTACCTTAGGACAAGTAAGCGGGGGGTCACATGAGTCAGCTCTCTGATGAGGAGAAAAAGAATTGAAACATTTGCATATTGCGGTAGGGATTATTCGCAACGCCCAGCAAGAGATTTTTATTACCCGGCGTGCTGTTGACTCCCATATGGCGGGTTTTTGGGAGTTCCCTGGCGGGAAAATTGAACAGGGTGAAACGCCGGAACTGGCCTTAAAACGTGAACTGTTGGAAGAGACCGGAATTGTGGTGCAGAAGGCGACGCTACTCAAAGTGCTAGAGCATACTTTTACTGATCGTATTGTGACATTAACCTTCTATATGGTCGAAGCGTGGGACGGAGAACCTTTTGGTCGCGAAGGGCAACCGATGCGCTGGGTGAGACAATCTGAATTGTTGGCGGAAGAGTTTCCACCCGCGAATGCAGCAATCATCGAACTACTCACTGCATAGCGCCGCGTTATAACCTCAATGGAGCAACATAGTTTGCTCCATTTTTGGTATGAGCATCAGTGCTTAGGGGGTTCTTCCTCGCTCCATTCGTCACTGTCAGATAACTCGCCACTACTGGAAATACGTTTTTCTTCGTCCGCCCACTCACCTAAGTCAATAAGCTGGCAACGCTTGCAGCAGAAAGGGCGGTACGGGCTTTGTTCACCCCAAACTACGATTTTCCCACAAGTTGGGCAGTTAACCTCGATGACTTCGGGTTCCATGTTCTCTCCTCAAAATCTTTCTCTACCCTCTATCTTTCAAGTCGCAGGTGAATGAACTTGTCACTTTCCTACCCCTTGAAATCCATTAGGTATAATTATAACTAAATCAGCAGCAGGCTAATTCAAACGATAAACGAGCTGGCACAGTACCATTTTCACTGTCGAGTGGTAAGAAGCGAATGGCATATCGTGTTTTATGGCCAGAAATTTGCGGGTATAGCTGGGGATCTAGCGGCAGACGTAATCGGAGCAGATCTGCACCTTCGGCGTTATCTTGGAAGAAGCCATTCAAGCTGATTTGTGGGCGTAATGGGCCAGTCTGGCGGATTAAGTCTAAAATGAGGGTCAGCGACTGATTGAGTGGAACTAAGCTTGCCAGCAATTTACCAATGTGCTGATTGCGCTGTTCCTGCGGCTGGTGCAACCAAGTGTGTAAAGTGGGTAAATCAAAACTACAGCAACCGCCGGGAATACTCAGCCGCTGGCGAACAACACTGATTAAGCGGTCTTCTTTCAATGCTTGCCCAATACGTGGTGCTGACATTAATACTGATGCCCGGCTTTTTAGCTGACTGCGCAGGGTATCCATTAACGACATATCAACGCCGGGCATATCACTCCATTGCTGCAATTTCTGTTGTTGGCGCTCAAGCTCTTTGAGCAAATCAGTACGCACTTCACCGCGCTCAAGAACATCAATTAAATCTGATGCAGTGCGGAAAAATGTTAACGCACTGGCGATGTTATCTAATGAACACTGGCTTGCTAGTTGTTGTAGTAAAAACTCCATTCTCAGCCAGGTGCGCATCTTTTCATTGAGCGGGTGTTCAAATAGTATTGTTGAGGTGAGGTCACTCATTGATGTAGATCCTGTTGGGCCGCTGCTGCTAATTTTAAGTACTGCTGGTGTAATGAAGCAACTTGCGGGGCGATAATTAATGGATCGCCGCTATTGTCAATAATGTCATCAGCACAGGCCAGCCGCTGCTGTCGCGAAGCCTGTGATGCTAAAATATGTTCTGCCTGTTGGCGGGTAATACCATCTCTTGCCATCGTTCGAGCGAGCTGTATTTCAGGTGTAACATCTACCACTAACACACGATTGGCTCGGTGGTGTAAACCATTTTCAACCAGTAGTGGGACAACCCAAAGTACGTATGGTGTATCTATCTTTGCAAATTGGCGCTGAGTTTCTTGCTGAATGAGCGGATGCAATAATGAATTTAACCATGCTTTTTCCTGCGGCTCACTGAAAATTTTTTCGCGCAATGCTGCACGATCTAATGTGCCGTCAGCTCGCAAAATAGTTTTGCCATAGTGGGAAGCAATAGCTGCTAATGCTGGCATTCCCGGTTCAACGACTTGGCGGGCAATGATATCAGCATCAATAAGGGGCACACCAAAATTAGCGAATGTATTTGCTACGGTGCTTTTGCCGCTGCCAATTCCGCCGGTGAGGGCCACAATATAGGTCATTGCCTAACCTTGCATGCTGTTAGTGAGTGGCCGAATTGTATCTGAAAGCAGGTGGTCAGGCATAGCAAGGAGTGCATTCTGTTTGAACTGAGTGGAGAAATACGTGAAGTCGGTATATCAACGGACGCGTGGTTGCGACTCTTCAGATAATTTGTGGGATTGTAGCGTAAATAAAGGTGAATTCGCAGTCTTGCCGAAGAATTATTCATGCGTATGATAGCTTCACTGGGATGGCGTGATTTACGCCCGATCAATTTTGCGATCTATCGCCACTAACCAGGAATAATAAGCCATGCGTATTGAAGAAGGTTTGAAGTTAGGTTTCAAAGATGTATTAATCCGCCCTAAACGTTCAACACTGAAAAGCCGCTCTGAAGTGGAACTTGAGCGCCAGTTTACCTTCAAACACTCAGGTTGGAATTGGTCCGGTGTACCTATCATCGCCGCTAATATGGATACTGTTGGCACCTTCCGCATGGCTGAAGTTTTGGCCTCATTCGATGTCCTTACCGCGGTTCATAAGCACTACACTGTTGAGCAGTGGGGCGAGTTTGTGAAACGTGTTCCTGAATCAGTACTGCGCCATGTTATGGTCTCCACGGGCACCTCTTCTACTGATTTCGACAAAATGAAACAAATTTTGGCGTTATCACCCGCCTTAAAATTCATCTGTATCGATGTGGCCAACGGCTACTCAGAACATTTTGTCGCTTTCCTGCAAAGAGCCCGTGAAGCTTGCCCGGATAAAGTGATCTGTGCGGGTAATGTGGTCACTGGCGAGATGGTAGAAGAGCTGATCCTGTCGGGCGCTGATATTGTTAAAGTTGGCATTGGGCCAGGTTCAGTTTGTACTACGCGAGTGAAAACTGGGGTTGGCTATCCACAGCTATCCGCTGTTATCGAGTGTGCTGATGCGGCGCATGGTCTGGGTGGACAGATTGTCAGTGATGGCGGTTGTTCAGTACCGGGTGATGTGGCAAAAGCGTTCGGCGGCGGTGCTGATTTTGTTATGTTGGGTGGTATGCTGGCTGGACATGATGAGTGTGAAGGCCGCGTTGTTGAAGAGAATGGCGAGAAGTTCATGCTGTTCTACGGTATGAGCTCTGAATCTGCTATGAAACGCCATGTAGGTGGTGTTGCTGAGTATCGTGCAGCCGAAGGCAAAACCGTTAAATTGCCATTGCGTGGCTCGGTTGATAACACAGTACGTGACATCATGGGCGGCCTGCGTTCAGCCTGTACTTACGTCGGTGCTTCACACTTAAAAGAGCTGACCAAACGCACTACGTTTATCCGTGTAGCAGAGCAAGAAAACCGCGTATTTGGCAGTAATTAATCCCAAGCTTCCGGTGATAATGTCTTTCTGGATGCGATGGTCAATGAATACCTGACGTTTATTCATTTCAGAGTGACAACTTATTTCAGCGGCAGTGACACTGTCGCTGAAATACAAAACGCCCGATGTAGTCCATCGGGCGTTATAAGGAGAGCGTTCAGAATTCTGTGTCACGTTAAAATCATTATAGCGTTATCACTTTAT
>NZ_CAWQAF010000065.1:0-1785 GCF_963892745.1 Yersinia sp. Marseille-Q3913 | reverse complement strand
GCTCTTTAACAATTTATCAGACAATCTGTGTGGGCACTCGCAAGACGATATCGAAGCCTGTTTCGGCAGGCAGAAGCAATATCAAAGTCTTGAAGAGTGACCAAAGCAGTACACATTTGAACTTCGGTTCGAATGCATATTTGCAGAAAGTAATCTTTGAGCATCGCTGCTTTTATTAGCAGCAAATCAAACAAATCTTAAATTGAAGAGTTTGATCATGGCTCAGATTGAACGCTGGCGGCAGGCCTAACACATGCAAGTCGAGCGGCAGCGGGAAGTAGTTTACTACTTTGCCGGCGAGCGGCGGACGGGTGAGTAATGTCTGGGGATCTGCCTGATGGAGGGGGATAACTACTGGAAACGGTAGCTAATACCGCATGACCTCGCAAGAGCAAAGTGGGGGACCTTCGGGCCTCACGCCATCGGATGAACCCAGATGGGATTAGCTAGTAGGTGGGGTAATGGCTCACCTAGGCGACGATCCCTAGCTGGTCTGAGAGGATGACCAGCCACACTGGAACTGAGACACGGTCCAGACTCCTACGGGAGGCAGCAGTGGGGAATATTGCACAATGGGCGCAAGCCTGATGCAGCCATGCCGCGTGTGTGAAGAAGGCCTTCGGGTTGTAAAGCACTTTCAGCGAGGAGGAAGGCAGTCGTGTTAATAGCACGATTGATTGACGTTACTCGCAGAAGAAGCACCGGCTAACTCCGTGCCAGCAGCCGCGGTAATACGGAGGGTGCAAGCGTTAATCGGAATTACTGGGCGTAAAGCGCACGCAGGCGGTTTGTTAAGTCAGATGTGAAATCCCCGCGCTTAACGTGGGAACTGCATTTGAAACTGGCAAGCTAGAGTCTTGTAGAGGGGGGTAGAATTCCAGGTGTAGCGGTGAAATGCGTAGAGATCTGGAGGAATACCGGTGGCGAAGGCGGCCCCCTGGACAAAGACTGACGCTCAGGTGCGAAAGCGTGGGGAGCAAACAGGATTAGATACCCTGGTAGTCCACGCTGTAAACGATGTCGACTTGGAGGTTGTGCCCTTGAGGCGTGGCTTCCGGAGCTAACGCGTTAAGTCGACCGCCTGGGGAGTACGGCCGCAAGGTTAAAACTCAAATGAATTGACGGGGGCCCGCACAAGCGGTGGAGCATGTGGTTTAATTCGATGCAACGCGAAGAACCTTACCTACTCTTGACATCCACGGAATTTAGCAGAGATGCTTTAGTGCCTTCGGGAACCGTGAGACAGGTGCTGCATGGCTGTCGTCAGCTCGTGTTGTGAAATGTTGGGTTAAGTCCCGCAACGAGCGCAACCCTTATCCTTTGTTGCCAGCACGTAATGGTGGGAACTCAAGGGAGACTGCCGGTGACAAACCGGAGGAAGGTGGGGATGACGTCAAGTCATCATGGCCCTTACGAGTAGGGCTACACACGTGCTACAATGGCAGATACAAAGTGAAGCGAACTCGCGAGAGCAAGCGGACCACATAAAGTCTGTCGTAGTCCGGATTGGAGTCTGCAACTCGACTCCATGAAGTCGGAATCGCTAGTAATCGTAGATCAGAATGCTACGGTGAATACGTTCCCGGGCCTTGTACACACCGCCCGTCACACCATGGGAGTGGGTTGCAAAAGAAGTAGGTAGCTTAACCTTCGGGAGGGCGCTTACCACTTTGTGATTCATGACTGGGGTGAAGTCGTAACAAGGTAACCGTAGGGGAACCTGCGGTTGGATCACCTCCTTACCTCACGATACGCATTGCGCAGTGTCCACACAGATTGTCTGAT
>NZ_CAWQAF010000064.1:0-1859 GCF_963892745.1 Yersinia sp. Marseille-Q3913 | reverse complement strand
AGTTCTGGCCGCTGGAGTGAAGCCCCGGACACATTTTCGGTGTACCAGCTGGCCATCCGAAAACCTTTTTCTTCCACAAAGGTTTTCATACGGTTTTTGGCCCGGAAGGCGTCTTGCTCTTTCGTCGAGGCGCGGAGATAGCCGTGAATGTACATTTTTTATCCACAAGTGACGTTTAGGTGATGATCATAATGTACATGACAGATAAGTAATGATCCAATGGGGAAATGACCATAATTTTATCTATGACATTAGGGTATACCGCTCACAAATTGCGCTGCTTTAATTCTGTCTAAACATGGCGGTAAAGCATCCCAAGAAATCGCGTAGCGTAATCCTACGTTAGATATTATCCTCGGATTTTCTCTGAATAATGGTTCGTATGAAGGCTGCTGATATGTGAAGTGCTAACTCAGCATCATATTCAAGAACCGAGGATACCTTGTTGCTCCCGTGCCTGACCGCAGGTTCAGCGTTCGTGTAGGCGTAAAACTTTTCTATTACGATGATAAGTAAGGGGGAAATAGAACTTTCCTTCTTCATTATTTTTAGCGCATCCCCCAGTGTGGAGGCGGTCGGATATAATGTACGGCATACGCTTTCAACGGCACTGATCGACTCTTTGATCGAGTTCTCTGGGTCTTTTTGTGAACCGAGAGTGAAAGCACGTGCTTTCGCATAATGTTTTCTGGCAGGTTCGAACTTGTCTTTAAGGGACGAATCTGTCTGATTAACCCTGAGCTCTAAATCATGAGGCAGCGGCGTTTCTAAGGTACTTGATTCGTTCAGCTTCCATTCTATCTTATGCATGGAAAACAGATCGTTAACTTTTTGTCGGTAAGATGCATAGCTGAACTCTTCGTAGGTTTTCTTAGCCCAAGAAAAAGTTTGTTCACCTTCAATTTCTTTTAATATCTGCCCGATAATTTCTACTGTATCGTAAAATTTATACCACTCTAGATGTTGTATTCTCGTCTTTAAAGATTCATAACAATAAAATGAATCAAAGTCTTCTTGATCTGTTTCATGACCATTTTCAGCGCATATTCTTTCTATTAATGCTTTTATTCCCAGAGGTTTGTTTTCTGTATTTTGGACACGGCTATCTCCGTCAACAAAAATAAGGTTATCGAGTACTTTAAGAAAGAATAAAGACTTTAGCCAGTCAGGGGCATCCTGTTTAATTGGCTCATTTTTGTAGTCTGGATCAAACCCATTACGATAAGAAAATTTCACAACAGCCTCGCTTCTGGCGGATTATGGATACTTATTGTTTATAACTGCATTATTGCTTAAAGCAATTTTATTCAAACTTCCTGTTGTTTCAGCATGGCCACGGCGTCCTGCCCCGGCATTGAGAACTGCACCCGATGGCGTGCCGCCACGTCCAGCGCAAATATCCGTGTGTAAACTTCAGTCGATTTCAGGCTTTTGTGTCCCATCAGGCTTTGCAACACTTTCAGTGGCACCCCGGCGTACAGCAGGTGCATGGCGTAGCTGTGACGAAAGGTGTGCGGTGTCACCGGTACCGAGAACGTTACCCCATCGGCGGCGGCCCGTGTTACGGCATCATTTAGCCAGGTGCGCACGGTGCGATCCGTTACCTCCCAGAGGCGGGCGGGCTCCAGACGGCCGGTACGTTTATTTTTGCGCTCAAGTGGAATGCGCAATGTAGCTACCATGCTGTTCAGCTGGTTGACGTAATGGCTGTCTGACAGGGGCACCAGGCGATGAGTGACCACTTTCTTGGACGGGGCACCGGGACCGCGCTCGGCTTTGGCCTGGCGCTGCTTGAGGGTGGCCAGTGACACATAAGGCTGGGCGGCATTCAGGTAAAAGTCCCCGCGTGTGAGCGCCAG
>NZ_CAWQAF010000063.1:0-1864 GCF_963892745.1 Yersinia sp. Marseille-Q3913 | reverse complement strand
CGGGATAGGGGCTGATCTCACAACCAGCCTCCTCCCACACCACCGTACATACGGGTCCGTATACGGCGGTTCGGTTATGTTGATCGTCGCCTTCCTATAACTCTGGCAGGCCCAGTCTGACGAACAGGTTATTGGGAAGTGCTATGTTCAGCGCCGGGCTACAGCTCACCCGCCACTGTTTATGGCAACTTCCCACCGTCTGCGCCGCGAGGTCTTTGCTAACCCCGCGATTGTGCAGCTCTTTATAACGCTTGCCGCCCGTTTTCCACTGTTTCCAGAGGACACTCCGCAGCCTGCGCCTTATCCACCCGTTCAGCTCTCTTATCAGCGATGGCCACTCGTTCAGCCTGTAGTAGCTTTTCCAGCCCGTCATATATCGCTTTAACGGCTCGATTAGCTGCTCCAGGCTTCTGCCCGTGTTACGTCCCGTCAGTTCCCTTATCCGCGTTTTGAACCGCTTCACCGATCCCCGCGACACCACGCACCACACTTTCCTGCCCCTTATGAAGCTGTAACCCAGGAACTTACGCGACTCCGGATGCGCCACTGCGCTCTTCTTCGCATTCACCTTCAGCTTCAGTTTACGGCTCAGCCAGTGCGTCAGCCCCGCCATCACACGATTGCCTGCACGTTCGCTTTTCACATACACATTACAGTCGTCTGCATAACGGGCGAACTTCAGGCCGCGTTTCTCCAGTTCCTTATCGAAGTCATCCAGCAGCAGATTCGATAACAACGGCGACAGCGGGCCGCCCTGCGGCGTCCCTTCTGTCACCGGCCTTACCAGACCGGCTTCCATCACGCCTGCATTCAGGAACCTGCGGATAAGTGACAGCACCCGTTTATCCGACACCCGTTTCGCTATCCGGCTCATCAGTACATCGTGGTTCACCCGGTCGAAGAACTTCTCCAGATCGAGATCGACCACCCAGTGATACCCGGACCCAATATATTCATGAGCCTGTTTCACAGCCTGATGGGCAGAGCGCCCGGGGCGGAACCCGTAGCTGCTGTCGCTGAACGACGCATCCCACTGCATCTGCAACACCTGCATCATCGCCTGCTGGATAAAACGATCCACCACCGTCGGGATACCCAGCAGACGTTCGCCGCCGCAGGGTTTCGGGATGGTCACTCTTCTTACAGGGGATGGGCGATAGCTGCCGGACAGCAGTTGCGCTTTCAGTTCGGGCCAGTGGTGTTTCAGGTACTCCGGCAGTTCGCTTACGCTCATGCCGTCGGCTCCCGCCGCACCTTTATTGGCCTTCACTCTTTTCAGGGCTTGCCTGAGATTGACTGGTTCACAGATGGCTTCCATCAGCCACGCTGTTGACGACGGACTTTCTCTGGTCGTCGGTGCCTGCCCGGTTTCAGCCCCCCGGGAACCGGCGTCCGGGGCTTCACCCCTTCTTCGGGCTTCAGGGCCGCGATGCGTTTTCTGCTGCATGACCGTTCAGAACCTCCGCTGATACTCGTCACTCATTACCGTTCGGGCCTTCAGACGTCACGTCCTACTATGCCCTCTGCTGACTCCTGTCCACCGGTCAGCGCACCTTACGATGCACTCAGTTCTGAATACAGAACGCCGGACAGGCCTCCCGGGGTAAGCTCAGCCGCTTTCACCACACACCTGCCCAATCTACCACCCCGGCTCTTGATGGTTATGGCCTTCGCAATCACATGCTTGCTCCGCCAGTCGGGTAGGCCTTATATCGGGTTTCTGTCCGTCAGGTCATGGTTTTGCTCCACGCTTCCTTCAGACCCCGCCTCACGACGACGCCCTTGCGCTTCACTAGTCCTTCGCCACCATCAGGCTGGACAGGGGACTTTCACCCCCGAGCTGCTGAGCATGCCCGGCACACAT
>NZ_CAWQAF010000062.1:0-1869 GCF_963892745.1 Yersinia sp. Marseille-Q3913 | reverse complement strand
GAATGCACACACCGCGACACGACGAAACGGCGTGGCGTCCTTGCAGCCCCGGAGGGGTTATCGCCGGGGCGGTGATGGCGCTGGCAATAGCCAGCTGCGGGGTGGAATTTGACGTTATCCATCAGACACTAGCCGAATGGCCCGAAACCTGTAGGGGTTCGGCGGAGACTGCAGGGGCGTAGCCACTGCTTGGCGGAGTGTGGCTCGACTGTTGAACGGCGTCAGCCGGTCAGCAGCCGGAGGTGGCAAGCAAGGTTTTTGGGTCTACTTTCACCAGTCGAATAATGAAACCAATCATTATAAATTCAATAAATAACAGTCAGATATAAAATTTTAGCTATTTGTTTCCATTGATATTCTGCGGTTCACTGAGTCGCTATAAGCTATCAAAAATATGCTAAGAATCAGTACGCGTAGCGCCGTTAGGCGCATTACGGCAGGCGAAGCCTGCCAGGGTTTTGCTCGGCATTTGGCAGCCCCCCCTGCCTGGTTCTTTATGCATCCGGGAGTTTTCCACTACCACCCTGAATGATAAATTGGTTACAAATGTAAACTGATGCCTGCCACGTTAAATATTCACACATTGAATCGACAATCTGCGCGGTAGTGACGGGGTCCAGTTCATTGGCCTTTCTACGCTCATTGATCAGGTTTTTATACTGTCTGAGGATGTCACGGCTTTCTGGTTTGAGTTGCATGAAATGTCCTTAGCGGCAAGGTTCTTCCTGCCGCTTTACAGTGTCAGGATGTGAAAACAAAACCATTATAAAAAGTCAGGCCGCTGGTAAACAGATCCCGCGCGTATGCTTCAAAGTCGATATAATTCTGAAGACAGTCTGGAACTTCACTGAGTAGACCAGATTCCTCCACGTATTCGCGGGCGTAGTCTTCCTCACTTCCCGCCTCCCCGATATATGCATCCTGAAATCTATCGAAATCACACTCTCCTGAGTATTCAGCCCAAGCCACAAATGCCTCGCTCCGCCCTTCTTCCCCAGCTTGTCTGAACGCTTCAATAAATGTCCAGTCAACATGGGATTCAGAAGCGTGCTTTGACGGTATTCCTTCCCAATCCTGAAACATCAACTCTGGGTCAGACTCGTCGCAGTGTATCTTGCTGCAAGCGGCGTAAAAATCCTCTTCACTGTCAAAATCAGTCAGATCCAACCACTGGCCAGCAATGCTGCCACAGTTGTATTTATGGTACGTGCCGACATAGACAGCAGGTGAAATCGTGCTCATGTAAACTCCTCCGCAGGTTGTGGGATAACAACACCGGCTTACGCCGTGCCGACACGACAGACGGGCGCAAAGTGGAGGATGCAGGGGCGCTACCGGAAGCCGCAGCGCAAGCGAAGGAGCGAAGTGGACTGGATGGCCAGCGAGTGAATATTGAACGAGCGGGCAACGGGAAGAACACTGAGTGGATGAGTGCGAACGGGTGAGGATACGGGCATAGCGAACCCTTGCTGGCGCAGCGGCCCGGCTACGTTCGGGCTACGGCGTAAGCCCCAAACGACACAAAATCTATTTAAAACCCCCGCCCATAGGGCGGTATGCCTGACTGCAAACGAGGATAGTGTCGATATTGTCACCTCGGACATGGCCGGTTCGAGGCAGGTCATGTCCGTAGCCTGGAAAATCAGTACTCACATCCCTGGATAAAGGAAACAGGCCCGCTCTAGGCAGGCCAGCCAATAACTTAAAGACACGCCAGCTGCTCGCAGTCTAGGGCATATCCATCTACATTAAACCGCGCAGGCCAATCATGCATGTTATGTAACTGACATAAACTCAGTTCCCCTGGACGATATTAAAATTGCTCATGACATTCGCTCCGGGTTATCAGACTAGGGGAACGGCCTATGC
>NZ_CAWQAF010000061.1:0-1871 GCF_963892745.1 Yersinia sp. Marseille-Q3913 | reverse complement strand
ATGACTTCTATATATCACTTTGTATTTAAAGTATTAAGCGGCTTGTAGGCTAGATAATATCTTCATCATCCGCTCAACAGCCTCAGCGTGTTTTAACTTTTCTTCCCACCCCCCCAGATACCAAAAAGGAGTGTGGAAAGTTCTATTCACTGTCAGTGTGAGTGTATTACCGGTAATAACCTGGGCAGGGATACCCAGCAACGATAATTGGATGTAACACATATCAGCCACCATGCCATCAATGTCTGTACAAACCATAAAAATTTGCTCTTGGGGGTTATACCCGTTTTCACGCATATACATCGCTGCTGCAATAGCCATCCCACCGGCCCCACATGCTGGTTCATTGTAAGTTATAAAGGGACGTCTGTTTAAGTTCTGTACTGCGTCAGACATCGTTAAAGCTGCCATCATTTTCGATAATGAATGAGGGGTAAAGAATTGACCTAAACTGGACGCACTCAACTCTAATTCCATATAGAGACTCCCCAGAAAGTCACTCGGTTCTGAGTCCAAAGCACCAATAACACACCCTAGCAATTGAGATAACTGACTCATATTCTCTTTGCCTAAGCGTTTTTCAATTACAAAATATTCTTGCTCTAACTCATCAGACTTTAAAAATGCATTTTGAATAGCGATAGCAGCTGCATGAACAAAATCACGAAACACATCAAAGCGGTGATGATGTGGGGCCAAGTATTTGAAAATAGAAACAAACTCTTTCCGATACTGAGTAGCTGACACGCCTGGCCGACGGTTCGAGGAATCAAACAGGTTTCGAAGTGGTGAACGTGAGAACAGGTGGCTTAAATTCAATGAGTTGCTAGGTATTTCGGCGTTATGAATTTTCATCTGGTGTATTCCCCTTTGCTGTTAATCGCGAGTTTTCTGTTTCTCGCGCCGTAAAGCGTCAGGACCTCTGCCAGATAAGCGTGATTGCAAGTGCGTCTGCAAAGCCGCAGCGCAACGACCGCAGGGAGTGAGAACGGATGTAGTAGACGGCGATAGCGCACACTTGTTGTCATGCCTGGCGGTGGAACTGTTTAGCGGGGCGGGAGAATTAGAAAATGCGTATACCGAAAATTGCAGGAATAGCCCGAAGTTAATTTGTTCTGAAATTATTATGTTATGTCGAAGACCTGATGTGGCGTAGTTCTCTTGCTTGCTATTGAGATAATTCCGGCTATTATAACTGTATATATGTACAGTTATAATAATGAGCCACACAATGAAAATTCAATTCCTATCCTCAGCGGGCATAGATTTACCAACTTCAACTATTCCATTATTTGCCGATCACTGTGTGGCCGGATTTCCCTCTCCAGCCCAGGACTATATTGAACAATCCTTAGATCTAAACGATTACTGCGTGCTTCATCCTGTGTCTACGTTCTATTTGATCGCACAGGGGGAATCGATGGTTCAAGCGGGCATCCTTTCTGGCGATCTTCTTGTGGTCGACAAATCTCTTCAAGCAGAACATGGCGATATTGTTATCGCAGCTTTAGATGGAGAATTTACCGTTAAACAACTATGTACCCGCCCTACTCTGTGTTTAATGCCCATGAATCCAGCCTACAGCCCGATTTATGTCGAGCCAGATCAACTGGAGATTTTTGGCGTTGTAACTTATGCCATCCACCGGACAAAGTAATGTACCTATTGTGTGATGCTAATGCGTTTTATTGCGCATGTGAGCAACTTTTCAGGCCCGACCTGAAAGGCAAGCCGGTGATTGTCCTTACAAATAATGATGGTGCCTGCGCGGCCTTGAATAAAGAAGCAAAGTTCCTGGGAATTAAGCGAGGCCAGCCCTACTTTGAAATGAAAAATATAATTAAAAAACATAATGTTACCGCTTTCAGTTC
>NZ_CAWQAF010000060.1:0-1912 GCF_963892745.1 Yersinia sp. Marseille-Q3913 | reverse complement strand
GAACTCAATTCCTATAACGAAATGATGGCCAAAACACCCCGATTGTTAAAAAATGCAGGACAGTATCCCTACAGCGGATCATCTGATATGACCGGCACCTATATCGTCATGGCTAGCGGCGCCCCTGTTGGTCTTAATCTGGTTGGCACTGCGTCTTCTGGTTCAGCCAGTTTGACGAACACCTACGGGGGAGAGGTCACCCTCACGCCAGTAACCTCTTCTGGTGGCCAGAAATCTGGATTCTCGCTAACGACTGCCGGTATTCCACAAGATGCTTGTACCGTCCTCGCCACTACATTGAGTTCTTCATCAAATGTGGTGACAACAAAAGTGAACGGAACGTCAACATCAGGTCCATTAACGTCTGCAAAAGCAGTGCAGCAATGTACGGCTGACTCGGGTTCAACCGGTAACAATACGCTTATTTTCATTAGCCAGAGCTAAGGAGGCTTTATGCAACTTTCCCTTATCGCTCTATTTGGCAGTGTGATGTTATGCCTTGCAGCACCAGCTCAAGCCTGGTGTTTTGATGAAGCTGGCGCTCGATATCACATTAACGCACAACTCTTGCGAGCTATTGCGGTCAGGGAAAGTTCACTTGACCCCAATGCTATCGGCATCAACCGCACGGCGGGCAAAATATCCAGCCGTGACTATGGCTTGATGCAGATTAACACCCAACAACTTCCTAGACTAAAACGCTTGGGCATAATCAAAAACGAGCAAGACTTACTGACCAATCCATGCCTCAACGTCCAAATTGGAGCCTGGATACTGGCGCAACATCTACAGATATGTGGCAGCAACTGGTCATGCCTGGGTTCGTACAATGCCGGCTTCTCACCTGAGAGAGAACCGCGCCGCATGTGGTACTCGAAGAATATTTATAAGGAGTACATGCGGCTTGGTGGAGGAACATCATGATGTCTAGCCTTTGGGTACTACTGTTATTCGCAGGACTGCCACTCACCTTCGCTTTTCGCAACCACGGCCCTGTATTACGACAGGGGAATTTGTTTCTTCACGACCATGACCAGCCTCCCTACTCACGCCAAATTATTCGCCTTATCCGTTGGGTTGTCTGGATTTCTGCTCTAATGGCCCTGCTGCTCAATGGAGCATTAACGCTATCACCGACACACTTGCTACAGTCATTTGTTCTGCTGATATTCAGCCTGAATCTTATTGCGCTGGACGCGCAAAAACGCTGGCTGCCATTGTGTTTCACAAACAGTTTCTGGTTGGCGGGACTTCTACTCACGCTACTCCCCGGAGCGGCGTTATCTCCTTATACAGCTGTCGTCACCAGTTTGGCGTCATTTGTGTTGCTGAGTCTGGTATACCGGATTATGGAACGTAAAAGGCCTGACGCCCTGGGATTGGGTGATGTCCATCTCCTTACCGGGCTATGTGCCTGGCTCCCCCTTTATTGGTTAACTGTAGCATTGGTTCTTTACTTGCTAATAACAGTCAGTCTGCTAGGACGTAAAACACCGCACCCACTGGCACCGTGGCTGCTCCCAGCCGTCATGCTGATTCATCTTATTCACCCGGCCCTAGCAACAGAGGAAAATATCTATGTTGGGTAAAAAACAACCTATCGCTCATCCTCCCGTTAACCGGGGGGTCACCATTATCGAAGCGACCCTAGTCATTACTCTGCTCTCCGTGATAATGGCTTTCAGCATCCCCCATGTTAGGGAGTACAACCAGGAGCGAGCCTGGGACATCAGCGCAACCATGCTGTCAGCTGTCAGCGCGTCAGCCAATCGCTATATCAGAGACAATAAAGACACTCTGACGACGCAGCTCAAAACCGCAAAAAATGTCGTTATCACCGGTAAACAGTTACAAGACGCAAAATACCTTCCACCTGGATTCAGCCTGACTACCGATGAAGGCCAGTCATATC
>NZ_CAWQAF010000059.1:0-1996 GCF_963892745.1 Yersinia sp. Marseille-Q3913 | reverse complement strand
ATATATAGAAGTCATATATCACTTTGATTTTAGAATACCCGATTATAGTAACTTTATATTTTACAGGTTGTAACTTTTAATGGTACAATGAGTGTACGGAATGGAATGACGGAACAGACAATGATTAAGTCTTTTCGGGATAAAAACCTAGAACTGTTCTACATGGAAAGTAAACGAGATCGCGCGATACCGGCAACAATAGAGCGCCAGTTAGCGAAAAAGCTCGATATGCTGGCCGCAGCACATAGTGAGCGAGATTTGTTTATACCAACCAGTAATTATTACAAGCGTCTCTCAGGGCAGTTTGATGGCTGGTCAAGTATGAGAGTCAATATTCAATGGCGGTTAATGTTTCAATGGAAAGACGGATATGCTGAAAGCATCTACCTCGATCCTCATCAAGACACCTAGCAGGGGGATTTATGCTTGATACCACGACTCGCGAACCTACTACGGTAGGCGAAATCTTGCAGGAAGAATTTTTAACCCCATTAGCCATTGGGCAGGAAGAACTGGCCGATATTATGGGGGTGACTCGCGCAACGGTTAACCGTTTGTGCAAAGGCCGTCGTCGTCTGACTGTAGAAGAAGCGACGCTGTTTTCTGAGTTGTTCGAGACGACGCCCGAATTTTGGTTGAACCTCCAAGCCGCTCATGACCGTTGGGAAGCACGAGAAGCGCTTCAAAAACATAAGCGTCCCCCCATGCGCCCTATCATGGAAATGTTGGGGCGACGTATCTCACACGCCTGATCCTGCCAAATAGAAACCGTTCATCTGAGCGGTTTTTTTCATCCCAAATCTGCCCATTTGCCTTTATTGGCCAGAACCGGCGTTGAGCCGGCACTGACCAATATACCCCCCGCTTGCGACGAGCTTCGCTCGTGCCGCTCTCACTGCTGGCACTGATGTGCCAGCGTCTGGGAAAGCCAGGCTAAAGCCCGGCCTTTCTGGTGATCCCCTTGACTCTGGCAATAGCGCTGTGAGTCTTTCGCCGTGACAGACGCTATGCCGGGGCGCAGGCAATGCAAGGGTTCGCTGGCGCCGGCTACGCCGCCCTTGCACTGCCTGCTTATACCCCGTCTCGGTCTTAATGTCACAGCGCCAGACACCCCGCGCCGGCAAAAGCCAAAAGGGGTATACACCAGAAGAAAGTCGAAACGAGAGGGTTTTATGACTACAACACTGAGAGATGCATTGGTAGCACTGGTTGGGCCCGAAGAGGGGAATACCCCGTACAGAACGGATGAAGAGGATAACCTGGCCCGCAGTACGTTAGCTGCTCGGGCTTTATTGAGTTTTATGGATAATAGTCAATGTGATGAAATCGATGTTGAGTCGATATTCAGTGACCTTATAGCTGATTTGTTTCATCTGGGATCATTGTTGCACCGGCAGGGGCTGTACACCGATTTTGGTCTGTGGGAAGAACGTGTTCTTGTTCGCGCGATAAATTATTTCCAGGCAGAAACGGACAGTGAAATTGATATTAAGGGTGCGCGTCCTGACGCGGCTTGCTCACTGCTGCTCTACATCAACAATAAAAAATCAACACAACACGTCGCGACAATGGCCAGTAAATTAGCCGCAGAGTTATCACTCATTATTAAAAATGTTGAGGGGTTGCCAACGGCGAATGCACTCCTGGCGGTTGTCAGTGAATGCCATAAATAGTCGTATGGACAGAATAAGGGTACGCATTTAACCATTTCTCCCTTGTTCAAGGTGGTATCAGGGCAAGGGGGATATTGGGCACGCATAACTAATATTACTCATTCTGAGTAGCATTAAAATCAAAAGTACGCTACTAAGAAAGCAAATGAACTCTAATTGAGCATATCAATTGGCGCATATTGAGTAATTAACATTGATTTTCAAAATTACTTACCTATAATTAGACTCAAATTGAGTAACTTAAAAGGGAACTGAAATGAAACATATTTGCTGTGACGACGGCTCCACTAATGTAAAGCTGGCCTCTGTCTCTATACACATCT
>NZ_CAWQAF010000058.1:0-2195 GCF_963892745.1 Yersinia sp. Marseille-Q3913 | reverse complement strand
TTCTTATCCAGCTCAAAGCCCGCGCGTTGTTTGAGGTCACGTACTTTGTCACCCAACATCAGTTTGTCTTGGGAGCCAGTAACGGACTGCAGCTGTTCACTGACCACAGGTAAGGTGATCATGCCTTGCTGTACCAGAGTGGAATAACGCACCATGCCGGCATAATCCCGCGTTAATCGATTGAAGTTGCTTTCTAACGTTCGGTCGGCACTTTCACGTCCTTCTTGCCAACCCTTTTCTATCGCGGCACGCCACACTTTCTCTTCGGCGCCATTCTTCGGGGCGATTTCTGTAGGGATATCGGTATTCACTGCCAGACCGGCCAATAAGTACTGCCGCCAGGAGGGCGGATTACTGACAAACCGCTCTTTCACCAGAATGGTGTAGGTCTTGTTGGCAGTTCTTATCTGGTTATCTGTAATATTTGCGAGAGATTCAGCCGCGACAATAACGGGAGGTAGCCAACCCTGGCGACTGATCAGCGGCGCAAAGGTATAGAGTCTATTTAAGTCATCATTCTGAATACTCAGCGCTTGTTGCAGTTCCCAGGCTCGCTGTGCTTTTCCTCCCCGAAAACCAACGGTTTGCCCTGCATCATTAAGAAGTTGCCACAATGTGTCGTTCAGACCGTGTTTATCAGCGGCCGTTGGCGATAGGTAAGCATTGATATCCGGTGGTGGAGGTGTATCGATGGTTGCCCCGATAACCGGCACGGCGACCAGTGCCAGACAGAGGGCTAGGGCTTTTCGTATCATGCTAAAGCTCCTTGTTTTAGGGGCAACATAAAGTAGACGCGAAGCTCTCTGGACTGCTGATCTAGCTGAGCTCGCCAGTCGGTTTGAGTACGGATAATTCGAAGCAGCGTTTCAAAGGTGACATCCTGAACATGAATGGTGACAGGAAGTGGTAATCTGACGCCGGTGTAAGCAAATGATAAGCCGCGTTGTCGTGCCAACTCAGAAAGGAGCTCAATAGCGTCGCCATCCCATGTGACTGAAAGTCGTTGGCTGTTTGCCCGAATGCTGCCAGGTACGAAATGGACTTTTTGATTTAATACCCCGTTTAAGGCAAGATCCTGTAACGAGGTGGTGATTTGCGCGGTATTAATAGATATCGGCTGTGGAGTCGGTATCGGGTGTTTTGCCTGCGGTGCCTGGCAACCGGATAGCAGGAAAAGGCCAAAAGTGGCCAGATACGATAATTTCATAGGGGAAATTCCTGTATTACGGATCTCGGAGAGAAGTCGGGGGTGATCGTTTAGGGAGTGTTAATTCGGTATTGGATTTACTTGGACTACCCATAATTTATGATGTTGGATTGAGCAAAATATGGTTTTCATTCTCATGGGGAGCTGTGCGAAGCCATCATGGCTCATCCTCTAAGATGCTGGGTCACCATTGGGCATCTAAGAACAACACTCAATTTGGAAGTGACCTGTTTCCTTCCAGTCATTCTCCATGTATCGGCTGAACCCCCCCATATACTGGCCTACGGGACATGATATTGACTGCTGCCCACCGCCACCAAAGTAGTACCACACGCATGAATTTCGTTGCATAGCACTACTCGATTTCCATACACCAGATTGACAACTCAGTGTGGCGCCAACAGCATCGCGGCTTAATCGGCCATTTTCAGGACAACTTGTGCCGGCGACATTGACTTGTTCTAATTGGACTGTTCCCCCTTTAACCAGCCCTCCGGTATATATCCCCTTGTTATTGACTGTTTTAATCGTATTGTAGTCATCCATATAGAACCCGCCCCCGTAGGTTTCGTTCATCCAACCTTTGTTGTTACGGGTTACAATCCATCCTTCATTACTGCGAATATCCTTATTGGCGGTCATGCTCTGGTCGGCTGTCAGGTCTCCTGAATACTTACCGTTAGTGGCTGAAACATCACCACTGAACTGACCATTTTGTGCATTCAGATTACGAGCATTGTTAATGTCGTTACTGCCCATATCAATCGCCGTATGCATTTTATTGAGATCAGGACGCCCGTTGACCTCGAAACGATACAAGCGATCGCCGGCTTCGCTGTCACTGCCCAAAGAGTCGGAAGACAACATAACGGCAAGGCGCCCTACTTGACCCGAGAGACCATAATCGGGGAGATTAACAGTCCAACTGCCGTTGGCACCAATCGCTTGATTTGCCGGCCAGATATAGCCGCCCAAACCACTGATGTTT
>NZ_CAWQAF010000057.1:0-2440 GCF_963892745.1 Yersinia sp. Marseille-Q3913 | reverse complement strand
GGCCTATGCCGTGCCCCTAAACCAAAACGGGTAAAGAGCTGGCGTAGCATTCCCTTGTGGGAACCGTGGCCCGGATTAGTGTCAGGGCACGGCGTGAGGGGAATTTTCGGTGATCGGGCAGAATATCGTCCATGGGGGACCCGACAAGGTCGGGTATCCTTTATGTGGCCAGTTTCTGGCCACCAAAGAACGACGTTTTTATTCCGAACGTCATATGTTTTCATCAATAAAGGCAGAAACAGGTAGTCCAAAGCGCTTTGAAAGAGCTTTCATGTGCTCCAGAGTCAGCTTACGCTCTCCTTTCAAGATCATACTGACCAAAGAACGGGCACCAATTTCCTCTTTGAAGCTACTTTGATTTAGCCCGTGCTGATCCATTATCACGCGTAGCATCGCCAACTCTTGCGGTAATGCAGCTATACGCGCGTTGAACGCCTCAAATTCGGGGGCAGTATTTTCATAATCAGCAATTTTTTTAGCCAACAGGTCGATCAGCGGGTTCTCGTCGTCAGTATCGATTAGGCGTTCTACCATCTCAAGAGCCTGCTCGTAGTCTTCACGGCTATGGCTCCCTCCCAACAAGGGCACGGCATTTATTAATGCGGCCGTCGCATTTAAAGCAACCTCATAACTGTTTGTTGTCATCATTCTGGAGTTCTCCGGTAGTAATCGGTGAGCCTGTCATATTCTTTGTGAGTCACAATGTGCTTAATAAACACGTTCTGAGTTTCAAACTTGATATAGGCGATTATTCGTAAATTGTTCCCACCGATATCTATCACCCACCATTTTTGTCTGTATTTGAATCTGTCCAAACTTCGAAAACGCGCTTTAAGATGATCAGGTGTTAAAAACCGCTCGGTATGCAGCACTTTATAAGTATCATCTAGCGCCGCAGCATCATTCGGAAATAACTTCCCCGCCTCATCAAACGGTTTCTTTGAAATAACCCGCATAAATCCCTCTATCTGTTAGGCGTGAGATAATTATACTCGCCTCCGCCAATGTTCACAATACGTGAACATAAATATGTTCACAAAAAGTGACTTAGCCAAATCAGCTTACAATGCCTGGTTAGCCTAGCGGATATCTATTACTTTGGCGGTTTATGGACGCCATAGAACGACGGGCTATGCCCCGTCGGTTTGTAGCAGCAACCGGAGTTGTGGCAGGAGATCATCAGGTTGGCCATTAGCCAGTTGGGGAAGCATAACCAGCAAGGTCAGCGCCTGAATAGCTAACATAACCCGTCGAGGAAGTTTGTAGGATTCTTGTTCATAACTCTTATAGGTCCGAATAGTGACACCTAACTTTTCTGCAACCTGTACCTGAGTCCAATTTAGAGCTGAGCGCCACTGTTTTAACCCTAACGATGGCATCACTACCTGGTAAGTCGGCATGACCCCGAGCTCTTGTTTAGGGCATACCGTCAGAGTTCGCAAACGATTTATTGCCTGTTCGAAAGGCAATCTGGCCAACTCCGATAGCATGGTTTGGAGTGATAAAATTTGTACACCTAACTCAACCATTAAGGGTGGCGTATATTGTTCATAAGTGCGATAGGTTCGTAGAGTTACACCAAGTTGCTCCGCAGCATCCTCCTGCCGCCACCGACTTCCGATACGAATTGATCTAACCTCATCTCGCGCCCAAAATTGTCCAGAGCGCCATAATCGCAAGTCGTAGCCAGTCATTTAATACGGCTCCTGTGCTCTATAAAATAGATAAGATTTAAGCAATTTTTGCACCTTTTTAGCATTGAAAGGGGAAATATTTGCTTATTCTTCTACAATTCAAATGAGCTTATCCATCTTTTTACGAATATTCTCCAGTCCATCTGAGTTGGCTTCATCTTCCTTATGGACTACCGTCTGAACAGGGGCAGCGTCGACTGCCCCTAATGAGGCGATCACGTAGCGAATATCCGCCTGGCTGGGTTTCCATCCGGTAGTTTGAGTCAGCAAGTTGACCAGTTGATCAGCCGTCAACTGGCCATTAAACAGGGTGGCCAATAGCACCGGCAACCGAGGATCGAGCTGATGCAGTGCTGCTGTCGTAATAACGGCATTACGCAAGAAATCCCCCCTTACCCGCTGTGATATGGACTCAACGACTTCCAACGCATGGCGATCAGCTTCACTATCCAGTTGCAGATAGCAGGTAAATTTCCGGCGGTTATCACTGCTTTTCTCGCTCACGTTCTGTTACCCCTTTAGCTTAAACAACGCCATTTCATTGACCAAAGCACATTGCGGATTGGGAACTAGCGTTATCCGTTCTGCAGGTAATTTCCAGGCATTTCGTATCGCTGATTCTATCAGTGGGGCGCCCCCACCGACCAGCCATACCCGATTTACATGACGGAAACGGGCTAATTCATTCACAACACGGTCACCCAAGCGACTGATGGCAGTCTCAATCGTATCAATCACATTATCAA
>NZ_CAWQAF010000056.1:0-2454 GCF_963892745.1 Yersinia sp. Marseille-Q3913 | reverse complement strand
AATATGGTCTTCTTGTCGCCAAGGTTTAACTCCCTGTTTTGCTTTTGTGCATTCAGTTATGTTCCTCTATCTTACATTTGAACAACCTGCTTTAGCAGCATTTTCCTGATTACTCCTTACTGCAATCCTCCGACTGCAATTGTAATGGCATAGTGAATTTGGCCACCTGCTCGGAGAGCATATCCCTGCCTCAACTACACGACAGGTGATCACATGGGTAAATATTTCACGGCAGAATTTAAGCTAGAGGCGGCCAAGCTGGTCGTTGACCATAATTACACTATGAGTTGAACTGTCCGCTCCAAAAGTTATTACAGTCTGTCCTCCTCTGACGATACGAATAAACTCATGCCTTTCAAGTACCTTAATGAGCCTGTTGAGAGCTTTTCCTCCCCGGGACAATGTTACTTTTGCTTTAATTTTCGACGGTTCGATATAGCTGTTTAACCCATCAACTGAGCAAAGCGCATAAAATCGCAAATGCGCCGAATGATTTAAGAAATTGGCCTTCCTGTCGGGACTCATCCAGCCAATCATTTCCAGCATATCATCATAATGCTTGCGTAACAGGCTACAGCTTGCTTGAACTCCGTAGACTGGTTGACCGTAGTCCGGCAAACCTGTGGCAGGATCATCATAGTGAAATTTCCAGAGTGCCTCATGATGAGAAAGTCGGTTACGCAGTGCCCTGATGCGATGAAAATCCTGACGGATATCCGCCATTGAATATCCCTCAGGCAGGTGCGGAAACACCACCGTTTCTAGGTTTGGCCACAACAGTGACTTACTGGCCTTATCTTCATATTTATGGCTCAACAACGTTGTCCAGAACCCAAAGTTCATACCGGCAATCACCCGTGCTGGAGTGATAATTTTTCCTTCGGAAACGATGGTGTCACGGGCCTGATCAACCAGAGTTTCTTCACGGACCTTGCGGGCAATGACCCGATGACCATACTGGTCAAGTAGAACGCCATGATTATCTTGGGGGTCAGTCGCCTTTCTGGCCATCTTGTAACGCTTTGAGAGTTTGGGGTTTGCTTTTTTCCCCATATAACGTGGCAGACTGAAGATCCAGTTATGGTCCGTCAGCCACAGGCCATTAGCACCAGTGGGCGGATGCGACAGGATAGCCATATCTATGGCATTACGCAGAGTTACCTCCAGACACTGCATTACGGGTAGCATCGCCCCCGCTAGAGCCTTATTCCAGTGATAAGCAGCCAGTACCTGATGTGCTTCAATTTTGAGATGCTGTTCGTAGATATCTAGACGCTCGGTAGAGATATAATTACGCATTGTCCTTTCCTTATGCCATGCAACGACATCAGCCTTTAATTGAGTTGACGAGTCGGTCAGTTTATGGCGTAATAAGCCACATCAAGGCGGAGCCGCCTCTTACAGAGGTCTCACGCGACAATAGTTGTTTGGAAAAGCCATCCCTCGGGGTGGCTTTTCTCGTTTCAGAACGTCAACACTCCCCTCGTTCTACAGGCGGCAGATGCCTGGCTGCACGGATCTCATCAATGGCATCCAGAAAGTCTTCCACCCTCTGTAAGAAAAACAGTTCACGGTGAACGGCAAGCATCACCGCTAACTCACGTGTAGCAACTTCGGCGAAGAGCGCGAACAGCAGCGATGTGCCGTGAGAAATATGCGTGAGCTCGCTGAGCTGCTTTGCGCGTATTTCCAGGAGTGGGACGCCGTCGCGCATGATCCGCTGCAGATCGTCTTCACTGCGGATGCACAACAGACGGCACCAGGCACGGTTTTCGGCCAGCGTCTGTGCGCCGTCAAACCAGTAGTCGGCCAGTCCGGCGTTCATCATTTGCGCCAGGTCTCTGTCCATCAGCGCAACCAGGCCGCTGCTCTGCATAAAGTTGCGGATCAAATCGCCAAAAGAGGCGGTCAGAAATTCCCTGACAAAATCGCTTTTTGACTTTCCTGCGGCTTTCGCTTGCTCGGTAATCTCTATATCGATGTCAAGCGGCACATTTCGTACAGTCAGCGTTCTGGTGACGCCTTTATCCTCAGTTTCATTTCTACTGGTCAATTATGCATCCCCTGACGAACTTATGATGTTATCAATAACAATGCATTCATAGTATGCATGTTTGATGCACATGGCAATATATTTTATTTATGTTGCAATGTGGTGCTAAATTGATATTTTTTGACCACAGTGTTATTTCCCGGACGGGAAGATCCGATAAGTGGCAGAAGCGGATCTGGCCTCCGCGACGGGCGATTTTTTGCGCAATAACTATATACAGCGTCTAAATCTGTCATGTATTTACTATATATGGTGTTAATTGACTGTGGGGAGTTACCCGATACCGGCGCTGCGGGGGCTATTGACTGCGCGGCGAGTGTGATAAGGTTCCGAAAACGGCAAATAGGGAAAAAGTCGGAACAGAGAAAACGGTGGGTTAGGTAATTGCCAATAGTGACTGT
>NZ_CAWQAF010000055.1:0-213144 GCF_963892745.1 Yersinia sp. Marseille-Q3913 | reverse complement strand
TCATAAAAAACTGCACCTTACTTTGTTGAGTGTCCAACATTTGGGGTGCAGTTCATATCGCCGCCCGGCTTTATGATTCGTGCTGCGGATATTATAAGTGCACAGGCACCAGAATTTCAGTGGCCACAATCACCACTACCAGCCCCACCAGCACCGGTACAGAAGTACGTTTTACCACTTCAAAAGGTGATATTTTTGCCATACCGGCTACTGCCACCACCACACCCGACACCGGGGATAAAGTACGTCCCAAATTCGAGGCTTGCAGCATCGGGATAACCAGATAGGCCGGATTTATGCCCATTTGAGCTGCCAGTTTCGGGATCAATTCGACAAACGCATAAAACGGCGCATTACCTGACCCGGTTGTCATTGCCGCCAGCATAGTGATCACCACCAGTACCAACATCATAATAATGCCACCGGTGCCAAAAGATTGAGCCAATCCAATCAGACCGCTGATAAAACCGACAGTGCTCAGCCCCTGCGCAAATACCCCTGCGGCGACCAACAGCATCACCACGGTGGCGAATGCATCAGCCATACCGCGGTAAGCGACCTCAAGGCCGGTAAATACGGTTTTTGCGCTAAAACTGCGGATGAACTCAATCACTGCGGCAGCCAGCATACAGATAACCAAGACCGTGATGATATGCAGCTCTGGCCCCCACTTACCATCAAAAATCAGCACGCCAATAATGGGGGTGAAAGGTAAAATGGCATAAAAGGCTGGCGCATTGGTGGTGATGTCGTTGACATCCATCATCTCATGCTTTTCCTGGCTTTTATTATCCAGATAGCGCTGCCAGAAGAAGTGGGCGATAGCCATACAGACAATCGCGGCAATAGAGATGGGTAAGGTGGTTTTGAAGGCGAAATCGACCAGTGGCATTTCAGAGGCTTTTGCCGCCAATACCACGTCACCAGACGTTGGAGCCAGAATAATAGCTGCCGGTGAGGCGCAAATGGCTGCTGCTGCGCCACGACTAATGCCCACATTGACCATCACCGGGAACAGTGTCGCCATCAGCAGCACCCCTAGCCCGGTTGCAGATGACACAGCCAAAGACATCAGGCAGGCCACAATATAAGCCGCAACCATCAGTAAATAGGGGGAGTTGATCATTTGTAGTGGTTTAGACGCAATCTTGACCACCACATCATTCGCACCGATATGCGTCATATAAGCCGCAAAACCACATAACATCATGATCATCATGCCGAGATCGCCACCACGGCTCATCAGCAGGATTTTGACATACTCAACGATGTCCGTCGCACGCCAACCGGTTGAGGTCGCGCTGGCGGGCAATACGTTTTTGCCCATCAGGGCGCTGATAATTAATAGTAATATACCACCGACCATCAGCACACCGGTTGCTGAATAGCCCTTAATGATATAACGGCCTACGCCAACGGCCACGACAATCCCAATCAAAAGATCTAACATATACCCTCTCTCACCGAATACTCGCCTGTTGCTGTGTATACCCTGTATTTTTGGCGCTGCAATATTGTTCGCGATACGCCAAATGCTTTAGGTATAAGTCTTTATTGTTGTTAAAACGCAGAAATAATTGTTAAAACGCAGAAATAGCCCTGCACTCTGCCCATAGTCCATGGGCGAGTTTATGACATCTATCAATTATTCGCAGAGATTTTAGAAACAAATATCAATTTGTGAGCAGAAGGGAGAATTTTATATTTAGAACAACGAGATTGGCGAACAAGAGTACAACAGAAATATAACAAACAAGCCATCATCTCCGATAAGCATAGCGACTTATCGGAGACCGCTCGCGTTTTAAAATTTATCGATCAACTTTTTAAGATCCTGACTACCGCGGCTGGACTGATTACGCTCAGCCCAATCATTGAGTGCTTTTTTAGCGCGTTGTTGTAATTCACCGCGCAATAGTTGCTCGACATTCAATTGGTAGCTGAGCTGAGTCCATGGCCCATATATACGCAGTGGAATATCGGTATTTTGTAATAGCCTGACCAGGTTATCTTGCCCACTCCAGCCTTGCAGCACCCGCACAGACAAATTCATGTCACACCGTTGTGCCGGTAAATTAAGCGCGCCGCTACCTTTAATGGCGATCAGCTCTGAATCCGCGATGAGATTACTGATTTTCATTGCCCCACGATTGAGTGCCAGATTCGCTTGCAGCTGTTTAACCTCTGTGTAACGCTCGTAACGGTCTTGACCTTTAACATCACTGGAGCTGCGGGTAACCGCTTGCTGAATAAGCTGCTGGATATTCAATCCCTCCAACCGTGCACTGTTCATGCTGAACTGCGCATCACCTTTCCAGCGGTGGTTGAATGACTCAACATTGAGGCCATCCCCCGACAACTGCGCCTTCAGGGAGAATTTACCCGTCATCACCGCTGGTAAACCCGCCGCCTGTAATACCGGTGCCAGTTCCATATGATTTATCACGGGATTGACACTCGCCAGCACCTTTTTACCCGTCACATCCAGTGATCCAGGTAGTGAAAAATCACCGCCCAACCCACTGCCCGTTAAGCGGCTAATCTGCACATCACCGCGCTGATTTGCCCCTTGCAGATGCAATTGATTGACGGTAATTTCGCGATAAACCAGATTATTTGCAGTGAGTGAGATTTGTGCGTTGAAGTCACGTAACGACTGCAAGTCCTGCCCAACATCCTCATCTGCCTGAATCGCGATAACCGGAGCTGTCACGGTAGACTGTTTGCCCGCATCTTTACTGACGGCAGTGCTTTTCGGCTCCCAACCAAAGATAGTGTCAAGGTTGAGATTATCGGCGGCAAGATTGATGGTGTAATCGGGGATGTCGCCCAGAGTGGCTTTAGCACTCCCGGTCAACTGGTTGTTATTGGCGGAGAAACTCAGCTGGTTTAACAATAATTGCTGAATATCACTTTGATAGCTGGCTTGTAATGTCCCCTCACCACTCACGCCACCAACAGGAATATCCGCACCTTCCAATTTATAGGCGAATTGGCTGATATTGGCGCTGAATTGCTGCGGGTAGTGCCGCATATCGGCATCAGCGACCATGGAAAAAGTCACATCCCGCTGATTACGGTTAACGCGGCTGGACAGGGTGATATGCACTTGGCGCTGATCGTCTTGTTTCAGCTCAAGATTGAGATCGCGGACATTGACCTGATCATTATCTGTTCGCTGCCAGATTAGCAGGCTATCGGCTATCTGGACTTTATTGATATCGAGCTTCCAGGCGCGGTGCTCATTGAGTGGCGCACTGCCGGATGGCGCTACTGGTGCGCCGGGCTGCTGCTGAGGCTCACTGTCTGGTGTTAAGCGGATAACCGCCCCTTTCAGCATCACCTGTTTGACATCAAGTTGGTGTGACAGCAGCGGCCACAGTTTGACATCAAGGCGCATGTTTTCAGCACTGACAACCGGCGCTGTCGCGCCCGGTGCGGTCAGTGCAGTTCGGCCAACAATAATGCTGAGTTGTGGCCAGACATGCCAACGTAAGTCGCCCTCCAATTGCAGGTGATAGCCACTTTTCTTCTCGACCTGTTTGACCATGTAAGCACGGAAATCATTAGGATTTACCAGCAATACTAATGCGCTCATTCCTGCCACGATGACAACCAGCAGAATAATTAACGTCGTCAGCAATCGTCTCATGACATCCTCTGTTGTCTAAACAAACTAAAAGTCTAAACAAGCTAAAAGTCTAAACAGGCTAAAATCTCAGCGAGAAAAATGGCTAGTCTTTATCGATCCGACTGGCCACCGCACCTTGTTGACCTCGATATTTTGCATCCTGACGGCTATTGTAAGGGCGGGCAGCCGGACCGGAGAGTGGTTCAAAACTCAGTGCGCCAATGAGCATTCCTGGGCGCAGCGCCAACGGCAATTTACCTGAATTATAGAACTCCAGCACGATCTTGCCTTGCCAACCGGGATCAATTCGGTGTGCCGTAACATGTACCATCAACCCAAGGCGGGCCAATGAGGAGCGGCCATCAAGCCAACCGACCAGATCATCGGGGATAGTCACTGACTCCAACGTCACCGCTAGTGCCAACTCCCCCGGATGCAGGAAGAATGCCTCCCCTTCTGGCAGATTGATCTCATCACTCATGACCCGTTCTAGCGCGGCGCTGACTTCATCTTTCGGGCCGCTTAAGTCAATAAATGCCGCCGTGTGGCCGGTGAAAACACGAAACTGATTACCTAAGCGAACATCGACCGTGGCACCATTGATACGTTCTACCGGTGGACGAGGATCAATACCCAATTTACCGCTGTCCAGCCAAGCTTCTATGTCACGATCGCACAGTCTCATTGCCAAAATCTCCATCAAAATTCACATGTTACAGCTGTATACTACGAAAGCTGCCATATTAAGCAGCAAAGGTCCAGACGAACATTACTCAAAGAACTGACTGATTTTCGCTTTTAGAATATCGATCGCAATTCGGTTCTTGCCGCCGCGCGGAACAATAATGTCAGCATATTGTTTGGATGGTTCTATAAATTGCAGAAACATTGGGCGCACAGTTTTCTGGTATTGAGCCATAACTGAATCCATTGAGCGGCCGCGTTCATTAACATCACGCTTCATCCGGCGCATCAGACAGATATCCAATGGAGTGTCGACAAAGATTGAGAAGTTCATCTCTTGGCGCAGGCGAATATCGGTTAGCAGCAAGATCCCTTCCAGAATAATGACTTTTTTCGGCTCTAAATGGACGGTCTCTTTTTTACGGGTGTGCTCAGTGTAGCTGTAAAGCGGTAATTCAACGGACTTACCCGCTTTCAACCATTGCAAATGTTCCAGCAATAAGTTGTGGTCCATGGCGCTGGGGTGGTCATAGTTGGTTTTGACCCGCTCTTCCATCGACAGATGACTCTGATCTTTGTAATAACCATCTTCAGGGATAACACCAATATGTTGGTCACCGACCTGATCGCGCAATTCACGATATAAGGTGCTCGCGATAAGACTTTTACCGGAGGCAGAGGCACCGGCTATCCCAATAATGACGCACTGGTGTGCTTTGTCAGTCATAAAATTAAAGACCTGATTACGAAGTGTGAGGGGGAGACAAAGCACGTGAGGTGCTTCGAGCGCGCCAATTATAGGGAGTTAGCCGGTTCGATGCCAGCCCTATACCCTGCGTACTTGAAATTACAGCGGTGTTGACCGCGCTCACTTCCCGAATCACTGACCTGTGTCAGCTCATCGGGATGCATTCGTTTGCCGCCTACCTGTAATTCCAATAACGCCGATATATCAATAAAGCCGCTTCTATACCGCTCGGAATGAGATTTCCGTTGGGATCGCTTCACCTTGCCAGTACATTTCTGCGGCAACATTGGAGGCCAACTGGCGATAGATATCAGCAAATTCACTATCAGGGTGGCTAATAACTGTTGGTTCGCCACGATCAAGGTCTTCGCGCAGTGAGATATGCAGTGGGATTTGACCCAATAGCTTGCAATGGTATTTCTGCGCCAGTTTCTCGGCACCACCAGTACCGAAAATAGGCTCCAGATGGCCGCAATTGCTGCAAATATGCATACTCATATTCTCCACGATACCCAGCACTGGCACATGAACTTTCTCGAACATCACGATGCCCTTCATGGCATCTATCAAGGCGATATCTTGTGGGGTTGTCACCACCAGCGCGCCTGTCACCGGAATGTTTTGCGACAATGTCAGTTGGATATCACCGGTCCCCGGCGGCATATCAATCACCAAATAGTCCAGATCCGGCCATAGGGTATCTTGTAGCATCTGCATCAAGGCCTTGCTGGCCATTGGGCCGCGCCACACCATGGCGTTCTCGTCTGTCACCAGATAGCCGATGGAGTTAGTCGCCAGACCATGGGCGATAATCGGTGCCATGTGCTTGCCATCAGGTGAGGTTGGCCGCTGATTCATAGTGCCCAGCATGTTCGGGATCGAAGGGCCATAAATATCAGCATCCAAAATACCGACTTTCGCCCCCTCCTCCGCCAATGCCAGTGCCAGATTCACCGCGGTGCTCGATTTCCCTACGCCGCCTTTGCCGGAGCTGACCGCCAGAATATTGCGCACCCCTTTGATGCCCGGCTGGTCATTGGCGCGTTTTAGCGTGGTGATGTTGTGCGATAGCTTCCAGTCAATGGCTTTAGCGCCAGTTACGGCCAACAACTCTTCACTGACGCTCTCTTTCAAAACGTCAAAACCAAACTGCCAGGCAAAAGGCATCACCAGCTCGATATGGAGCACATTGTCCAATAAGGCACAGTGATGAATGGCGCGCAGCGTGCCGAGATCCTTTTGCAGGGTTGGATGAATAAAGGCGGTAAGAACCTTTGAAATTTGTGATTGCAGCAGATCAGCGGTGGTCTGCTCAGGGGATTTTTGGCTCATCCCGGCTCCTTGAATTTATCGTTATTAACCTATGGATAATAACAATAGTGTACCAGAACTCGTTAGCGCCTGTGTGGGCCGAATAGTGAGAAAATCGGCTCAGGCCACATAACCGTCAGGGTTAATAACCAAATTGACTGAAAACAGGTGAAAACCTATTCGTTATGACTTAAGGCAAGATGCCGACCGCCTTACCCTAGCGGCAAACCGGCTTATCGGTTAACATCAAAGACCCTTTAATCGACATAAAGAAAGCAATTTCCCACTATGGCTCAAGTCGCGAAAAAAATATTGGTGACGTGCGCGCTACCATACGCTAACGGTTCTATTCATCTCGGTCACATGCTCGAGCACATCCAGGCAGACATCTGGGTCCGTTTCCAGCGAATGCGCGGCAACCAGGTTCATTTTATCTGTGCAGATGATGCTCACGGCACTCCAATCATGTTGAAAGCTCAGCAATTGGGTATCGAACCGGAGCAGATGATTGCCGAAATGAGCCAGGAGCACCAACAGGATTTCGCCGGTTTCGCTATCAGTTATGATAACTATCACTCCACCCACAGTGATGAAAACCGTGAACTGTCGAGCCTGATATACAGCCGCCTGAAGGCAAACGGCTATATCAAAAATCGCACAATTTCTCAGCTCTATGATCCTGAGAAAGGCATGTTCCTGCCCGATCGTTTTGTTAAAGGCACCTGTCCGAAGTGTAAAGCGCCAGATCAATACGGCGATAACTGCGAAGTCTGCGGCGCGACCTACAGCCCGACGGAACTTATCGATCCGAAATCTGCTGTTTCCGGTGCTACACCGGTGATGCGCGAATCTGAGCACTTCTTCTTCGATCTGCCTGCATTCAGCGACATGCTGCAAGCCTGGACGCGTTCCGGCGCACTGCAAGAGCAAGTTGCCAACAAAATGCAGGAGTGGTTTGAATCGGGTCTGCAACAGTGGGATATCACCCGCGACGCACCTTATTTCGGTTTTGAAGTGCCAGATGCGCCGGGTAAATATTTCTACGTGTGGCTAGATGCACCAATCGGTTATATGGGGGCGTTTAAAAACCTGTGTGACAAACGGGGTGATTTGGACTTCGATGAGTTCTGGCGTGAAGGCGCTGAAACCGATCTTTATCACTTCATCGGTAAAGACATCGTTTACTTCCATAGCCTGTTCTGGCCGGCGATGCTGGAGGGCAGTAACTTCCGCAAACCCACCAACCTGTTCGTCCATGGTTATGTCACGGTCAACGGCGCAAAAATGTCGAAATCCCGTGGCACATTCATCAAAGCGGGCACTTACCTAAAGCATCTGGATGCCGATTGCCTGCGGTATTATTATGCCGCGAAGCTCTCTTCCCGCATTGATGATATCGATTTGAATCTGGAAGATTTCGTCCAGCGCGTTAACGCCGACATCGTCAACAAAGTGGTGAATCTGGCCTCCCGTAACGCCGGTTTTATCAACAAACGTTTTGCGGGCAAGTTAGCCGACCAACTGGCAGATCCCGCGCTGTATAAAACCTTCACCGATGCAGCTGTCAGCATTGCTGATGCCTACAACAGCCGCGAATCAAGCAAAGCAATCCGTGAAATCATGGCGCTGGCTGATGTTGCCAACCGCTATATTGATGAGCAAGCACCTTGGGTGGTGGCGAAAGAAGAGGGCCGTGACGCCGAGTTGCAAGCCATCTGCTCTATGGGCATCAACTTGTTCCGCGTGCTGATGACTTATCTGAAACCGGTATTGCCATCCCTCAATGAACGTACTGAGGCTTTCCTCAATACCGAACTGACGTGGGATAGCATTGAACAACCGCTGCTGGGCCACCAGATTAATGGCTTTAAAGCGCTGTTTAATCGTATCGATTTGGACAAGGTAAACGAGATGGTCGCCTCTTCTAAAGAAGATATGGCGGCGACGGTGGTGGCAACCGGCCCATTAGCCGATGACCCGCTTCAGGAAGTTATCAGCTTCGATGATTTTGCTAAAGTAGATATGCGTATCGCGCTGATTCAACAAGCAGAATTTGTCGAAGGCTCAGATAAGTTACTGAAACTAACCCTGGATATCGGTGGCGAAACCCGCCAGGTATTCTCTGGCATTCGCTCGGCGTACCCGGATCCAAAAGTGTTGAAAGGCCGTTTGACCATGATGGTGGCAAATCTGGCTCCACGCAAAATGCGCTTCGGTATTTCTGAAGGCATGGTGATGGCAGCAGGCCCTGGCGGCAAAGATATCTTCCTGCTCAGCCCAGACGCTGGCGCTCAGCCAGGTATGCAAGTGAAGTAAAATAGAGTGATTTTACCACTATGCCGATGAGGGAGACCTGATCGGCATTTTTTTTCCTTTCCCGCATAGTTATCAGTGGTTCCCGTCACCCGCCCCTTAAGTCCCCCCGCCCTCGTCTTTGCTGCTTGTTTAGGCCATCCAAACTAAAAGATATAACGCGATCGAAAAATTCATAACAAAGTTAATTCCTTATCAAAAAAGTTATGGTTATGATGCTGCACAGAGACAGATAGACGTCTAGACACAAAGATAGCTATAACAACAACAGCAACACACACATTGCCTAACTTATCGACACCATGACGGAGTTCCGGATGAAAAAAATTGCTTCCCCATTACTGGCCCTGAGCCTGCTGACGGCCCTGCCGGCATTCGCTGCGGACACCGCCACGCTAGCCTCGATCCCTGATGCTATCGCCAAACATCAAGGGCAGATTAAGATCGCGGTGATCCGTAATTTGGGGTCTGACGACAACACTACACAGTTTCTCTCTGGCGTGTTGAAAGAGGGCAAAAAGCTCGGTTTCAAGGTGGATACTTTCTTGAGCAACGGTGATGACGCCCGTTTTCAGGACTTTGTGAATCAAGCTATCAGCCAAAAATATGATGGCATTATTCTTTCTCAAGGCCGTGATCCTTACTCAACTGAGCTGGTGAAGCGCATTGCGGCCAGCGGCATCGCCGTCTCGGTGTTTGACACCGCGATCCAGGGCGAGATCCCCGGTCTGACAGTGACTCAGCAGGATGATGCTTCCCTCACCAATGAATCCTTTGGTCAATTGGTCAAAGACTTCAATGGCAAAGCCAATATTATCAAACTGTGGGTGGCCGGTTTCCCACCAATGGAGCGCCGTCAGGCGGCTTACCAGGCGCTGCTGAAACAGCATCCGGGCATTAATGAGCTGGAGTCTATCGGCGCTGTCTCTTCGGATGTTCAAGGTGATACCGCCAATAAAGTGGGTGCAGTATTGGCGAAATACCCGAAAGGCAAAATTGACGCTATCTGGGGTACTTGGGATGCATTCTCTCAAGGCGCTTATAAAGCCTTACAGGAGAATGGCCGTACCGAAATCAAACTGTACAGCATTGATATCTCGAATCAGGATCTGCAACTGATGCGTGAAGCCAATAGCCCGTGGAAAGTCAGTGTCGCCGTAGACCCTAAACTGATCGGTGCGGTGAACTTGCGTCTGGTTGCCAAGAAAATTGCGGGTGAAGCCACACCTGCCAGCTATGAGTTCCGCGCCGCCTCCATTCCTCAAGCATTGCTAGCCAGCCAACCCGGCCCGGTTAACGTGGCCGGTTTGAGTAAAATCATTCCCGGCTGGGGCCAATCTGATGACTTTAACTCACCCTGGTTTGCCACCCTTGCGGCTAAAAACGCGCAGTAACGGCCAGCAGTCACGGTAGAGAGTCACGGTAGCTAATCACAGTAAGCAAGGGGCCAACATGGCCGATTGATTTGGAGTGAAATAGATGGCAACACAAGGAACCTTGCCGACACCAGAATACAGCCGCAATATGCGGCTGATTGGTCATAGCGATCAGGGCGGTAAACCAGATGGTGTGCAGGTCATGGTACATCGTGGTTACGCCTATGTCGGCCATATGGTGTCACAAGGGGTATCGATTATTGATGTCCGGGACGCGAAAAATCCGCGCACTGCCGGTTTTATCGCCGCACCCGCCAATACCTGGAATGTACACTTACAGGCCCATGATGACCTGCTACTGGTGATCAATGCCCGCGACCTGTTTGCTGAGGCCAGTTTTGCCGAAGAGAAGGTCTATTACACCCGCTCGGTGGCACAGACCCTCAGCACCCGTCAGGAGGGCCGTAACTGGAGCGCCGGATTACGTATTTTTGATATTTCGACACCGGATAAACCGCGCGAAATCAGCTTCCTGCCGCTTGATGGCATCGGCATTCACCGCATCTGGTACGTCGGTGGGCGCTGGGCCTATGTCTCTGCGCTACTCGATGGCTACAGTGATTACATCTTCCTAACCATTGATCTGGCTGACCCACAAAACCCCCAGGTTGCAGGTCACTATGCGCTACCCGGTATGCACACTGCCGCCGGTGAACAAGCCAACTGGCCAGAGGGCAAACGCTACGCACTGCATCATGCCATTATCAGTGGTGACACGGCCTATGGCAGTTGGCGCGATGGTGGACTGACCCTATTGGATGTCAGTGATCGGCACGCGCCCAAACTGATTAGTCATCGTAACTGGAGCCCTCCTTTTGGCGGTGGCACCCATACCGCGCTGCCACTGCCCGACCGCGACCTGCTCGTGGTGCTGGATGAGGCGGTACTGGATAATCAGGAAGATGGTGAGAAGCATATCTGGCTGTTCGACATTCGCGAGCCAAGCAATCCGGTGAGTATCTCGACCTTCCCCATCCCTGATGAGCGGGATTATGTAAAAAAAGGTGCACATTTTGGCCCCCATAACCTGCATGAAAACCGCCCGGGTAGTTTTATCAGCTCATCACTGATTTTTGCCACTTATCAGAATGCCGGTGTCCGCGCTTATGACATCAGCAACCCCTATCAGCCGAAGGAAACTGGCGCTTTGGTGCCCGCCGCACCGGAAAAAATGATGGATAAACGCCCCGGTCGCCCGCAAGTCATTCAGTCATGTGATGTATTTGTTGATGCGCAAGGGATTATCTACAGCACTGATTATAATGGTGGGCTATCAATCATCGAGTACTTAGGTTAAAAATCCCCTTCGCCCTTGAAGTTGCAGGGGTGTTAGCTACGCGCGCTTACCCGAATCACTGACCTGAGTCAGCTCATCGGGATGCCCTCGCTTGCTGCCTACCTGCAACGCCAATGACTTTGGGCAAGCTTATTACTGGCAGCTCTACTGTTTGCAAAATATATTTCCGCGCCCCCCTCTCTCTTCTCGCCGCAATAGTCTAATGTAATTGGTTGAGCTGCTGTCGTCGTGCTGTGCGCGTGCCATTTTTATTAGAAAATCCGCATAAAAACAGTTTGTTATCCAAATAATTACAAATAAGAAAATACCATGAAAGGATTTCCATCGCGTGTCACCAATCTGCTGATTGCTTCGCTGGTGTTAACCATTGGTCGAGCCGTTACCCTGCCCTTTATCACCATTTATCTTGCTGAGCATTTTCAACTGGCGCCGGATAAAGTTGGGCTAGTGCTAGGGGCGAGTTTGACATTGGGTATTTTCACCAGTCTATATGGCGGCTATCTGGTGGATAAATTCAATAAAAAGCAGTTGATCTTGCTGGCAATCACACTGTTTGCGGCCACCTTCTTTACACTGCCGTGGATAGAGCATCCGGCCTGGATTATCTTGATTTTGGCCCTGCTGCACTCGGCTTACTCGGTCTATGGCATCGCCATTAAAGCCTGCTTTGCCGACTGGCTACCGGTCAACGAACGCATCAAAGCCTTTTCTGCCAACTACACGCTAGTCAATGTCGGTTGGGCGGTCGGCCCGGCGTTAGGGGTATTAGTGGTCAATATCGGCCCGCAAGTGCCATTTATCATTTCAGGCGCACTGGCATTGCTGGTTGCCATCACCCTAAAATTCAGGATTAGTAGCACCGATATGTCAGCCGCTAAACCGACACTGACCGAACCCGCACCTGATTTTCGCCAAACATTCCGCATCTTGCGCCACGATAAGCGACTGATTTATTTCACCCTCGGCGGCATGTTTAGCGCAATTGTCTTTGGCCAATTCTCCGGCTATTTATCGCAATATCTGATTACCGTTGCCGATGCCCAATTTGCCTATCAGGTGATTGGGGCGGTCATGACCGTGAATGCCGTGATTGTGATCACCCTGCAATACCTATTGAGCCGCCGCATGAACCAGCAGAATTTAATGCGCTGGTTGATGCTCGGCACCCTGTTCTTTATCATCGGATTGCTTGGGTTTATGGTCGCGCAGGACTCAATCCCGTTATGGATGCTGGCAATGGCGATCTTCTCATTAGGCGAGATTATTGTTATTCCGGTCGAGTACTTGTTTATTGATTTTATTGCGCCCGCGAATCTTAAAGGCAGTTACTATGGGGCGCAAAATCTCGGTCAACTGGGCGGGGCTGTTAACCCCGTGCTTTGTGGTTTTCTGTTAGCCTATACTGCGCCGCAGATGATGTTCTATATGCTGATTATCGCGGCTATTCTCGGACTGGCCTTTTTCTATCGCGGTTATCTACTGGCTAAAACACCCGATGCTGGCCGCCAGCAGAATCAGTCGTGATTGGCATAGTTCCATTAAAATTATTCATAGTGTGATGGCTGGCACATAACCAAAGTTAATTGTATGATGAATACATTCCGTTACTCAGGACCCTCTCTATGCGCAATGTGACTTCACTTTGCTGGCAGTATTTGCGGGCTTTCGCCATTATTTACCTCTGCCTATGGATCGGTAAATTTGTCGCCTTGCTACTGCCCATCACCATCCCCGGCAGTATCATCGGTATGCTGATTCTGTTTACTCTGCTTGCATCGCAAATCTTGCCCTCAAGCTGGGTTAAGCCCGGTTGCCGCATACTGATCCGCTACATGGCGCTGCTGTTTGTCCCAATCGGTGTCGGCGTGATGCAGTATTACGATCAACTCACCAAGCAATTCGGCCCCATTGTCGTCTCCTGCTTTGTCAGCACCCTGATCGTGATGTTAGTGGTGGCGTATAGCTCACATTATGTCCACCGCGAGCGCAAAGTTATCGGCTCTCCAACCCATACGGAGGATGACAAATGATCAGCAACTTATGGTGGTCACTGCCACTGACCTTAATTGTCTTCTTCGCTGCCCGCTATCTGGCCCGCTGGCTAAAAATGCCGCTGCTTAACCCATTATTGATATCTATGGTTGTGATCATTCCATTGCTGTTGGTCACACAGATGCCCTACGCCAACTATTTTGCTGGCAGCAAAATCCTAAATGACCTGCTACAACCGGCGGTGGTGGCATTGGCTTTCCCGCTCTACGAACAGTTGCATCAAATTCGCGCGCGCTGGAAATCCATCATAACCATCTGTTTTATAGGCAGTATTACTGCCATGGTGAGTGGCACCGCCGTGGCCCTGTGGATGGGGGCGACACCCGAAATTGCCGCGTCAGTATTGCCTAAATCGGTGACAACCCCCATCGCCATGGCAGTGGCCGAATCTATTCATGGTTTACCGGCTATCAGTGCGGTATGTGTGATTTTCGTCGGTATTCTGGGGGCGGTATTTGGTCACAGCTTGCTGAATTTATTGAAAATCACCACTAAAGCCTCGCGAGGTTTGGCGATGGGGACGGCTTCCCATGCTCTGGGTACCGCCCGCTGTGCTGAGTTGGATTATCAGGAGGGCGCGTTCAGCTCGCTGGCACTGGTTATCTGCGGGATTATCACCTCACTGGTGGCCCCATTCTTATTCCCAGTGCTGCTGCATCTATTTGGCTAATTGCCCGTCCCTGACGGCGGTTAATCACCAAAAATAATGCATAAATTTGAGATACATCTCTCACTAGTTATTTTACTTGCATAAATTTCATATATAACGGGATCTGAATCACACTAATAGCCTCCTAAGCTGCCTAAAATAGCTTCCCGTTATAATTGGAGAAAATCCTATGCAAGCACGTTTTCACGCCCCTTGGGCTGAGCTGCCCGCTGCACTGCAATCCGCACTTGAACCTATTCTGAGCGCAAACGATTTCCCTGCCATGCTGACCGCCGATCAAGTGAAAACGGTGAAAGAGATCAGTGAGTTAGATGACGATGCGCTAGCTTTCGCATTGTTACCACTGGCTGCCGCTTGCGCACTCACGCCTATATCCCACTTTATGGTCGGTGCCATTGCTCGCGGGAAAAGCGGCAATCTCTATTTCGGTGCCAATATGGAATTTAGCGGCGCGCCATTGCAGCAAACCATCCATGCCGAGCAGTGTGCGGTCACTCACGCCTGGCTACGTGGTGAAACCGGTCTGGTCTCCATTACCGTCAATTACACGCCTTGTGGCCACTGCCGCCAGTTTATGAATGAGCTAAACAGTGGCACTGACTTGCAAATTCATCTGCCAGGCCGCCCTGCGTCTACGTTGGGCCAATATCTACCGGATGCCTTCGGCCCGAGAGATCTGGCGATCACCACCCTGCTAATGGACCCGGTGGATCATGGTTACTCGGTGGCAGCAATCGATCCTCTGACACAAGCCGCACTTCATGGCGCTAACCATAGCCATGCTCCTTACAGCCTTTCTCACAGTGGTGTTGCCGTCGAACTGGCTGATGGCACGATTTACACTGGCCGTTATGCTGAAAACGCGGCATTCAACCCAAGCCTGCCACCACTGCAAGCCGCATTGATTCTGACGAATCTCTCCGGCAAAGATTGCGGTGCTATTCGCCGCGGAGTGCTGGTTGAAGGTAATAACGCGATTTTAAGTCAGTGGGATGCCACCCATGCAACACTGGCGGCCTTAGGTTGCTCAGAGGTCAACCGCGTCACTTTTTAATTTGGTTATTTTTTAAGCCAAAAAGAGCTAATTTTCTGGGGTTATATCGTTAACCCCAGTTCACCAAACAACACATTCCCGCCGTTAATAACTAAATCTGCAAGATAACTCGCATTTCTACCAGTGACCGACATATTTAACTAACAAAAGCTGTACATATTTCTCTTATCTTTTAGGATCTGGGCAACTACCTGATAACGTCAACTATCTGATAACGTCTAAGAGTAAAACTCATGGAACTTGAATACGAAAGTAAGCGCCCCCTCTATATCCCCTACGCCGGTCCTATCCTGTTAGAATTCCCTCTGCTGAACAAAGGCAGCGCCTTCACCAACGATGAGCGCAACCATTTCAACCTGCACGGCTTATTGCCGGAAGCGGTTGAAACCATTGAAGAACAAGCAGAGCGTGCTTACCGGCAGTATCAGGATTTCAAAAACGACGACGATAAGCATATTTATCTGCGCAATATCCAGGACACCAACGAAACCCTATTTTATCGCCTGCTGGAAGCTCATCTCAGTGAGATGATGCCCATTATCTACACGCCAACTGTTGGTGAAGCATGTGAACACTTTTCGGATATTTATCGCCGTGCACGTGGGTTGTTTATCTCCTACCCCAATCGTGAACACATTGACGATATGCTGCAAAACGCCACCAAGCAAAACGTTAAAGTTATCGTGGTGACCGACGGTGAACGTATTCTTGGCCTTGGCGATCAGGGCATTGGCGGCATGGGTATTCCAATCGGTAAACTGTCACTCTATACCGCATGTGGTGGCATCAGCCCAGCGTATACTTTGCCAGTGGTATTAGATGTTGGCACCAATAACCCACAACGACTGAATGACCCGCTGTATATGGGCTGGCGTCATCCGCGTATTTCCGGTGACGAATATTATGCTTTCGTGGATGAATTCATCCAGGCAGTAAAACGCCGCTGGCCAAATGTGCTATTGCAGTTTGAAGACTTCGCTCAGAACAATGCCACCCCGCTACTGAACCGCTACCGTGATGAGCTGTGCTGTTTCAACGATGATATCCAAGGTACAGCAGCAGTGACCCTCGGCAGCCTGATTGCCGCCAGCCACGCGGCAGGCAGCCAGTTGCGCGACCAAACTGTCACCTTCCTTGGGGCCGGATCTGCCGGTTGCGGTATTGCAGAACAGATCATCGCGCAGATGATTTCAGAGGGGTTGAGTGAAGAGCAAGCTCGCGGGCGGGTCTTTATGGTTGACCGCTTCGGCCTGCTGACCGACAAGCTGCCGAATTTGTTGGCTTTCCAAAGCAAATTGGTACAAAAAAGTGATGCGCTGCAAAGCTGGAGTTTAACCAGTGACTCAATTTCACTGCTGGATGTGGTGCGCAATGCCAAACCAACCGTGCTGATTGGTGTTTCAGGCCAGCCGGGGCTGTTTACGGAAGAGTTGATCCGCGAGATGCACCAACACTGCCCACGGCCAATCGTGATGCCACTCTCCAACCCGACATCACGGGTTGAAGCTCGGCCAGAAGATATCATTAACTGGACTGATGGTGCCGCGCTGGTCGCGACCGGTAGCCCATTCTCACCGGTTAGCTATAAAGAGAAACTCTATCCGATTGCTCAGTGCAACAACTCCTATATCTTCCCCGGTATTGGCTTAGGTGTGCTGGCATCCGGTGCCAAACGTGTCACCGACGGAATGTTGATGGCCGCCAGCCGCGCATTAGCAGAGTGCTCACCGCTGGCACTTAACGGCGAAGGCGCGTTACTGCCCAATATCGATGATATTCAGGCCGTATCAAAAACAATAGCCATGCAGGTCGGCAAAGCTGCGCAGTTACAAGGTGTCGCTATTGTGACCTCAGAAGAAGCACTGGCGAAAGCCATTGAGCATAACTACTGGCAACCGCGGTATCGCACTTATAAACGCACCTCGTTCTAAACCTAATTCGGCCTGTGCTTCGGCATGGGCCGAGTAATGAGCGCAGCCAACACACCTGCAGCTTGAAAGATGACAATTATCCCCAATAGATTTCGAGTTGCAGGAAGGCGGCAAGCAAGAGAATCCCGATGAACTTACATCAGTAAGTGATTCGGGTGATTGAGCGCAGCCAACACACCTGCAGCTTGAAAGATGATGGGGATAGGTATTGCGCAACATGGACGGGTACAGTAGCCTTGCAACTATCACCAGTGAGTTGAATGCATCGAAGGCCAGAGAATGTGGAAACGCCTGATTATTAGCTTAATTATCATCGCAGGGTTGCTGATGGTCACAGCTATTGCGCTCGATCGCTGGATCAGTTGGAAAACTGCCCCCTTTATCTATGACGAGCTACAAGATTTGCCCCACCGACAGGTTGGCGTAGTACTAGGCACCGCCAAATATTATCGTACTGGTGGCATTAATCAGTTTTATCAATATCGCATTCAAGGCGCGCTAAATGCTTATAACAGCGGTAAGGTTAGCTACTTACTGCTCAGTGGCGACAACGCCCTGCACAGTTATAACGAGCCGATGACCATGCGCCGTGACTTGATCGCCGCCGGTGTTGCACCGGCTGATATCGTGCTGGATTACGCCGGTTTCCGCACACTGGACTCCATCGTCCGCACGCGAAAAGTCTTTGATACCAATGATTTTATTATCATTACTCAACGCTTCCACTGCGAACGGGCGCTGTTTATCGCTCAGTATATGGGAATTCAGGCGCAATGTTTCGCTGTACCATCGCCAAAAGATATGCTCAACGTTCGAGTACGCGAAATCTTTGCCCGCCTTGGTGCGCTATCTGATCTCTATATCCTGAAACGCGAACCCCGCTTCCTCGGGCCATTAATCCCTATTCCGGCGGTACACATCATACCGGATGACGCCCAAGGCTACCCCGCCGTCTCGCCCGAACAACTCGTCGAGCTAGAGCACCGACTGGCGCAAGAGAAACAGAAAACCACCCCCCCCTGAACCCGCAACAAAATGAGTTCTGGCAGACTGCTGACAAAACCCGATGACTCGATCTGGAACGGAGAGGACGGGTAGAAGAGTAAAGCGTCCGCGCCAGGGATGGCGCGGCTCGAGCCTCTAGGGACGGATTGACGGCGTCTTTACGATCTAGCTGTTCTCTCCGCAACCGGCACTTTGTCAATAACCTCGTTCTGGGTTTGGTTTTTGAATAGGTTTGGTCTTCGCCTTTGATCTTGAGCGCAATTAGAGGATGGGGAGGTGATCGCTTCGGTTGACATGAGATCGGTGTTCACTTGGCCTCCCGCGCCTCAACCGCCAGCAAAAACTAATCCCTTTGCCCCAAAAACAGCCCCACATCACTCTCAACCTCCCCCATCTCCTGCAACAACTGCAAGGTCTCCAGCGCCTCATCCTCATCCAGCCGACTCATCGCAAACCCCACATGCACCAACACCCAATGGCCGATCAATGCCGCGCTGGCCTGTGCATCCTCGGCCACCAGCATAATATTGACACTGCGCCGCACGCCGCACACATCCACCCACGCTGTACCCGCCTGCGTCTCATCCAATGCCACAATTTGCCCTGGAATACCTATACACATAATCTGGCCCCGCTCTCTTCCCGCCGCACTGTTCTAGCTATAAAAAGTAAACTCATTCCACCTCCAACCGCTTAATCATCACCCCATCATCCGCGGCACCAAGACGTAAATGGCTCCCCGCGCACAACGGGCAGCGCGTCACTTTGCTGCTAAGCAAATTAACCTCCTGCTGGCAGTCGTGGCACCACACCTGCGACTGCTGCTGGCTAAGGTGTAACACGCAGCCTTCCGCCAGCGTGCCACGACACACCAGCTCAAAACAGAACACCAATGCCTGCGGCTCGACACAGGAAAATGCACCAGTCTCCAGCCACACGCCGGTAATCCGCTGCGCGCCATGCAGTCGCGCCTGCTGCTCCATCATGGTAATCGCGTTTTGGCACAAGGTTATCTCATGCATGACTCTGCTGCTCCTGTGGTGATTACTTTGTGCGAGGTATTGCTTTGTGCCAAGTGATGCAAAGAATATGCCAGCAATACAGTGCTTTTTCGTAGTTCGTTACCCGATATAACAATCTGATAAATAAAGTTATTAGCCAGGTTTTCTGCACGACAGATTCATCATGCGAATAATCACTGTCGAAGTGTCATCGTCGAGCATGGCTTTCGTCACTAATGTCGACACTTCAGGCTGGCAACCATCCTGTTTTTACGGCCTTTTACCTCTCGGTTCACTCGCTGCCATTGGCCTAAGCCACAGCCAACGGGCCTCCACGCGGCTTTTCCCGCCGCCGCTACCGTGCTGGCACAAAATATGCTTTAGATCTGGGAAATGATCGCTATCAGCCTGACTGTCACCAGCTTTTTGTCCCGGAGGGTATGGCTATGAACCGCTTTGTGATTGCGGAGCCGAGGCTTTGTATTGGATGCAATACCTGCATGGCTGCTTGCAGTCAGGTGCATAAAGCCGAGGGTTTACAAGAGCATCCCAGATTGACCGTGATGCGTAACGCCACGGTTACGGCACCAATTCTCTGTCGCCACTGTGAGGATGCGTGGTGTGCACGGGTTTGCCCGGTCAATGCCATCACCCTGACCAATAACTCGGTTGAATTGGATGAAACCACCTGCATCGGCTGCAAACTCTGTGGCATCGCCTGCCCATTTGGCGCGATCACCCCGGCGGGCAGCAAACCCTTGGCGGTGCCGGAAACTTTCCCGGAATACATTCCGATGACCGAACTGTCCGATGTGCCGTTCAGCCCAGCCAACATGAACCCACTCCTCGCCTGGAACGCGGGGGTGCGCATGGTGGCGGTGAAATGTGACTTATGCCGCTTCCAGCCCCAAGGACCGGAGTGTGTGCGGGTCTGCCCGACCAATGCCCTGATACTAGTGGATGAACAGAGCATTGAACAGGCGAATCGGACTAAGCGCATGGCGGCGGCCAGTGGGTTAGCAAATGACCTGCCCTTTATGGCTATAGACAGCGCCCCCGCCATCTCTCACGAGGAGCAGAAAAGATGATGACTTCACTTGAGCTATTGTGGCTCTCTTTATTGCTCTATCTGGCAGGCGCGCTGCTCTCTTTACTGTTGGCACGGCGCGAAACCCTCGCGATTTATGCCTCTGGGCTGGCTTCATTGCTAGGTGGCATAGCCGGTCTGTTGGCCGCCGCGCCCACCTTGCTGGGTGGCGACATTATTACTTTTGCCACTGCGGGGCCATTCCCCTTCGCGACATTCAGTCTGCGCCTTGACCCATTGGCCGCCTTTATGCTGCTGGTGATTTCATTGCTGGTGGTGATAACCGCACTCTACTCATTGGCCTATGTGCAGGAGTACAAAGGGCGCGGTGCCTGGGGTATGGGGGTGTTTATGAACCTGTTCATCGCCTCGATGGTGGCACTGGTGGTGGTGGATAACGCCTTCTATTTCATCGTGTTTTTCGAAATGATGTCGCTGGCCTCATACTTCCTGGTGATCGCCGATCAGGACGACGATGCCATCAGCGCCGGTCTACTCTACTTTCTGATTGCCCATGCCGGTTCGGTACTGATTATGGTCGCCTTCTTCCTGCTCTATCGCCTCAGCGGCAGTCTGGAGTTTGCCGCCTTCCGGCAGGCGGATCCGCAACCGGTTATGGCCTCGATTATCTTCTTGTTGGCCCTCTTCGGCTTTGGCGCCAAAGCGGGGATGCTGCCTCTCCATGGCTGGTTACCGCGCGCGCACCCTGCCGCCCCATCTCATGCCTCGGCCTTGATGTCCGGTGTAATGGTGAAAATTGGCGTCTTCGGCATCATCAAGGTGGGCATTGATTTACTGGGTGCCAGCCAACTGTGGTGGGGAGTGGTGGTGCTGGCATTCGGCGCGATGTCGTCGGTGTTGGGGGTGCTCTATGCGCTGGCGGAGCACGATATCAAGCGGCTGCTGGCTTATCACACGGTAGAAAATATCGGCATTATCCTGATGGGCGTCGGGGTCGGCATGATAGGTATCGCCAGCCAACAACCGGTATTGGCCGCTTTGGGTCTGCTCGGCGCGCTCTACCATCTGCTTAACCACGCCGTTTTCAAAGGGCTGCTGTTCCTCGGTGCCGGTGCCATCATCTACCGCGTGCACACCAAGGATATGGAGAAGATGGGGGGGCTAGCCAGAGTGATGCCTTACACCGCGCTGGCCTTTTTGGTCGGCTGTATGGCTATCTCGGCTCTACCGCCTTTCAATGGTTTCGTCAGTGAATGGTTCACCTATCAATCACTGTTTACCATGACCAAAGATGGCGGTTTTATGATCCGTCTGGCGGGGCCGATTGCCATCGTGATGCTGGCTATCACCGGCGCACTGGCGGCGATGTGCTTCGTGAAAGTGTACGGCATCAGTTTCTGTGGCCTGCCGCGCACCGAAAAAGCAGCCCTTGCGCGGGAGGTGCCGTGGCCGATGACCGCCGCCATGCTGCTGCTGGCGCTGCTCTGTCTGGCGTTGGGGATCGGCGCGACTCAGGTGGCTCCGGTTATTGCTCGCATTGCCGCGAGCCTGATCACTGCCCCACAAATGCCCGCTCTACAGGTGGCGCAAGGGGCGGTGCTGTTCCCGCAACATAGCTCGCAGGCGATGCTCTCCACCCTCTACATCTTCTTTGGCTTACTTATCTTGCCGCTGGTGATTTTACTGGTCGCCCGCCTCTACAAAGGCAGCCGGCTGGCATTTCGTCATGGCGGCGACCCTTGGGCCTGCGGTTATGCCTATGAGCAGGCGATGACCGTCTCCGCCGGGGGCTTTACTCAGCCACTGCGGGTCATGTTCGCCCCGCTCTACCGGATGCGCAAAAAGCTGGACCCGGCACCGATGATGCAGAGTGCGCTGGAGCACTCAATCAGCGGCGCAACACGGGTGGAACCAGTATGGGACGACAAAGTTGTGGCCCCGCTTATCCGCCTGATCCAATGGCTCAGCCAGCGTATTCAATGGCTGCAACAGGGTGATTTCCGCCTCTACTGTCTGTATGTGGTCGCCGCGCTGGTGATCCTGCTGATTGTGGCGGCTATTTAAGGAGACGAGCAATGCCAACTACTGATATGCCGGCGCTCTCTATGATTGCCTTCGCCTGTGGGCAGGCGCTTTTCATGCTGGCGCTGGCTCCGTTGATGTCGGGTATCTCCCGCATGGTGAAAGCCCGAATGCACTCTCGCCGTGGGCCGGGGGTGCTGCAAGAGTATCGCGATTTAGCCAAGCTGCTGAAACGGCAAGATGTGGCACCGGCCAATGCTGGCATCATCTTCCGCCTAATGCCCTATGTGCTACTGGGCAGCATGTTGCTGATTGCCATGGCGCTGCCGATTTTCACTCTGGCCTCGCCGTTTGGGGTAGCGGGAGATCTGATAGCGCTGCTCTATCTGTTCGCGCTATTCCGCTTCTTCTTCTCACTGGCTGGCCTGGATAGCGGCAGCATCTTCGCCGGTATCGGTGCCAGTCGTGAGTTGACGCTGGGGGTGCTGGTGGAACCGACGCTAATCCTCTCGCTGTTAGTGGTCGGGCTGATTGCCGGCTCCACCAATATCGGCACCATCAGTACCGCCCTGTCTGAGGGCCACTGGCAGTCGCCGACCGCCACCGCGCTGGCGTTGCTGGCCTGCGGTTTCGCGGTATTTATCGAGATGGGCAAAATCCCGTTTGATGTCGCCGAAGCTGAGCAAGAGCTACAGGAGGGGCCGCTAACTGAATACTCCGGCGCGTCACTGGGGCTGGTCAAGTGGGGTATCAGCCTCAAGCAAGTGGTAGTGGCGCAACTGTTCCTCGCGGTGTTTATCCCGTTCGGCAAGTTGGCGGTGCTCAGCGGCCCTGGCCTGCTATGGGCGCTGGTGGCCTGCGTTGCCAAATTGGCGCTGATATTTGTCCTCGCCTCCATAGTGGAAAACAGCATCGCCCGTGGGCGCTTCCTGTTGACCTCCCGTGTTACCTGGCTGGGGTTTGGCGTTGCCGCCCTCTCCCTGGTTTTCTATCTCACCGGTCTTTAAGGCGCTAATAACCTCATCATGGAGAACATGGCTCTTATGAACATAGCCCTTATAAACACAGCCCTTATAAACATGGCCCCGATGAATATAGCCCTGGCGACTATTTTGCTCCCATTTGCGGGGGCTATCCTCACCGCCTGTCTGCCACAGCGCATGGCGAAATGGTCCTGTACCCTCTTTGCGCTGCTGGCCACCTTGGGTACAGTGCTGTTGGCCTATGGCTACTTAGCCGGCGGGAAGATTGATGTCACCTTTGAACTGATTCATTACGGTGATATAGCGCTATTTGGTCTGACTATCGACCGCATCAGTACACTGATTGCTTTCGCCGTGGTGTTCCTCGGCCTGCTGGTGAGTCTCTACTCCACGGGTTATTTGACACTGGGGAATCGCGAGCACCCGCACGAAGGCACCAACCGCTACTACGCGCTGCTACTGGTATTCATCGGTGCAATGGCGGGTTTGGTTTTATCATCCACCCTGCTGGGCCAGCTGTTCTTCTTTGAAATCACCGGCGGCTGCTCATGGGGATTGATTGGCTACTACCAGAGCCAAAAGTCCCTGCACTCGGCGCTAAAAGCGCTGTTGGTGACTCATGTGGCGGCCATCGGCCTCTATTTGGCGGCGGCGGTGCTGCTGGTCAACACCGGCACCTTTGCCCTGACAGCGCTGGCACAGTTAGATAGCAGCACCAAAATCATCGTGTTCGGCGGTATCTTGTTTGCCGCGTGGGGGAAATCAGCCCAGCTACCGCTGCATATCTGGTTACCCGATGCAATGGAAGCGCCGACCCCTGTCAGTTCCTATCTGCACGCCGCGTCAATGGTCAAAGTGGGCGTCTATATCTTTGCTCGCGCCATCTACTCGGCGGGCGACGTGCCGCAGATTATCGGCACTGTGGGCATGGTGATGGCGGTTATCACGCTGATTTATGGCTTCTTCATGTATCTGCCGCAAAAAGATATGAAGCGGCTGCTCGCCTACTCCACCATTACCCAGCTCTCTTACATCTTCTTCGCGCTGTCACTGGCGATCTACGGCTCGAAAATGGCCTTTGATGGCGGCATTGCCTACATCTTTAACCATGCCTTCGCCAAGAGTCTGTTCTTCCTGGTGGCGGGTGCGCTGAGCTACAGCTGCGGCACCCGCATGTTGCCGAAACTCAAAGGCATCATGGGCAAAATGCCGCTACTGGGGGTGGGATTCTGTGTCGCCGCGCTGGCGATAACCGGAGTGCCGCCATTCAACGGCTTCTTCAGCAAATTCCCTATTTTTGCCGCCGGCTTCTCACTGTCGCACGAACATTGGTTGCTGATCCCGCTGCTGCTCTTGGCGCTGATTGAGTCAGTGGCGAGCTTCGGCTGGTTTCTCTACTGGTTCGGGCAAACCGTGCCGGGCAAGCCATCAGAAGAGGTCGCCAGTGCCAAACCACTGCCGCTGGCGATGCAGGCAGTGCTGGTGATACTGGTGATCATGTCAGTGTGCTCAAGCTTTATTGCCGTCGCCTGGCTCGGATAAGGGAGTAAAAAATGACCGGAACACTATTCATCGACAATATTGCCATCAACAATCTTGTCATCAACAATCTGGCAGGGCTGCTGATCATTACCTCGCTGCTGGTAATTATCGTGAAGAGACCCGCCACTTCAGCGCTGTTTTATGCTTTGCAGTCACTGGTTTTGGTACTGATTTTCCTGGTGTTGGCTGAAACACTCAACGCCCATGAGTTGTACCTGTGGTCGTTAACCGCCTTTATCACCAAGGTGCTGCTGGTGCCGTGGATTATGTACCGCGCCTTTCGCCAGATGGAGGACCCCAAAGCCAATGGCGGGGTGATTGGCACTGCCAGCCTGATTTTTATCGCCGCCATCATCATCTTGCTGAGCTACTTCGTGGTCGAGCCGGTGCAGTTGCCGATGGTCAGCGCCCTGAAACCGGCACTGGCGGTATCACTGGGGCACTTCCTGATTGGCCTGCTCTGTATCGTCACCCAGCGCAATATTCTGAAAAATATCTTTGGCTACTGCCTGATGGAGAATGGCGCGCATTTGATGCTGGCGCTGCTGGCCTTTCGCGCACCGGAGCTGGTCGAGATTGGCATTGCCACCGATGCCATCTTCGCGGTGGTGGTGATGACGTTTATGGCGCGCAAGATCTACCGCACGCTGCACACGCTGGATGTTAAACAACTGACGGCGCTAAAGGGGTAATGAAATGAGCAATACTGACCTGCTGTTGTTACTGCTGGCGATACCTCTGATAGCCTCACTGCTGGCCTTTGCCTGTCGCGCCCTGGGCAGTGCCGCCCGCATGTCTTCCACTTGGGTGCATTTTATCGGCATCAGTTTGCTGCTGCTGGTGGCCTTAACGCTGGTGTGTCGGGTGGCCCTCGGCGGGGAGATTCTGGCGGCTCACCACTGGCTGCATATCGACAGCCTCAGTGCACTATTTCTCGCCATTCTGGGCATTATCGGTTTTATCACCGGCCTCTACTCGCTCGGCTATATGCGCCATGAAGTGAATAACGGCGAAATTACCGTCGGCACACTGTGCAACTATTATGGTTTCTTCCATCTGTTCCTGTTCACCATGCTGCTGGTGGTCACCAGTAATAACCTGATCCTGATGTGGGTGGGCATTGAAGCCACCACCCTCAGTTCGGCCTTTTTGGTGGGGTTATATGGTCAGCGATCCTCGCTGGAAGCGGCCTGGAAGTACATTATTATCTGTACCGTGGGGGTGGCGTTTGGGCTGTACGGCACGGTGCTGGTGTACGCCAATGCCGCCAATGTGCTGGCAGATCCCGGTAGTGCCATTTTCTGGACGGTGGTCGCTGAACACGCCAAAGAGCTAGATCCCAGCCTGATGCATCTGGCGTTTGTCTTTATCCTGATTGGCTTTGGCACCAAAACCGGGCTGTTCCCGATGCACTCATGGCTACCGGATGCCCACAGCGAAGCGCCCAGCCCCACTAGTGCGCTGCTATCTGCGGTGCTGCTCAACTGCGCCCTGCTGGTGATCATCCGCTATTACATCATTATCAGCACCGCTATCGGGCCGCACTTCCCGCAAATGCTGCTATTGGTGTTCGGCATGATGTCGGTTGCCGTCTCCGCGCTCTTTATTCTGGCGCAGCGCGACATGAAACGCCTGCTGGCCTACTCCAGCGTCGAGAATATGGGGCTGATTGCCGTGGCACTGGGGATTGGTGGCCCGCTGGGGGTAGTGGCCGCGCTGTTCCACACCTTAAATCACAGTCTGGCAAAAACCTTGCTGTTCTGTGGCTCCGGTAATGTGCTGCTAAAATATGGCACGCGGGATATGGGGGTGATTAAAGGCATTATCCGCGTCGCTCCCCTCACCGCAGTGTTACTGGCCGGTGGCGCACTGGCGCTGGCGGGGATGCCGCCATTTAGCCTATTTATCAGCGAATTTATGCTGGTAGCCGCCGCCATTAAAGCCGGCCATCTCTGGCTGGTGATTGTGCTGTTGTTGCTGCTGACACTGGTGCTGGCCGGATTGGTGCGCATGATTGCCAGCACGGTGCTGGGCACCCCGCCACCTGCGGTCAGCAAAGGTGAGCTGGGGATCCTCACCACTGCGCCGATGGTGATTTTACTGCTGCTGATGCTGCTCCTCGGGGTGCATATTCCCTCGCCAGTGACCCGTTTACTCACCGATGCGGCACAGATTGTTCTCAAAAGTGACAGCAGCGCCCCCCTTGAGCAGCCCTTTATGTTGCCGTGGCAATCGCGCGCCACAATAACAGCAATTTCTCCGGCTCAACCGGCCCCTTCCGGCGCAGATACCCATACCGCCCTGCAACTTACCCCGACACGTCAGGAGATGTAACGTGACTCACGAAACGCCCATTTCAGCCAATACGGTTTCAGGTCAGCCGCTGCCAAATCAGCCACACAGCGGTGAAAAGTTGGGGGCCGCCTATGTCGCCCGCCTGCGTGAACAATTTCCGGCGGCAATCCTCGATGAGGAGTGGCAGACCCACGACCAACTGACCATTACCATTAAGCTAAACAGCCTGCCGGAGGTGGTGGAGCACCTCTATTACCAGCAAGGTGGCTGGCTGTCGGTGCTGTTCGGCAATGATGAGCGCAGCTTGAATGGCTATTTTGCCATTTACTATGTGCTATCGATGGAGGGGCGCGAACAGTATGGCGCACAGACTGGAAAACGCTATGGCGACAAGTGCTGGGTGATTGTCAAAGCGCTGGTAAGCCCTGAACGGCCTGAGTTCCCGTCCGTCACACCGCGGGTTCCGGCGGCGGTTTGGGGTGAGCGCGAAGTGCGCGATATGTATGGCCTGCAACCGGTGGGTCTGCCCGATGAGCGCCGTTTAGTGCTGCCCGATGATTGGCCGGATGATCTCTATCCGCTGCGCAAAGACACCATGGATTATCGCCAGCGCCCCACACCAACCAGCGACACCGAAACCTATCGGTTTGAGAATGAAGCGGGCAGCAGTAGCCGCGTGGTGCCGATTGGCCCGATGCACATTACCTCCGACGAACCGGGTCACTTCCGCCTGTTCGTTGATGGCGAAGATATTATTGATGCCGACTACCGCCTGTTTTATGTCCATCGTGGCATGGAAAAACTGGCTGAAACCCGCATGGGCTATAACGACGTCACCTTCCTATCAGACCGTATTTGCGGCATTTGCGGCTTCACTCACAGTGTGGCCTACACCTCATCGATTGAGAATGCGCTGGGCATTATCGTGCCGCCACGGGCGCAGATGATCCGCACCATTTTGCTGGAAGTGGAGCGGCTACACAGCCATCTGCTCAATATCGGTTTGTCTTGCCACTTCGTCGGTTTCGATACCGGTTTTATGCAGTTTTTCCGTGTACGTGAAAAAGCCATGACCATCGCCGAGATGCTGACAGGGGCGCGTAAAACCTACGGTCTGAATCTGATTGGCGGGGTACGCCGCGATATCCTGAAAGCCGATCGCATTAAAACCCTACAGTTGGTGGCAGAGATGCGCGCCGATATCGGCCAGTTGGTGGATATGCTGATGAGCACTGCCAATATTGAGCAGCGCACTGTGGGTGTTGGCCTATTGGATCGAAAAATTGCCCGCGATTTCAGCCCGGTCGGCCCGATGATCCGCGCCAGTGGTTTTGCCCGCGATATGCGCCACGACCACACCTACGCCAACTATGCCAATGTGCCTAAAGAGCTGTTTAGCCTTGATGGCTGCGACGTGAACTCACGCCTGCTGGTGCGGGTGCGGGAGTTCTTTGACTCGCTGGTGATGATTGAATATGGCCTAAACCATATGCCAGGCGGCCCATTGCTGGAAGAGAGAGTCCACTATCAGCCCTACAAGTTTGCCCTCGGTTTCTCCGAAGCCCCCCGTGGCGAAGATGTGCACTGGAGCATGACCGGCGATAACCAAAAACTGTTCCGCTGGCGCTGTCGGGCCGCCACCTACGCCAATTGGCCAGTGCTGCGCTATATGCTGCGCGGCAATACCGTCTCTGACGCGCCACTGATCATCGGCAGTCTTGACCCCTGCTACTCCTGCACTGATCGGGTCACTTTGGTGGATGTGCGCAAGCAGAAATCCGTCACTGTGCCCTACAAAGAGATCGAGCGTTATGGCATCGAGCGCACCCATTCGCCGCTCAAATAGAGGGATGAATAATGTTAAAACTGTTTAAAACCATCCTGAGAGTCGGCGATACCACGGTGAAATATCCGTTTGAGCCGCTTGAGGTCAGTCACGGGTTTCGTGGCAAACCACAATATGATGCCGCACAGTGTATTGCTTGCGGCGCCTGTACCATGGCCTGCCCGGCCAATGCGCTGACCATGGAGACAGATATCGTCAGCGGGACTCGCCAGTGGCAGTTGTTCCTTGGGCGCTGTATTTTCTGCGGCCGCTGTGAAGAGGTCTGCCCGACCCGCGCGATTGTGCTGTCGCCAGAGTTTGAGCTGGCGGTGTTCAATAAAGCGGATTTATATCAACGCGCCAGCTTTACTCTCACCGATTGCCAGCAGTGTCAGAGACTTTTTGCGCCGAAAAAAGAGGTGGATTATGTCATGGCGCTGCTGATCCATTCAGGAGTGAGCGCGGAGGATGTTGAGCGGCAACGCCCCCATTTTGAAACCTGCCCTGAGTGTAAGCGCCAACACAATATCATCGGCAATAGCAATATCGCCATGAAGAGCAGTATCTCCATGAGTAACAGTATTTCCATAAATAACAGTATGATAACGAATCACCAGTGCGCAGGGGGGAGCCATCCATGAGCCAGCCACATTCATCAAAACCGGCTTGGGGGCATCATGTTAGCCAGCCGGTTGCGCTTGATCCTGCTATCGCGCAGCTAAAAAGTAAATTGCTGAAAGATATCAAACGCTCCGCCTATGTCTATCGGGTGGATTGCGGCGGCTGCAACGGCTGTGAAATTGAGATTTTCTCCTCGATTACGCCGCTATTCGACACCGAGCGTTTTGGTATCAAGGTCGTCGCCTCGCCGCGTCATGCGGATATCTTGCTGTTCACTGGAGCAGTCACCCGCGCTATGCGCAGCCCCGCGCTGCGCGCCTATCAATCGGCACCAGATCCTAAAATCTGCATCTCTTACGGTGCTTGTGGCTGCGGCGGTGGCATCTTCCACGACCTCTATTGTGTCTGGGGCGGCAGCGATACCATTGTACCAATTGATGTTTATATCCCCGGTTGCCCGCCGACACCGGCCGCCACCCTTTATGGCTTTGCGGTGGCGCTCGGCCTGCTGGAGCAAAAACTCAGGGGGGAAGAGAGTCAGGAGGCCGCTGACGAGCGGGTCGCCCTGATTCACCCTGATGCACCGCTGACACTACGTGTACTGCTGGAGCGTGAAGCACGCCGCATGGCCGGTTATCGCCACGGGCGGGAGATCACTGACCGCTTTTTGTCACTGCTGGTCAATCAGCCCTTGCCCGGGCTAGAGCAGCGCTGCCAGCGCTATCTCAGTCAGCAAGATGATCCGCGCCTGAGCGAGATATTTGCCAGCCTGCAACAGATCACGTTAATGCAACTGGCGGGGGGCCTCAGCTATGAGCGCTAAGGTGATTTTTTATGCGCTGAACCAGAAGTTTCTCGACAGTGACGATCAGATGCCCGAACAGGCGCAGCAGGTGATCTATTACTCACTGGCGATCGGCCACCATGTGGGGGTAATTGATTGCCTGAAAGCGATAATGGAGTGCCCGCTGGCCGAGTATGAGCAGTGGTTCAGCCAGTTGCCTGAGGGCGAAGCGCGCCGCAAAATGGCTGGCCTACTGAAGTTTGGTGAAATCACCATCGACAGCACCCACACCCAGTTGCTGGCGAAGGCTTTTGCGCCACTGGCGGAAGATGCCGCCTCACTCCATCGGCCCTGGAGCCAACAACTGCTGCAAACCCTGTACGATATCGAGCAGGAGCCGGCCATCTACTTAATGGTGAAACGCCGCCCATGAGCCATCTCAATGCAGTCACAAATCTAGTCTTAACCGTCGGCAACAGCATGATGGGTGATGATGGCGCAGGCCCGTTGCTGGCTGAGCGCATGAGCCAGCAGCCCTTAGCGAATTGGCAGGTGATTGATGGCGGTTCAGCGCCGGAAAACGTGGTACATCGTATCCGCGCCTTACACCCCACGCGGCTGATTATCGTGGATGCGGCGGATATGGCGTTAGCCCCGGGGGAGATTCGAATCATTGATCCCGAGCGAATTGCTGAAATGTTCATCATGAGCACCCATAATCTGCCGCTCAATTTTCTGATCGATCAGCTCAAGGAGGATATTAGTGAGGTGATTTTCGTCGGCATCCAGCCGACACTGGTCGCGTTCTACTTTCCGATGAGCGATATCGTCAAACAAGCCGTAGAAACACTCTATCAACAGCTGCCCCACTGGCAAGGTGACGGCGGTTTTACCCATCTTTAATTGAGTGACGGTGTGACGTCGTCAAATTTGCCGACGTCACACCCACCGACAGTTTCCCGCATTTCGCCCAACCGCATAAAATCCCAACAAATTCCTTATAAAACAAATAGATTTATTCACTTTCACTTCACTCATTCAACTTGGCATAAACCATGCAATATGTAGGTGAATATCGCGGTAGGGCCATGTGTCCAGACTGCTCAATTTATACCCCATCGATTTCAAGGTGCAGCCAACACACCTGCAACTTGAAAGATGAAGGGTAAGGAGATTAAACAATGAACCGGTTCATAATCGCCGACCCCAAAAAGTGCATTGGCTGCCGCACCTGTGAGGTCGCCTGTGTGCTGGCACACAATGGTGGCCGGCTGGAGGCCATGACCAAGGCCAATTTCGCTCCACGGCTGAAAGTGGTTAAAGGGTTGAATGTCAGTACCGCCATTATGTGTCGTCACTGCGAAGACGCGCCCTGTGCCAATGTTTGCCCGAACGGCGCGATTGTGCGAGCGGCTGACAGCATTCAGGTGCTGCAAGAGAAGTGCATTGGCTGCAAAACCTGCGTCGTTGCCTGCCCGTACGGTGCCATGAATGTGGTGACCAAACAGGTCGAAGTGATGTTCAACGGCCTCTCGCAGGGTTTTTGCCTCAAAGCCGAAGCGCAGAAATGTGACCTGTGCGAAGGGCGCGCTGCAGGACCGGCCTGTGTTTCTGTCTGCCCAACTCAAGCGCTACATATGATTGGCCGCGACACCCTGCAAGCCATGCTGCGCAAAAAACAGATGCGCGCCGCGCTGGATGAAGCCAACGAGATGAACTTCTAAGCCGATACTGCGGCTTCAAGAACGAAGGATAATTAATTATGCACAAGGCACTCACTGTTTGTCCTTACTGCGGCTCTGGCTGCAAAATCAACTTATTGGTTGAAAACGGCAAAGTCGTCGGCGCACAGGGCGCTAATGGGGTCACCAATCAAGGTGAACTCTGCCTAAAAGGCTACTACGGCTGGGATTTTCTCAATGATACCAAGCTACTGACGCCACGGCTGAAACAGCCGATGATCCGTCGCCAAAAAGGCGGCACACTGGAAGCGGTCTCTTGGGATGAGGCCATCGAGTTCGCCAGTAGCAAGTTGCGGGCGATTAAAGAGAAATATGGCCCGGAAGCCATTATGCACACCGGCTCATCCCGTGGGCCGGGCAATGAAACCAACTATGTGATGCAAAAATTTGCCCGCGCAGTGACCGGCAACAACAACATTGACTGCTGCGCCCGTGTTTGCCACGGCCCGTCAGTGGCGGGTTTGCAAGTGACACTGGGCAATGGCGCGATGAGCAACTCAATCTGCGAGATTGAAGAGACCAAATGCATTTTGGTATTTGGCTACAACGCCGCCGACCCCCACCCGATAGTCGCCCGCCGTATCCTCAAAGCCAAAGAAAAAGGGGCGAAAGTAATTGTTTGCGATCCGCGCCATATCGAAACAGCGCGTATAGCGGATTTGTGGCTGCCACTGAACAACGGTTCAAATATGGCGCTGGTTAATGCCTTTGCCAACGTGTTGATAAGTGAAGAGTTATACGATAAAGATTATGTCTCGCGCTATACCGAAGGTTTCGACGAATATCGCGAAATTGTCGCTAAATACACCCCTGAGTATGTCGAGGGTATCACTGGCCTGCCAGCGCAGACTATCCGCGAAGCAATGCGCATCTATGCCGCCGCGCCATCTGCCACCATTTTGTGGGGCATGGGCGTGACCCAATGGGGTCAGGGCGTGGATGTGGTTAAGGGATTATCAGGATTGGCGCTACTGACCGGCAACCTCGGTCGCCCGAATGTGGGTGTCGGCCCGGTACGTGGGCAGAATAACGTGCAAGGTGCCTGTGACATGGGCGCTCTGCCCAATATGTATCCCGGCTACCAGCCCGTTACCGATCCCGCCACACTGGAGAAGTTTGCCAAAGCCTGGGGCGTCCCCTCCCTGTCCGGCAAAATCGGCTACTCATTGACCGATGTGCCGCACAAAGTGAAAGAGGGCAAAATCAAAGCCAACTACGTGATGGGCGAAGATCCGCTGCAAACGGAGCCAGACCTTTCGATGATGCGCGAAGCCTTCAGCGAGCTGGAGCTGCTGATTGTGCAGGATATCTTTATGACCAAAACCGCCGCCGAGGCGGATGTGATTTTCCCTGCCACTTCATGGGGCGAACATGAGGGGGTCTACTCCGCCGCCGACCGGGGTTTCCAGCGCTTTGAAAAAGCGGTTGATGCTCAGGGTGACGTGAAACCGGATTGGGAGATCATCAGTCTGATGGCGACCGCCCTCGGCTATCCGATGAAATATCACAATACCAAAGAGATTTGGGACGAGCTGCGCGAACTCTGCCCGCTCTATTACGGCGCAACCTACGAGAAAATGGCTGGATTGGGCTATATCCCGTGGCCATGTACTACCGAGGATAGCCCCGGTACGCCGTGGTTATATGCCGATAATAAGTTTGACCGCCCCGGCGGTAAAGGATTGCTGTTTGCCAGCGAGTGGCGGGCACCAATGGAGCAGGTTGATGAGGATTACCCACTGGTGCTTTGTACCGTGCGCGAAGTGGGCCACTACTCTTGCCGCTCAATGACCGGTAACTGTTCGGCGCTGCAAACATTAGCCGATGAGCCGGGTTATGTGCAAATCAGTCCGCAGGATGCAGAGAAACTGCATTTGCGGGATCAACAGCTGGTCTGGGTTGAGTCGCGGCGCGGCAAAGTGATCACGCGGGTTTCCGTCAGTGAGCGCATTAATGTTGGCGCGATATATATGACTTACCAGTGGTGGATTGGTGCCTGTAATGAGTTGACCTTGGACCATCTTGATCCTATCTCTAAAACACCAGAGTACAAGTATTGCGCGGTGAAACTGGAGGCAATTTCGGATCAGGGCTGGGCGGAGAATTATGTCCAACAGGAGTATAGCCAGTTAAAAGCGCGGTTAAGTAGAGCAGCCGCCGTTAATTGAAATAGTGATGACTCACTACACGGCGTATAAGCTGTAGTGAGTCAAAGATTGACCACGCCCTGGAGCAGTTCGGCGACTTACGCCGCTAGGATCCCAACGGCGTGTTCCCCCTTGATTCAACTTTATTGGTTATCAGCCCGGAGAAAAATAGATTTACTCAGCCATTCCATCCTCTTCTTCAATACTTTTTACTGATATTCCTAATCGTTGCATACGGGATAACAAGGTGGTGCGTTTTAACCCCAGTTTGATTGCCGCTCCTTTTGCGCCAGCGACCACACCGTTGGTCTCCCGTAATACGCGAATAATGCGTGCACGTTCAGACTCTGAAAATTCCGGCTCTTCGCTTTCAGGTAATAGCGTTTTACGAACGGCCCGTTCCGCTGCGGGTTTGGCGACCTCTAACGGCGATAAATGATATTCCAACTCTTGTAACTGTAAATTCAGCGTGGTGCCTCGACTGAGAATTACCGCTCGCTCAATTACATTCTCCAGTTCGCGAATATTCCCCGGCCAGGGTAAACGACTCAGTAAACGTAATGTTTCACTGGGAATAGTATCGATGACGCGATTCATGCGTTTGGCTATTTTCTTAGTGAAAAATTTCACCAGCAGGGGGATATCTTCTGGCCGCTCGCGTAGCGGGGGGATCACAATAGGAAAAACATTGAGTCGATAGTAGAGATCACTGCGATATTCGCGATTGACCATCATCAATTTTAAGTCACGATTAGTTGCTGCAATCAGCCGAACATCCACCGGAATAATTTTACTGCCCCCCAAACGCTCTATTTCCCGCTCTTGTAATACCCGCAGGAGTTTCGGTTGCAGCTCCAGGGGAATATCCCCGACCTCATCGAGAAAGAGTGTACCGCCATCGGCCATCTCAAATCGGCCAATACGCTGTGATGACGCGCCGGTATATGCCCCCTTTTCATGACCAAACAGATCACTCTCCATTAATCCGGAGGGGATCGCCGCACAGTTCATTTTCACCATGCGCTTATTCTTACGCTGGCTTAAATTATGGATCGCGCGGGCGATTAACTCTTTACCGGTGCCGGTTTCGCCGAGGATCAGCACCGTGCAATCACTGGACGCCACCATTTCGACTTGTTCCAGCACCGCTTTAATACCAGCACTATGACCAATTATTTCGCCAAACTCCTCATTATGAATAATCTGATCCGTTAGATAGAGATTCTCATTTACCAGTGAGTCTTTCAGACGGCTAATTTCGTTATAAGCTAAGGCATTGTCGACTGCAATAGCAATGCGGGCGGCGATTTGCCGTAATAGTTTGAGATTGCTGTCGGTGAAAATATCACTCTGACATTGCGCCAGTGTTAATATGCCCAGCATCTTATGGCCAAAAAAGAGTGGCAGTAGGCAAACCACCTGCAAACCCTCATCCAGCATATTCGCCAATTGTTTATCTTCGGGGGCCAGGAGAGAAATATCCGCCAGATTAACCAGCAATAATTCCCGACGGTGTAAAACTTGTCCGGCTAAGGTGCCGGTGATATCCATCCTAGCTTGCTGATGCTGCACTGTTTTACCCGTTTGGTAGCGGGCCGAAAAGAGATGCAGTTTATTTTTATCGTCTTGGCTGCCACATATCGCCAGACTGATATAATCGATATTGAAAAAGCGGTGTATCTCTTTCGAAACCTCGGCCGCTAAGACATCCAATTCCAATTTAGAAATAACCGTATTAGTGACATCCACTAATATTCGGTAGTGATCCCGTTCAAAACGCAGTTTTTCACGTTCAGAAAATGCCCGATTTATTTCAGAGATATTATCAACCGCAATGGCGACCACATCAGCCAATAATCCCAGAAAAGTCATCGCCTGCTCATCGAATTCACTGTCGTCAGTCTTAATAAACTCAACACAACCTGACCAGTGATTATCATGGCCCAAGGGAAAATGACAGCCTGCATGTAGCCGCTGATAAGGTCCCAAATTACAGACAGACCCAAACTCCCTTTGCATACGCTGATGATCACTCTGCAAAGGTATTTGTTGCTGCCATGCCAGAGCACCGGGGCCTTCAGCAAACAGGATATTCTGCGACCCCGTGACTATATGGGTGGCATCATCATGGGTATAAAGAGTTATTTGGTTATACAGCGGATTAAGCAGCAATAAATTAACACGTTGAAAACGCACTACCGAAAAAGAGAGTTTTTTTAGCTCATTAACTAACTCGGTGATATCTCGGAGTAATAATAATTTTTTCGATACCGTGAATAGTGTATCTTGCCAAACCTGAGCCAATGTGGGACGGGGTAGTTTTTTTGCGCTATCCATATATTCCCAAAGTCATTAAGCCCAAAAATAGATGGTGGATACTTTAAGGTATTGAAATAAAGAAATATATATTAACCCGCGATAAGCTTGATCTGGGTTAATAAACAGTTTCATCAGAATTTATTGTTCTCCCCGCCTATTGAAATCACTTCTCATTTACATCAAAAAGAAAAAAACCAGTCCGGATACTCCCAGACTGGCTTTCATTTTTATCGTGACTTTACGGCCAATAATCGATTATTTCTTCTTCGCGTATTTCAGTGAGTCCAGTGCTACTGCAAAGATAATGATCGCACCCTTGATAATGTATTGCCAGTAAGGGTTCACGCCGATATAAGTCAGCCCGTAGTTAATGACGGTAAAGATAATAACCCCAGTCACCACGCCGATAACCGTACCGACACCACCGCTGAAGGAGACGCCGCCTACCACACAAGCCGCGATCGCATCTAGCTCATACATAAACCCGAGGTTGTTGGTCGCACTACCGATACGACCAGCTTCCAACATCCCGCCGAATGCATAGAACACACCGGACAAGGCGTAAATCATGATTAAGTTCAGTGGCACATTCACACCAGAAACTTTTGCCGCTTCTGGGTTGCCGCCGATGGCAAAGATATTTTTGCCAAAGCGAGTTTTGTTCCACAATACCCAAACAAAGCCGATAGCAATGAGCGCATAGAAGGTAATGTAGGAGAGTTTGAAATCACCAAACCGTAAGAATCCTTGCGCAAAGGTTGAGAATGCAGGGTCAAAGCCCGCAATTGGTGATGCGCCAACAAAGTCGTAATATAGGGAGTTAATACCGTAAACAATAATCATCGTACCCAATGTGGTAATAAAGGGAGTCACATTCAGATAAGCGATGATAATACCGTTGACCAGACCAATAATCGCACCAATCAGACAGACGGTTAAGATAACAATTGGGATGGGTACAGTCTGTAAATCAGGGAAAACTTTATTAACGTTGTCCATGGCTTGCAGCATAGTTGCAGCAACTACCGCCGCCAAACCTACCTGACGACCGGCTGACAGGTCCGTCCCTTGAGTCACAATCAGACCCGCTACACCCAGTGCGATAATAATACGCACGGAAGATTGGGTCAGAATATTACTTAAGTTCATCAGGCTTAAAAATGTCGGGTCCTTGACAATAATTATTGCCAGCAATACGAATAACACGACGTAAATCCCGCTCTCTTTAAGGTAAGTGAGCATACTTTTCTTATTTAACGCATTCATAATAAGAACCTTCGACTAGATTAGAGATGCAAGGATGCAAGGCGTAATATTTCATTTTGCGTGGTTTGTTTGGTTTCAACAATTCCTGCAACCTGACCATTACTCATTACCAAAATTCTGTCAGTGATCCCTAATAGCTCAGGCATTTCAGAGGAGATAATAATGATCCCTTTGTTTTTCTTCGCTAGTTCAGTCATTAACTGATAGATTTCAAACTTCGCACCGACATCAATCCCCCGAGTCGGCTCATCCAACATTAATATTTCTGGTTGAGTCAGTAGCCAACGGCCAATAATTACTTTCTGCTGATTACCACCCGATAAAGAACCAATACTGGTACGGTGACCCGGCGTTTTTACTCGCATCGCATCGATAACCCATTGGGTATCGCTCTTCATGCGCGTATTATCCAGCAGCCCAAATTTATTTTTATAGTTACGAATATTAGAGATTAGGGAATTAAAACCCACATCGAGATAAGCGTAAATCCCGGTTGACCGGCGCTCTTCAGTCACCAGTGCAAATCCATGATTAATGGCTTCATTAGCACTGTGGTTATTAATATTTTTGCCATGTAACTTAATGGTTCCGGATACTTTTTCGCGGATACCAAATAAGGTTTCAACGATATCAGTACGTTTTGCTCCCACCAGCCCGGCAATACCCAAGATCTCGCCTTTATGCAAATCAAAGGAGATATCACGGATAGAGGGTTGGCGTAGCGAGGTCAAATTCTTCACTTCCAGAATGACTTCACCGGGCGTATTCAGGCGATCAGGGAAACGTTGGCTCAGTGAGCGCCCCACCATCATAGAGATTATCTGATCCATGGTCAGCCCTTCCAGCGGCTGAGTGGTAATCCACTGACCATCACGTAATATCGTGATTTCGTCGCACAGCTGGAATATCTCTTCCATTTTGTGGGAGATATAAACAATTCCGCAGCCACGCTCTTTTAATTTGCGGATAATCGTAAAGAGGTGATTAACTTCTTTCTCTGTCAATGAGGACGTCGGCTCATCCATAATGACGATTTTGGCATTGTAGGAGAATGCTTTGGCTATCTCGATCATTTGCATTTGCGATACTGATAACGTGGCAACTTTATCGCGAGGATCAATATCAATATCCAATTCATCGAAGATGGCTTTGGTATCTTTGTACATTTTATCTTGATCGACAAAGAAACCTTTAGTTGGGTAACGACCCAGCCACATGTTGTCCATCACTGTACGTTGTAACACCAGGTTTAATTCCTGATGTACCATAGAGACACCATGCTCTAATGCTTCTTTCGAACTTTTAAACTCTATTTCTTGCCCCTGAAAGATGATACTTCCGGAGTCTTTTTTATAGATACCAAATAGACATTTTAATAACGTCGACTTACCGGCACCATTTTCTCCCATTAATGCATGGATTGAATTTGGCCGCACTTTAAGATTTACGTTATCTAACGCCTTTACACCCGGAAATGATTTATTGATATTACTCATTTCCAGCAACCACTCGCGGGGTTGTGCTGTATTAATATCGGCCATAGTTATACCTGGCTAAGAACCGCCACCGACTTGCTGGGTATATTCCCACCCACCAATAAGTGCGCACTCTAAAATAGGGATCAATGCAACAAAAAAACCTTCAGCCCCGGTGCCAGACTCCGTATACCGAATTCTCGGTGTCGGGGCCAGAAGGTTAATGACTTTCCACCCTTAATACTTGGGTGTATATCTTGTATCGCTTGTTATTTAGTAAACTGAGACAAGTTATCTTTATCAACACCGACATACGGAATACGGACGATTTTATTGTCGATTTTCCAGGTCGTGCCTTCAGCGGCAGGTTTACCGGCAGCCAGGTTTTTAGCCAGATCAAATGTCGCTTTAGCCTGATTGTTGGCATCGTTCAACACAGTACCGGCCATTTGACCTGATTTCACCATCGCTAACGCTTCTGGCAAGGCATCAACACCGAACACTGGAACGCTGGTTTTGTTGTGCGCTTTCAAGGCTTCGACTGCGCCCATTGCCATCGCATCGTTGTTGGCAATAACCACTTCGATTTTGTTTGCGTTAGGGCCAGATAACCATGCATCCATCTTATCTTTGGCCTGCGCGGTATCCCACATTGCGGTATCTAACTGTAACTGTTGAGTAGGAATACCTTTTTCATTCAATGTCTTAATCACGTAGGTGGTACGCGCTTCAGCATCTGGATGACCCGGTTCGCCTTTCAGCAACACAAATTGAATTTTGCCGTCTTTATTCAGATCCCATGCTGGGTTGGCTTGCCAGTGTTTAGCAATCAACTCACCCTGAATCACACCGGACTCTTTAGAGTCAGTACCCACATAGTAAGCTTTGTCATAGCTATCCAAGGCCTTACGTGAAGGTTCTTTGTTATAAAACACAATCGGTACATCGTTTGCGCGGGCTTTATCGATAACCACAGGTGCTGCTGCTGGGTCAACCAGGTTAATTGCCAGCGCTTTTACACCCTTAGCCAGCAACACGTCGATTTGATCGTTTTGCTTGGACTGGTCATTCTGCGAGTCATTCATCAGTAAGGTAACGTCAGGAGATGCTTTAGCATCTTTCTCTATCGCTTTACGGACCACGGACATAAAGTTGTCATCATATTTATAGATGGTGACACCAATACGGGTATCAGCTTGAGCAGCCGCGCCAAATAACATGCTGGCAGCCAGGGTTGCTAATGTGAAAACCTTCTTATTCATTTGTATCTCCGGGTTTATGTAGGGTAGTACAGGGTGATAACACCATCGCCTAACGAGAGAAAAACTGTCGTCAAACGGCTGACACTGAATATTTATCGTCCTTGAGCGCACTCCACTCCGAAAAAGCCGCCTGAGTCGTCATAAACCATGTCATTTACAAACAAGTTGTTTGCGGAACACATGCCTGTAAATCGCTATTCTAAAACCCGCTACCGTCTGTTTTTTTATCCGGTAACCGATGACATATTGATACATTCAGGTAGAAAACAGCTAGAGCATAGACGGCTCGTTGTTAAGAATCTGTGAATTTTCTCACAGATTGAAAACGGTTACACAAGAATAAATACTCAACTAGTGAGCGACCCCACAAATTGCGACAGAATGCCGTGGCACCAACGTCGGGGTAAAACAGTAGGTCGCCTGAGGATCTAGGGGGCGGCTGGCACCTTCCAGAGCCAGTTCTGTGGCTAAAGTTGCCATAGAAACAATCGGATAGCGGATTGTGCTGAGTTTGGGGCTGGTATAGCGAGCAATGGGGATGTCATCAAAGCCCACCAGCGAGAACTGCTCAGGGACACTGATACCGTTCTCTTTCAGTGCAGCCAATGCACCAGCAGCCATTGAGTCGTTATAGGCGAACACCGCACTGAGCTGTAAATTGCGCCCCAACAAGTCAATCATGGCACGCTCTCCCCCTGCCAAATCTGGCGTACCATAGGCGCGCCAACTGTCTAGAGCAGTGATACCGGCAGTCTCAAGTGCATTCAGGTAGCCGGTCTGGCGCTGCATGACATCATCAATGGGGTGATTTGAACCGAGGAAACCAATACGCTGATGACCCTGTTTGAGCAACAACCGACACGCCATTTGCGCACCGCTAACATTGTCTAATCCGACACAGCGATGCTCAAAACCAGGAATAATTCGATTAATCAGAACCATGCCGGGAACTTGCTCTAAAAAGCCGATTAATTCGCCGTTACTCAATGCCTTAGCGTGCACAACCAACGAATTACACCGCTGACGGAGTAGCACCTCAATGGCATGGCGCTCTTTATCGGCCTGATGGTAACTATTGCCGATCAACACATATTTTTGGTGCCGTTGAGCAACCGTGTCTACCGCTTTCACCAAGGCACCAAAAAAGGGATCAGAGACATCCATGACCACCACACCAACTGTGTCGCTGCTTTGTGTCGCCAGCGCCTGTGCATTGGCATTCGGGCGGTAGCCCAGTTCAGACACCGCTTTCAGCACCGCGGCACGGGTTTCTGGCCGGATAGCCGCGCTATTATTGAGAACTCGGGATACCGTCGCCAGCGAAACACCAGCCCGTGAGGCCACATCGCGAATGGTAATACTGTTGCCAGATGAATGCAGAGCGGCCATGACCTTATCCTATCAATCAGTCACCATGCGCGCGTTAGTATCAACCGGGCATGGCAGGTGGCCTATCCTACCCAGTTTGTTGAATTTGCCACGTGAAATACGTCACAAGAAAGAAAACGTTTACATACAAATTTGTAACCCGCTCATCATTTTTATATTGTGGACGTATTCAGGGCTTAGTGTTGCGAGGTTGTAACGATTGACCACAGGCATACGAAGTCAATTTTCGCCATAGCCATTCGACCGGCCCTTGGGGAAAATAAGCTAGCCAAAACAGAGAGAAGAGAATGTTACACAGCCAGACCAGCGGTACTACTGCCAACAACTGCAAGCGGTCAAGTTGCTGGTATAAGCCGAAGTGATAGAAGAGCAGCGTGCATATCAATGTTTGTAGCAAATAATTGCTTAGCGCCATTCGACCAACCTGTGACAGCCAATGGCTAACACGCCAGCCGGACAAGGTCGGCCAGAAGCCATAGAGTAATGCCAGATACCCCACCGCCTGTAATGGCGCCCCCAACTCGCGGGGGACTTGTAGCAAAAAGCCCGTCCAGCGGTAATCCCAGCCGACAGCCCATTGCAGCGCCACACCCGGTATCTGGATGAGCAATGAAAGCGGTATCAAACAGGCCGCAATCAGCCGGTAGTGGCGCAAGCTGAATTCACCGCGCAGCCAGCCGGAACGCATTAATCCTGCACCAAATAGCATGGAACCGGCCAGTTCCCAGCCATATTGCGCGCCGATGGCGATCAAATTGGATGACAACAGATCCAGCCGATTCTTCCACGCCTCCATCCCACCTTGTAGCTTCCAGAATTGCTCATATTGCAGATCTGCTGGCCCCGGTTGCCAGAAGCGGCCCGGCTCCCCGCTGGTGACAAATCCCAGCAGCAATAATACCGCGACCCCAAGCAGGTAAAGCACCGCACCAGTACGCAGTAAACTGGCGGCATCTTTGGCATCACGGATCATTCGCCAACACACCAGACCAATCAAACCATAAGCAAATAAGATGTCTCCATCCCAGAAGAAGATGCCGTGAATCAATCCCAGTAACAGCAACAAAGAGAGGCGTGCCCGTATCCAGCCCTTACCCCGCTTAAGCAGTAGTTCGAGGCCCGCGCCAAACAAAATGGCAAAAATGGACAAAAACTTCGCCTGCGCCACAATATCGAGAATGGCCCAGCTCCAGCTATCAGACAGTGAGGGCAGCCCCAGATAGGCGGGATTTAGATAAGCAGCCTTTGGCAGGCCAAAGGCGCTGATATTGAGCAGCAGAATGCCAAGAATGGCCAGCCCGCGCGCACTGTCTAACGTTGCGATGCGTTGACGCATACCTGACATCCTGTGTATGGGCACCCATTGGTGCCCTCTCTGGCAAAAGGCTAATTAGCCGTTGTGGTGTTAGCTATTATGACGAACAGCGCGCAGGAACTCCTGGCGAGTATTCTGGCTGGATTTGAATAATCCGCCTAATGATGTGGTGGTGGTGGCACTGGTTGCATCACGGATGCCCCGTGCTTTGACACAATAATGCACCGCATCAATCGAAACAGCGACATTATTTGTGCCCAATAGCGTCTGTAACGCCAGCAGAATTTGCTGCGTCAATCGCTCCTGCACTTGCGGGCGCTGGGCGAAGAACTGCACGATGCGGTTGATTTTGGATAACCCAATCACGCTATCTTTAGGAATATACGCCACCGTGGCTTTACCATCGATAGTCACAAAATGATGTTCGCAGGTGCTGGTGAGGGTGATATCCCGTACCGTGACCATCTCATCGACCTTCATTTTATTCTCAATCAAGGTGATTTTGGGGAAATTTTCGTAATCCAGTCCGGAGAAAATCTCATCAACATACATTTTGGCAATACGTCTTGGCGTATCGGCCAGGCTGTCGTCAGTTAAATCCAGATTCAATAATTGCATGACTTGCGTCATATGCTCTTGAATCAAAGTCTTGCGCGTTTCGGCATCTAACTCTTGCTTGCGCAATGGGGTTTCGAGGCCACGAGCCAGCAGCGCTTCATGAACCAACTCAGCTTCTTTACTTAGCGATGACATTCTTTTCTCCAACAGGCTACGCGTCTGGGCGAGATAAACATGATGCAGATCACACCCAGATTTTGCTCCACACTGTAGTTGAGAGCAAAATGATTATCCAGTGATTGTTATTCATATCCAATGGTTCTTTCTGTCATGATGAGCGCGCGGCCTCTGCTTATCCCTTAGCCGCCAATCCCACCACCACCGCTTCACGGGCGCGAGCTGGCGTTTTAATCACCAGTACACCGGCAATAATCAGCGCAACCACCGCCACATAGAGCGCCGGTTCCAGCCGATGGGTTAATGCGGTAGAGATAGCCGATAGTATCGGGCCGACCAGTTGCCCAATGGCATAACCCGTCGTCAACAACCCAGCCATATAGCGGGTATGTTCTGGTGCCAACTCACGGCCATGCTGCAATGAAAGCTGAACCACACTGAGGAAACCGCCACCGGTCAATAGTGCACCTAATGCCAACCCACTGACTCCTGGAACTAACTCGGCACAGAGCACCCCCAGCGCCTGAACCCATAATGTCAGCGCCAAACGGGTTTGTGAGGTCAAACAGTGGCGAGTCAAAATACCGATGGTGATCCCGATGACCGCCGCCCCGCCGAACACCGGCCAGACGAACTGAGCAAACAGGCTGTCGGGGAAACGCGCGCTGGCCATTTGTGATAGGAAGGTTGCGGGCAGAATATAGCCAAACCCCGCCAGACTGTAGCTCCAAACCAGACGTTTTAGCGCCGGGGTTAAGGTCAGCGGAACCGCAGCAATATGGGGGCGATGTAACTCTCCACTCCGTGGCAGATTGATACTTATGGCGGCAATAATAATCAGCGCCAATACGCCATACACTGTCCAGGCTTGTGCTGCTGATAACTCATAACTATGGATAAACACGGCAAGCATACCGCTGATGAATATACCGGCCCCCGGCCCGGCAAATACGGCGGCGCTAAGCGCGGGGCGACCAAAATGCGCCAGACGTTCATTGGTCCAGGCCGCAATCAGCACCATCGACCAACCACTGGCCCAACCAATGACAAAACGCACCACCCCATGCCACCACGGCCCGTCAACCACCGCCGACAGCAGAGTGAGGGCTACTGCCCCCCACAGCCCCAGCCATAAGCGCCGTTCAACATGGCGACTGGCCCGCATGGCATCAAAGGCACCAAACAGATATCCCAGATAATTAAAGGCCGCAACTAACCCCGCGCCGGTCAGGGTGAATTGATGCTCTGCAATCATCAGTGGCACTTGTGGCGTAAAAGCAAAACGCCCAATCCCCATTGCAACGACTAATGCCAGAAAGCCACTTATTGCGATTCTTAATGCCATCCACCCCACCTATTCATTACTCTGCCAGCAGATCTTTCTGCCAGTCCATTAAAAGAGAGTTGCCAATATCATGCCTGAGCATTAGAATCACAAAAAATGAATAATACTCACAAAGTTCATCACGAAAAGAGAATGTATATGGATCTGACACAGCTACGCATGTTTTGCTGCGTGGCGGAAACCGGTTCCGTTGCCAGAGCAGCGGAGCAGATGCACCGCGTCCCTTCAAATTTAACTACACGCCTGCGTCAGCTTGAAATTGAGCTGGGCGCAGACCTGTTTATCCGCGAAAAGCAGCGCCTACGGCTGTCCCCCATGGGCCATAATTTTCTCTGCTACGCCAACCGAATTCTGGCGCTGAGCGAAGAGGCGATGCGCATTACCCATGCGGGTGAGCCGGCAGGCCACTTTCCACTCGGCTCAATGGAGAGCACCGCTGCAACCCGTCTGCCCAATTTGCTGGCGGCTTATCACCAGCGCTATCCCAAGGTCTCTTTGTCGCTGACCACTGGGACTTCAGGTGAAATCATTGAGCAAGTCCGTGCCGGAACCCTAGCGACAGCCCTGGTCGATGGCCCAGTACAGCACGATGAGCTGCACGGCTGCCGCTCTTTCGAGGAGCAACTGGTGATCATTTCTTGTCTCGACCACCCACCTATTCTGCAAGCTCGTGATGCCGTGGATGAGACCCTATTCGCCTTTCGCCCCAGCTGTTCTTACCGACTGCGGCTGGAAAGTTGGTTCCGTCAGGCGGGTGTCCTGCCGGGCCATATTATGGAAATTCACTCCTACCATGCCATGCTAGCCTGTGTGGCAAGTGGTGCCGGGCTGGCGCTGATCCCACACGCCGTATTGGCGCTATTACCGGGCCATGAACGAGTACAAGTCCATCAATTACCAGCAGATATTGCCGATACCGCCACCTGGCTTATTTGGCGTAAAGACGCCTTTAGCCCCAATGTCCGCGCACTGAAAGAGCTGATCATTGAGCAGATTGAGACCCATTGATTGAGCAAGCAAAACTGAAGTTTCCGGTCATAATCTATACAAGGTAGGTTGCCGCTTTCCCGAAAGAACATGCGCAACATATATGATACATAAAGAATATATTTATATAACACACATTACAAAGAAGCTATAGGAGCAACACCATGGAGATGATTAAAACCCGCGCTGCAGTCGCATGGGGACCAAACCAGCCGCTGTCCGTTGAAGAAGTTGATTTGATGCCACCACAAAAAGGCGAAGTGCTTGTACGAATTGTCGCCAGTGGGGTTTGCCACACTGACGCCTACACCCTATCGGGCAAAGATCCTGAAGGGATATTCCCGGTGATCCTCGGTCATGAAGGTGGCGGGATTGTTGAAGCTGTGGGTGAAGGAGTGACCAGTGTTGCTGTCGGTGATCACGTGATCCCGCTCTACACGCCTGAGTGTGGCGAATGTAAATTCTGCCGCTCCGGTAAAACCAACTTGTGCCAGGCTATCCGCAGTACACAGGGCAAGGGCTTGATGCCGGATGGCACCACCCGCTTCTCTAAAAATGGCCAGCCAATCTTCCATTACATGGGTACTTCAACCTTCTCTGAGCTGACAGTGGTGCCAGAAATATCACTGGCAAAAATAAATAAAGAAGCGCCATTAGAAGAAGTTTGCCTATTGGGCTGTGGCGTCACCACCGGCATGGGTGCTGTGATGAATACCGCCAAAGTCAAACCCGGCGATACCGTCGCTATCTTCGGCTTGGGTGGCATTGGTTTATCTGCCGTTATTGGTGCACAAATGGCCGGTGCTAGCCGAATTATCGGCATCGACCTTAATACCAGTAAATTCGAGCTGGCCCGCAAACTGGGCGCGACTGACCTGATCAACCCGAAAGATTATGATAAACCTATCCAGGATGTAATTGTCGAGCTGACCGATGGCGGTGTAGATTTCTCATTTGAATGCATTGGCAACGTCAATGTCATGCGTTCAGCGCTTGAGTGCTGCCATAAAGGCTGGGGCGAATCAGTAATTATTGGTGTCGCCGGTGCTGGCGAAGAGATCTCAACGCGCCCATTCCAGTTGGTGACCGGCCGTGTATGGCGTGGCTCTGCATTTGGTGGCGTAAAAGGCCGCTCAGAATTGCCGGGCATTGTGCAGCAATATCTGGATGGTAAGTTCGCTCTGAGCGATTTCATTACCCATACCATGGGCTTGGATCAGATCAACGAAGCTTTTGACTTAATGCATGAAGGCAAATCCATTCGTACCGTGATTCATTTTGATCAATCGGCACAAAACCATTCTCTGCAAAACAAATAGAGCAAGGAGGCAGACAACGCATGAATACGTCACTTGAACTTCTCGAAGAGCACCGGATGTTTGGTGGATGGCAGCAACGCTATCGCCATGCCGCCAGCAGCCTGAATTGTAATATGACTTTCAGCATCTATCTGCCACCACCCCGGGATGATAACCCACCGCCAGTGCTCTACTGGCTGTCGGGGCTAACCTGTAATGATGAAAATTTCACACTGAAAGCAGGCGCACAGCGAGTTGCCTCTGAACTGGGATTGGTACTGGTAATGCCCGATACCAGCCCACGTGGCGAAGGCGTTCCTAATGATGATGGCTATGACTTGGGTCAGGGGGCGGGGTTTTATCTGAATGCAACACAAGCCCCTTGGTCGACACATTTTCGGATGTACGACTATATCAGCCAAGAGTTGCCCGCCCTGATCCGCCAACACTTTAGTGTTAGTGAACGTCAATCGATCAGTGGTCACTCAATGGGCGGTCACGGAGCGCTGATGTTGGCGCTGCGCAACCCGCAGCAATATCAGTCAGCCTCTGCTTTTGCGCCGATAGTGAATCCGTGTCAGGTGCCTTGGGGCCGCAAAGCCTTTACTGCCTATCTGGGCAGTGATGAAAGCCAGTGGCTGCAATATGACAGTTGCCATTTACTGACCCATGCAGAAGTTCAGCTGCCGATGTTGGTTGATCAAGGCAATGGCGATCAGTTCCTTGCCGAGCAGTTGCAACCAGCAAAATTAGCCGAACTGGCGCGCCAGCGTGACTGGCCGCTGACTTTGCGTATTCAGCCAGGTTATGATCATAGCTATTTCACCATAGCGACATTTATTGAAGATCATCTGCGCTTCCATGCTGGGTATTTACACCCATAACAGGGATAACTAACTGGATTATTTATTATAAATACCTTAAGCCCCTGCGGGGCTTTTTTATTTAATAGTGGATATCGAAAGTTATTCTCGTTACGTTAATAACCAATAAGCAATCAATACAATAAGAAAATTAATTAAGCATTATAAAACTCACTGCAAAAAAACGTTGATAAAATAGTGAAAAAGAATTACAAATAACTAGCTCAATAGATACCAAGATTGAGCGACCTCTAAAGGAAATTATTCAAATGGAGAATTATATGTATACTTCACACCAATCAGATAGAAAAAGAAACAATAGCAACTTAATGACATTAAAAGCTAAGTTAGAATCGTTAGAACAATCATTTAAAAGTAATTCACTCTCTATTAGTGACAATGAAATTGAAAATATAAAAAACAGCAATCACAACAACAAAATAACGGCCTGGAACTGGTCAAAAAGCTTTACACAACAATAAAGTAGCCAATGAAATCATTTAGTGAAAATAGATTAAGATGCTTTTATAAGCATCTTAATCTTAATAACAACCTTTTGAGATATTAATCCATTTGAAAATTACACCTCAATGAGGTGACAACAATTAGTATAACCATTAACGATAAATAACATCATCACTAAAATCTATTAAGGCCAGTGGATATCTCCCATGCTAACAAGTGAATTTTTCAATGACCTGAAGCTAAGCCCGCTATCAAGCCTGTTAGCAATAATAATAACGGCTATTGGATTGATATCATCTTTTCTGGTATTACTCCTTTACCTAACAGATTATCGCATTGAAAAACACAATAATAACTATAATGACATCTATAGGGTAGAGACCGTATTTAATCTACCTAACGGGGAAGAGGTTAAATCAGCGCAAGTCCCTCTACCACTTATTTCCGTACTAAAAAGTGATAAAAACATTAAGCAAGTGGATTATATCGTACGGATACTTACCCGTTTGCAGGTTAATGATAAGGCATACTCAAATGTTGATATCTATGCAGTTAGCACTAATTTTTTCAACACATTAAATCCTTATCAACAAAAAAACCTCTATCTGGCAAAGAATGAAATTATCATCACCCCTGAATTTAATCAGCAATATCTCCATTTGGATGCCCCTAAAGGGCAGATCATTACATTAGGGGATAAAGAGCAATATATCATTAAGGATGTCGTTGAACTCAACGCATCTAGCCGTTTTAAAACCACAGCAGTTATTGCCTTCTCCCCCGAGATTATTGAAGGTTATCATGATAAAAGACATGACTGGTATGATACGCATGTCTATGCTTTTATCACTATGAAATCAGCTATAAAACCCACTCCTGAGCAATTAAATTCGCACATTATCCGACACGCACCTCAACTCTCTGGCGCCCCCTTTAGCCCTGAAGAATTTATTCAACTTTCCGCCCGAAACATTACCGACATTCATTACGATAATGCATTACCAGATGAAATAAGCACCGTAATTTCAGTCTCTTACTTAAATACTCTATATGCCTCAGGTGTGTTTGTTTTTTTTGCGACGATGATGAATTTTTTCAATATTAACAACGTAATAAATACAAATAAGAGAAGCAGTTTTTATATAAAGAAAGCAGTTGGTGCATCCCACTATCAGTTACTCACTGAATCAATCCTTATCGCGACATTACAAACAGCATTTATGCTGTTACTTGTTCTGTTCATTTTAATCTCTCTCACGCAATTTTCAGATAGCATCAGGGAGTTGATGTTCATTCAAGGCGAACGCGATTTCTTAACCGCGTTCGCCATAACATCAGTAGCGACTTATGTTGCTATTTTACTCGCCCACTGTATTTTTCTGTCTGTTTTTATTTTCCCCAACAACACCTATGACATCAGCCCTTATGCTCAACAACCTCGCTTACGCTATATACATAGTATTATGTTTTGCATACAGATTATTATTGCTGGTACCATCATATACTTATGGGCAGGTATAATGACGCAGATGCGTTTTATGCAAAATGACAACTTTGGCTATGAAAAAGAAAACGTAGTGACATTTGCATTAAGTGATGAATTGAAATCAAAAACAATCATAAACAGTTTACAAGATGAATTAAGAAGCACTATTGGAATTGATAATATCGCTATGAGTAGCTGGCGACCATTTGATATGTCGCGCACTAACACCGCGGTATTCCATCATAATCAGCAAGAGAAAGACAAACTGGGTACAGTTAACTCACTCACCGCAGATAAGAATTTCATTAACACCTGGGGAATGAAAATAGTGGCAGGTAAAGAGAACCCACTATTACCCAGCGACGACAGCAATGTGCATCATGCTATTGTCACAAAATCGTTCATAACTTTAATGGGATTACACTCCTATGATCAGGTGCTTAACAATCTATTTTATATTAACGAAAATGGTTCTCAACAAGCAGTCAGGATACTGAAAGTGATAGATGACTTTTATCTAGCAGATCGAGAAGATGCCCCCTCCCCCTTACTTATTTTTATTAAAAACAGTTCCCAGCGCTATGCTGTAGTGAAACTAAAAAACATGCAAGATATGGGGGGGTTAGAGAAAATATTAGAGCGCTACAATATCAATACCGAGCAGATAAAATCAGTTAATAACCTACATAAAGAGCACTTCAATAATAGTATACTAATGCAAGAAACGATTAACATAGTCACTTTACTCTCAGTGATATTAATATTTATAAGCACAGTAATTACGGGGATCTCAGAAACAAAACGACTTGAAAATACATTAAAAATAATGGAGTCAATTGGAGGGTCAGCTTACACCAATATAATTTTCTTTATACAAGAAAACATCACACCTATCATTACAGCAATGATAATATCACTCCCCATAAGTTTTTTATTATTAACTCAGTGGCTAAACCAATACAGCCAGATTAAAGGATCATCCTATATCTATGGAGCAGGTTCACTTATTAGTTTTATTTTAAGCATTATTATTGTTATGGCTATCACACTCATTTTTAGCATCAACATGCTGAATAGAGAATCAAAGAAATAAAAATTATGGATATAAACATTGAGAAGAAAAACATTGTGAGCAAAACTGTTAAGTTAATCATCTTTTGTGTATTACTTCTATTTATTGCTTGCTTTTATTATCTATCTACAACCCAACGCACTTTACTTATTTCTAGAGATGATGCAATTTTTCATACTATTCAACCAGAAGTATATCAAGATTTATTGATTACTCGAGCCATCACAGTGCCAAAAGAGAGCATAATTGTATCAAGTGAACGAGGTGGCAAAGTGACTGAAATCGTTAAGCAAGCTTTTGATACTGTTGCTAAAGGTGATGTCATTGCCCGCTTATCTAACTATGAATTTATGCTAGAAACGACATCCAGAATAGCGAGTATTACCGAACAAATAAATAACCTGCGTAATATGAAAATGCAGATGGAACAAGATAGCCGAGACACGAAAATCAGTTTACAAGAGGCTCAACATCAAATAGCCATCATTTCTAAAGGATTAATGAGACATCAAGTACTTGATAGAAAATCCATGATTGCAAAGTCAGAGTTAGAGTACCAAACAGATATGTTAAAAAACTGGAAAATAAAAAGCAACATATTGAGAGAACACAATAATAAAAACAACGAGTCACTCCCTCTACAATTTATAAATATAGATAATTCTATTTTATTACTTGAGAAAATGTTGGGGGTAATTGAAAAAGGTATGGAGCAATTAGTTATTACTGCATCTATTGATGGAACTTTATCCGTCTTGGATATTGAATTAGGCCAGCAAATAAAACCAGGCGAAAAAATTGCAGTAATAGACAATTTAACATCATATTATTTCAATGTTTACTTCAGTGAGTACTATCTCGATAAAATCAAGCCACAAAGCCATATTACTTCCCCCATAAATGGTCAAGACACCCCACTGCTTATTGAGTCGGTATCCACTATTGTTGAAAATGGAAAGTTCAAGGCAAAACTGATCCCACTTCAAGAAAGCACCATGAAACTTAAAAGAGGACAATCTATTGAAATACAAATCCCATTACAAGAAGAGAGTAACAATGTGCTACTAGCACCGACTGAGAGTATTTTATCAGATAAGCACGGAGATAATTTTGTCTATATTTACCAGCCAGAATATGATCATGCGATTAAATCTAAAGTTGTCGTTAAATATCGCAATGCGATGAAAGTAGAAATCACATCTGGATTGAAGGCAGGACAAAAAATTGTATCGCCTCCTGCGGCCAATAATAATGAATACGATATCATTGAGTTCAAATAATATGTTAAATATGCAGAATGCTGAAAAGTGCTACACCACCAAAACGATTAAAACCAAAGTTCTTAGAGAACTCAACTTTAGGGTAGAAAAAGGTGATTTTGTTTCAATTATGGGGCCATCTGGATCGGGTAAATCAACACTACTTAATATCATTGGTATGTTTGATAGCCTTGATAGTGGATCCTTCTCCCTGGCTGGAGAGAATATTATCGGCATGAGCCACTCGCAAAAAATAACCTTAAGAAGAGCGCTAATAGGCTATATATTTCAATCATTTAACTTAATTCCTCATTTATCCATTTTTGACAATGTTGCATTACCACTTAAGTATCGTGGTGTTGCCAAAAAAGAGCGAGTTGAACGAGTTAATCAAGCTTTGAATCTTTTTAATATTGATAATCGGCGAAATCATAGACCTATGCAACTATCCGGGGGCCAACAACAGCGAGTGGCCATTGCCAGAGCAATGGTTTCAGAACCTGGATTATTACTGGCTGATGAGCCTACCGGAAATTTGGATAGTAAAAATGCCCGCTTGGTCCTTCAGCAATTAAAATATATAAATCAAAAAGGAACTACAGTTATTATGGTTACGCACTCAGATGATGCGGCAACATACGGAAACAGGATTATAAACATAAAAGATGGCAAACTCACATGACAAAATAGGAGTATACTATGGGGAGTGTAATACCGATAAAAAACATTGATTACGTTCAAATAAACGATATAAATCTACAGGAGTTGGAAAGACTCGATAAATGTGAATACAAGGAATTATCAGCTTATCTTATTGGTAGAATACCAGCAGAACAATTGCTCGATACTATTGAATTGGATATCTTCAATGAAGAGATAAATAAAAATATTTCAGCAAAAACTATTAAAGCAAAAAAACTCGTCATCGTATTGAAAGCAACTCGTCTATGTAACCTTCGTTGTACCTATTGCCATTCATGGGCTGAAGGTCCGAATCAAACGGTTTCATTTCAGACACTCGTCCGGACAGTACGGCAAATACTTGCCATTCCGAATGTTAACAGATTTGAGTTTGTCTGGCATGGTGGAGAAATTACACTATTGAAACCAGATTTTTTCAAAAAACTTATTTGGCTGCAACAACAATTTAAGCGACCTGAGCAATATATAACCAACACCATGCAATCAAATTTAGTCAACATTTCAGATGAGTGGTTAATATTTATCAGAGGCATCGGTATGAATGTCGGAATTAGCCTTGATGGCGTACCAGCTGTGAATGATAAGCGGCGCGTTGACTATCGAGGAAGGGGAACATCTGATCGTATTGCAAAAGGGATAAAAAAACTTCGCCAACATAATATTTTATATGGTGCGCTCATTGTTGTTGACCGAGACGTTTATCAAACTAATATGAGGGAGATGCTAGACTATTTCATCTCAATAGAGCTAACCAATATTGAATTCTTGAATATTGTCCCCGATAATAGGTTGGTTAAAGGTGAGCATATAGATAGTAGCTTTATCAGCTATGGTGATTTTATCCAGTTTCTATCAAACTTGTTTAATATTTGGGTAAAGGGCTACCAAGGGAAGATAAATATTGCTGTTTTTGACGATTTTATGAAAGTACTGAAAAACCCAAAAAACAAACCGGCAGCATGTTATTGGTCTGGAAATTGCTCACAAGAGATAATTACCTTAGAACCCAATGGTGATATCTCTCCCTGTGACAAATATGTAGGTGATAAAGACAGCATCTACGGCTCATTATTACATACTGATTTAGCTGATTTATTAGCTTATTCATCACACAATCAACAGGCCATCAATGAAGAGAACGAGGCGACAGAAAAAATGCGCCATTGTCAGTGGTTTTCTATCTGCCACGGTGGTTGCCCCCATGATCGGGTGATTAATCGCAAACATACCGAAGGATATAATGATACATGCTGCGGGACTGGAAAATTACTGGCAACCATACAGCGCTATTTAGCCAATACTCACTAAGGCTACATGCATTGTGACTATCGTATACACCAGAAAATTGTTATTAACCGCATTCCACCTGTCAATTAAGAGGTGGAATGCCAGTTATGTTGGCCTTTTAAGGCTAAAACGCCGACTCCGGCTGTAATAGAAAAGCTTGCTCCTCAGCACTGGATACTCGCCCGAGAATATGATTACGGTGCGGGTAACGGCCAAAACGATCAATAATCGCTTTATGGCGCAATTCATAATCTAGTTGAAGCTTATTACCTAATTCGGTATATAACGTCAACGCTTGCTGGTGAATTAATGCTGATTCTGAATGCATAAAGGGCATATACAGAAAACCACGTTGTATATCAGATAGCAGACCCGCCTGACCACTGCTAACGGCCTCTTGTGCCAGCACTAACGCCATGCCATCACAGGAGAAAGATGTGGGAAGATCACGAAACATATTTCGGCTGAACTGATCTAATACCAATATTTCAGCCAAACGCCCTTCAATATTTTGCCGCCAATGCGCCAGTTCCCCCTTTGATGCGGCCTGCCAGACAGAACCAAAATGCTGGCGTAGATGGGCATCAAAATCCTCATCCTTTTTAAACCACAACGCCGAGTCCATTTCACTAAACCAGAATTTAAGAATTTTTTGATAGTCCATATATCCCCCTGTTTCGTCAGACGACGATAAATGCCAATGAAAAAGAGCCGCGTCTATCAAGACAGTCTCAGTCTGTGGCCTCCATCCATTCACCCACTATACATTCTCTGCCATAATGGCTCTCTTATTTGGTAGCTCTGCATCCGCCATACCCTTAGCAGGGTGCACACAGACCACGGAGTTCAGCATGGATCACTGTAATACCTCGGATTTACTCTCTCTGGAACAAGCACTGACAAAAATGCTGTCACAGGTCACGCCATTGCAAGCAACAGAAATTGTCCCGTTAACCAATGCTGCGGGGCGTATCACAGCCCGTGCAATAATTTCCCCCATCTCTGTCCCCCCTTTCGCCAATTCGGCTATGGACGGTTATGCTGTGCGCTGTAATGAGCTTAGCAGTGGAGCGCCATTAGCGGTGTCCGGTAAGGCTTTTGCAGGCGCGCCATTTAAAGATGCCTGGCCCGCCAATACCTGTATCCGCATTATGACCGGTGCCCCTATTCCTGCGAAGGCCGATGCGGTCATCATGCAAGAACAGGCAGTGGTGACCGAACAAGGTGTCACATTTAATGGCAGTGTGCATATCGGGCAAAATATCCGTTTAGCGGGGGAAGATATCGAACAAGGTGCGGCAGTGTTCCCCGCTGGCGTAAAATTAGGCGCAGCGCAACTCCCCTTGCTGGCATCATTGGGGATTGCCGAAGTCACGGTTTTCCGCACTTTGAAGGTCGCTATTTTCTCTACTGGCGATGAGTTACAACCTATCGGGCAACCGCTGGGCGAAGGGCAGATTTATGATACCAATCGCTTTGCGGTGCGCTTAATGCTGCAACAATTAGGATGCCAAATCATTGACCTTGGAGTCATCCCTGATGATCAGCATGCATTGCGTAAGGCATTTGAGCAAGCCGATGGTACTGCGGATCTGGTTATTAGTAGCGGCGGCGTCTCAGTCGGTGAAGCGGATTACACCAAACAGATGCTGGAAGAGTTAGGTGATATCGGTTTCTGGAAATTGGCAATCAAGCCCGGCAAACCTTTTGCTTTTGGCAAATTAGAGAATGCCTGGTTCTGTGGCTTACCGGGTAACCCGGTCTCAGCGGCCCTAACCTTCTATCAGTTAGTGCAACCGCTGATTGCCAGGCTCTCCGGCCACTCTGAGTGGCATCCGCCAGTGCGCCTGAAGGCAAAAGCAGTGACTAAATTAAAAAAATCCCCAGGTCGTTTGGATTTCCAGCGCGGGATTTTCTCTACCAACGCCAACGGCGAGCTGGAAGTGCGTACCACTGGCCATCAAGGGTCCCATATATTTAGTTCATTTAGTCAGGGTAATTGCTTTATCGTGCTGGAACGGGAACGTGGTTCAGTTGAAATTGGCGAAGTCGTTGAAATAGAGTTATTTAACGCGCTGCTAGGGGGCTGAGATGTTGCCTGAACTTTCCGATGCACAAGCCCTGCGTTACAACCGGCAAATCGTCCTGCGCGATTTTGATTTTGACGGTCAGGAAAAGCTTAACGCAGCTAAAGTGTTGATCGTTGGGTTGGGCGGTCTTGGGTGTGCGGCAGCACAATATCTGGCAGTGGCAGGGGTGGGCCATCTTACCCTGCTGGATTTTGATAGGGTTTCTCTGTCCAACTTGCAACGGCAGATTCTGCATCGTGACAACCGTATAGGGATGTCTAAAGTGGCCTCTGCGGCGCAGACACTATCAGAGATGAACCCCCATCTGACACTGAAAACAGTTGATGCCCAGTTAGATGACGAGCAACTCGCTATCGCCATTGCTGAACACCAATTAGTGTTGGATTGCACGGATAATGTCGCCAGCCGCGAACAATTGAATCGTCTGTGCCATGCACAACGTAAGCCACTGGTTTCAGGCGCTGCCATTCGGATGGAGGGGCAAATCAGTGTCTTCACCTATCAGGAGAATCAGCCCTGTTATCGCTGCCTTAGCCGATTGTTCGGCGATAACGCGCTCACCTGCGTTGAAGCTGGGGTGATGGCCCCATTAGTAGGTATTATCGGTAACTTGCAAGCAATGGAAGCGATAAAATTACTGGCCAATTATGGTCAGGTGATATCAGGCCGTATATTGATGTACGACGCCATGACCGCAGAATTTCGCAGTTTAAAACTGGCAAAAGATCTCAATTGCGAGGTTTGCAGCAAGATTTAGCGGGGTTCAGTGCAAAAAAAAGCTGATGCAATGCATCAGCTCTCTTATTAATACCCGATCAGATAATCAGGACTGAATACCCTGGCTACGCAGATAGTCTTCGTAATTGCCGGTAAAGTCGATCAATTTTCTTGGTGTCATTTCAATCACTCGGCTCGCCAATGAACTGACGAACTCACGGTCATGGGAAACGAAGATTAACGTGCCTTCGTACATTTCCAATGCCATGTTAAGCGCTTCAATCGATTCCATATCCAAATGGTTGGTTGGCTCATCCATTACCAGAATGTTAGGGCGCTGCATCATCAACTTACCAAATAACATCCGCCCTTTTTCACCACCAGACAAGACCTGTACTTTCTTCTTGATGTCATCCTGGCTAAACAGCAAACGGCCCAACACACTGCGCACAGCCTGCTCGTCATCTTTTTCCTGTTTCCACTGGCTCATCCAGTCAAATACCGTCAGATCGATCTCAAAATCGCTGGCGTGATCCTGCGCATAGTAACCTATCTTACTGTTTTCAGACCATTTTACGCTGCCAGAATCTGGCTCATAATCCCCTACCAACGTTTTCAGCAATGTCGATTTACCGATACCATTTGGCCCGAGGATAGCCACTTTCTCACCCACTTCTAGACGCAGATCCAGTTTTTTAAACAGCGGGCCGTTATCAAAACCTTTCGTCAACAATTCAACTTCCAGCGCATTGCGGAACAATTTTTTATCCTGATCAAAGCGGATAAACGGGTTCTGACGGCTAGACGCTTTTACTTCATCAAGCTGAATTTTATCAATCTGGCGGGCGCGTGAAGTGGCCTGTTTGGATTTAGAGGCGTTGGCACTAAAGCGGCTTACAAAGGATTGCAGCTCAGAGATTTGGGCTTTTTTCTTGGCGTTATCAGAGAGCAGACGGTCGCGAGCTTGAGTCGCAGCCGTCATGTACTCATCATAGTTACCCGGATAAACACGCAGTTCGCCGTAATCCAGATCCGCCATGTGGGTGCACACCATGTTTAGGAAGTGACGGTCATGGGAAATAATGATCATGGTGCTGCTACGTTCATTCAGCACTTGTTCCAACCAGCGGATAGTATCGATATCCAGGTTGTTGGTCGGTTCGTCGAGTAACAAAATTTCTGGGTCTGAGAACAGGGCCTGCGCCAGCAAAACACGCAATTTGAAGCCGGGAGCGATTTCGCTCATCAAACCATAATGTTGCTCAACCGGTATACCGACGCCGAGCAACAATTCACCGGCACGGGCTTCTGCGCTGTAACCATCCATTTCACCATAGGCAACTTCCAGATCAGCCACTTTATAGCCGTCTGCTTCGCTCATTTCAGGCATGGCGTAAATGCGGTCGCGCTCTTCTTTTACTTCCCACAATTCGCCGTGACCCATAATAACGGTGTCCAGCACTGTGTTGTTTTCAAAGGCGAATTGGTCCTGACGTAATTTACCCAGGCGCTCATTTGGGTCAAGGAATACGTTGCCGCCGCTTGGTGCCAGATCACCACCAATAATTTTCATGAATGTGGATTTACCACACCCATTAGCGCCAATCAGGCCATAGCGATTACCGCCACCGAATTTTACTGAAATGTTTTCAAACAGCGGCTTGCTGCCGAATTGCATGGTGATATTGTTAGTACTTAGCACAGAGCTCGCTCTCGATTGGATTACTGAATAGGGATATTCAAGAATTATAGAAAATGTGATTCGGCGCGCATTATGCCACAAGATGGCAAGAGTATCGCCTGCAGTTTTGCACGAAATCTCAGCAGGGGGGATAAATCCGAAGATGAACGGCGGTTTTAACCGAGGTTGTTACGAACTATCTACAGTAAAAAGAGGCGAAATCGCCCCTAAAGTCACCTCAATAGACACTTAAGCTATCAGTGCTATGCCCCATCGACACATTGCAATGCGCGCTGTTTATCCAGCAAAAAAGGTCGCAAATAGCCCACCGTATTCGACATCGGTAACACCTCTTCGCTGAGACGAATATTCAGCACATGGCAAATATAGTGACGCCGGTGCACTATTCTTTGCCAAACCTCTGGATAATGGGTCGCAAGGTCATGACGCAGCTGTTGATCCGCCAGCGCAATACACTCCTCAGCACTCACCCCGGCATAACCTTTTACCGCAGGAATAATATCGATTTGGAATAACATACCACTGCTGATTATCTCTTGCGAATCACTATAAATAGGTGAACACAACCACTCTTCATCAGCCACTAAATGACCGGGATTTAATGACCAGTGATATTGCGATTTAGGGAGTACTGCCTCAACGAGCGAGTACATCTCTTTACCCGACATGCCAATACGAATATTTTCCAGCCAGGACACTACCGCGGTGTAATAAGGGATAGCGACTTTGTCGAGATAATCCCTTTCTGCTAAAGGCAGTTCATCCGCATGATGGGCAGCATACCCGGTTCGGCTACTCAGGCCGCCTTTAAACCCAGTGGTCAATGAAATCTTATCGCCAAGTTGCACCGCTTTATCTCCGGGATACAAATTAGCTTTATCAAAACGCGCACCTGTGGCTGCAATCATCACCACGGTATTCGGTTGCCCTTCGTCAGCAAGATAACTGCCCAATTGTTTTTCTGTTTTACCAATCTCTACGGCAGCCAGTGCCTTAAGAATACAATTAGATGCCAGATTCGCCCCATATTCATAATGTGCCAATTCATTAGCATTATTGGTGACTCTAGCCGCTGTATCACTGCCAATAAACAGAGCAGTAGCATTAATCACCACCGTGGTTGGTGAAACGGATTGCTTAATCGCATCGACAATAAAATACGGAATATCAAACAGCTGGCTATTATCGTCTCGTTTGCTGGTAAAGAGTTTCCATCCAGCCACCCCGACTTTTTTAGCCTGCTTAATACCAGTATCAGCCAACAACTCAGCCAATGTCTTGCTGTTTTCCATTGGCTGATTTGGCAGAGAAAAATAGGGAACATGAACGCCGATATTCTCCACTCTGGCATATTGCGATAACTTTAAATTCTCGTTGCCTAGTAATAAATAAGTCTCCCCTGAGACATGCAGCACCATCGCTGCTTCTTCAAATCGGGGAATAAACCCGGCCAGATACTCAAAGTTACCGCCATGCTCTTTGTCAGCATAAACAAATAGGTAATCGATACCCGCCCGCACCATATTGCTGATAATTTTGGCTTTGCGAGCAGCAATGGTGCTATCACTAATCGCGACCTTGGATACAGCGTTAAAACTTGATGGTGCATCAATAGGGTTAAGTTTTACCTGGCGCTTAGTAAGCATCTTTTCCATAGCCATCATGACCCTCATTAGTTAATTTAAAATCATCTGCCCAGTTATTTCTTTTGCGCTATAACCATTTAGCATCACGGGTAAAGGAGATGGTTAACCAGCGATGGGGGCCGGATTCACCAATCGCATGGGAGATTTCATCACGTATTTTGTCAAAATAGGGAACACCACTGTTTTCCATTTCAGGCGGTATAACGACATGAATTTCAACAAATAAGCCTCGACCAATACGAGTGGCGTAATGTGAGTAATCAATAAATTTATATTTCGCCATAAGCTTATCCATTAAGTTTTCCATGGACGTATCTAAGGTATCTGGCGTCATTTGTAATACTTCACGCACTGCCGCGATCACCGTTTTTATTGGAACAGGTATCAGTATCAGGGTTAACAGTGCTAATACGCTGGGGTCGGTATAGACAATTAAATGCTCATAACGAGTGCCTTCCATGCTCCAGGAGAGTAAAAAGGCCACCAATAGCGCAGAACTAATGCAAGCTGACATCAGCCAGCTCTTGGTATCCAGCGCTATTAGCTCAGACTTAACGCGCTTATTCAAACGATGCTGTTTTAAGAAGATGGTAAAACAGAAAATGCTAACAACCAGAGCATAAACAATCGCCCAGCCGAGTTCTAATTCTCGACCGCCATCGATAATACCTTTAATAGCATTAACAAATGCATACAGACAGAGGAAAGCCAATAAGCTGCCATTAAAAGCCAATACCAGCGGCTCTACATGCCAGAAACCATATTGAAAGCGCCGACTATTCGGTTGACCTAGCAGTCGTGAAACCAATAAGGATAAACTGCACATGCCCGCATCTAAGGCAGAGAACATACCATCAAAAATAATCGACATCGAACCACAAACAATACCGAAAACAATCCCCATAATGGCAATAATCAAAGTACAAAAAATCGATCGCCGTAAAATCTGCTGTTCAAGTTTAGTGTCATGTAGCATAAGTGGAGCCTGCTCACTGAGTGTCGTCATGGTTACAACCTATTTTTATTCCAACTTATTGTTTATTATAATTTATTAATTTCAATGCAGCTTGATATATGAATCACGATAAGAGCAGTGAAGATAAGTCAGAGCTAATAGTAGTTTGTCATATTATTCTATTTTTGCCAGTAAATTAGTCTGTCATCTTCAACACGATAGCTTGTTAATTCCTTGTTTTTATTTATTTTAAGTTTTATGGTTTTTGTTATCAGCGAGTTTATGCCGTCAACTTTCATTCTGATAGCATTAATAAAGGTTTCATTTTCATCTTTATCCTAGAGCCACCAGCCAGTAGATCTTTATACTTAAACTCTAATAACAGAGTTCATTAATTCTAATAACATATCTATGGGATTAGAAAAATAATTAGCACCAGTAAATGAGTAGAAGTTGTTATTCGTCAAGAATGCTATTTCTGCATCTAGATATTATCCAAGGTTTCGGTAATACCCGCTTCGGGGGAAATATGGCGACTAAGCTTAATATCCTATTAGTACATGGCGCCTGGGCTGATGGCTCACAATGGCGGCATATTATTCCAGCACTGCATGCCATGGGTCACCGGGTTATTGCAATTCAGAATCCGCTAACTTCATTGGCAGATGATGTTGAGCGGACTATTAAGCTAACAACCGCATTATATGGCCCAACACTATTAGTTGGTCACTCTTATGGCGGCATGGTGATTACTCAGGTCGGGCATCTGCAAAATGTGGTTGGAATGGTCTATCTCGCAGCTTTCGCTCCCGATGCCGGTGAAAGTTTATCCAGCCTCTTTGCCTTGCGTAACCCCCCCATTGGCGCAGCATACATTCGCCCCGATGATAATGGTTTTTTGTGGATCGATACTGATAAGTTCCATGAAATCATGTGCCAGGACGTTGATGAAAACGAAGCATTGGTGATGGCTTTGGTGCAAAAACCCTTAGCAGCACGTGCTTTTACTGATAAATCTGCCCAGCCAGCCTGGCGGGTGAAGCCTTGCTGGTATCAGGTTTCGACCGAAGACCGGATGTTGCCGGTAGAAACACAGCGCGGATTTGCCGAACGAATTCAGGCACAAATTGTGATTGAATTGCCTGCCAGTCACGCCTCACATATCTCTCATCCACAGCAGATCATTGACCTGATTGCCGCTGCGGCAAACGCAGTGAGATAATCTTTGCGCTGAACCTCATACTGAAATGAGTGCGGGTGCAAGGACAAAACGCATCACTGCCCCATGCCAATAGACGCAAAAAATCCGCCCGAGAGCGGATTTTTATCAAACACAGCATTTCAACATTAAAGCTGGATGCTGATACTCCTAAGCAGTTGCTTAGAAAGTATAACCTACGCCAGCAACCCAAGTACCAACGTCAACATTGCGGATACGGCTCTGCTCGTAAGAGACGTCCAAAGCAACGTTTTGGATTGGGTTGAACTGCATACCTGCACCATAGGTGAAGCCGTAATCGCTGGTGCTGTTTTTGTCGTTAGCAGAAGTTGGGAAGTTCTGGCTGAAACGGCCATAACCCACACCAACCAGGCCATAGATGCTAGCCCAATCATTGATACGGTAAGCTGGACCAGCGGTGATCGCGTTATATTGCGCTTTGTTGTAAACAGAGGCGCTGTCACCGAAGCTGCTTTTTTCAGTGTGAGTGAAAGAAGTGATGTAGCCCAGTTGGGAATCGCTCCACTCATAACGGTATTTCAGGTTGAAACCTGAAGATTTGTTAGCAACACCTTGGTAATCGCTCTGGGCATAACCACCAGAAACGGTGCTTTGACCTGCAAAAGCTGAACCTGCAGATACTGCTAATACACAAGCTGCTACCGCTGAAAGACATGTAATTTTAATCATAACCACCTCGAAAGACGCAAATTTTTAGATGAAACAAGAACACCATGAAATTATAACAACAAATAGTAGGAAACTCTGCTTACTAATGATTGTCTAATCATTTATTTGGTGTAACAAACAATTTCAAGTATCTTCCATCTTACTAATACGCTTACGATTTTGCCCTATTCTACACCTTTATGTGACAGCCATCACCAAAAGCCATTTCAGACGACTCTTAATTTTCAAGCTCAAATAAGCAGCAAAAATCGCGCTAAAAAACAACAAGCGCAGAAATAATTATTTTTTTATCGCTTTTGGCGAGGTGTTGGTGATTTTCAAACACTCTGCTGACATTTCATTTACACTGCCAATGACTGATACCTAATACTTTTCTTTGAGGCTCAAAAGGATGTCTTTGTCTCCTCCATCTAAACATTCACTCCCGCTGCTCCCTATTTTCTTGCTGGTGATCGCCATGATCTCAATCCAGAGTGGCGCATCGCTAGCGAAAAGTTTGTTCCCGCTGGTTGGCGCTCAGGGGATAACCTCGTTGCGACTCGGCATCGGCACACTGATTCTATTTGTTATTTTTAAGCCCTGGCGGATGCGGTTTGAAGCCGGTAGCCGTTTGCCCCTGCTGGTCTATGGCGTGACACTCGGTGGAATGAACTTTCTGTTTTACCTGTCACTGAAAACAGTACCACTGGGCATTGCTGTCGCGTTAGAATTCACCGGCCCTTTGGCCCTGGCGATGCTCTCCTCTCGCCGGCCGGTAGATTTTATCTGGGTAGGATTAGCCGTTCTGGGCCTCTGGTTCCTGCTACCACTAGGGCATAACGTCGGCACCATCGACCTATTCGGCGCAGCATGTGCACTGGGTGCGGGTGCCTGCTGGGCGCTCTATATTATTTCCGGACAGAAAGCGGGCGGCGATCATGGGCCGGGGACTGTTGCCATTGGCTCGCTAATTGCTGCACTGGTTTTCTGCCCCATTGGTGTGGCATATAACGGAATGGCGCTGTTCGACCCCGCCATTCTGCCGATTGCCTTGGCAGTCGCCATTCTGTCCACGGCACTGCCCTACTCACTTGAAATGGTTGCGCTGACCAATCTCCCTACTCGCACATTCGGCACATTAATGAGTCTGGAACCTGCACTGGCGGCAATTTCAGGATTAGTGTTCTTAAACGAGCATCTGACATTGATTCAATGGATGGCACTGGCATCAATCATCTGCGCCTCTATAGGCGCAACACTGACTATCAGACCCAAGCCACAGCTTGATAACATTACCTGAGAAGGGGCATAAGGTGGAGATTAGAGCTGCAACAACCGCAGATTTTGCTGAAATCTGGCCGCTATTTCAGGCGGTGGTGAGTGGCGGGGATACCTATGTATTCAGCCCCGATACACCGGAACAAGATGCCTACGACTACTGGTTTGGTGCGGGTGTCCGCTGTTTTGTCGCCGTACACCAGCAGCGTATTGTGGGGGTGTATAAGCTCATCAATAACCAGCGCGACTTAGGTGCCCATGTGGCGAATGCTTCATTTATGGTTGATGGGCAAGCGCGTGGCTTGGGGGTCGGCAAAGCACTCGGCCTTCATTGCATTGAGCAGGCGACCGCACTGGGCTACCGGGCCATGCAGTTTAACTTTGTCGTCAGCACCAATACTCTGGCTGTCGCGTTATGGCAAAAGCTAGGTTTTAAGATTATTGCCACCCTGCCAAAAGCCTTTAACCACCGCCAACTCGGTTATGTCGATGCCTATGTGATGCATCGGGTATTGGAGCCAAACTCGCACTAATTCCCCTTATTACTCCCAACGTTATTTTTATTTATTGCACGCCAACCCAGTCATTTCGCGGGTTGGCGTTTTTTATCGATTATTTTTCATTTTTTTTGCATCCAAAACCACAGGCTGATTCGTATAGGTAGATGTGAGGCAAGACTTCACCTCAACCATCTTAAAAGGAATACATTATGAAAACGCCTATTCGTACCGCTATCTGTGCTTCCTTGCTGTTCAGTACTGTTTCTATGGCCGCTATGATGTCCGAAACTGTCATGGTGGGTGGTGCTTCAATGTTCCCCAGCAAAAACATTATTGAGAATGCGGTGAACTCAAAAGATCACACCACCTTAGTGGCGGCGGTTAAAGCTGCGGGGTTGGTTGATACCCTACAAGGTCCTGGGCCCTTTACCGTGTTCGCGCCCACCAATGCCGCGTTTGCAAAATTGCCCGCAGGTACTGTTGAAAGTTTGGTCAAACCAGAAAATAAGGCCATGCTCACCCAAATCCTGACCTATCACGTGGTTGCGGGTAAGTACGATATGAAACAGCTAGAGAGTAAAATTAAAGCCGGTGGCGGGAGCGCCGAGCTGAAAACAGTCAACGGCCAATCACTATGGATTATGAATAATGGGCCGCATAACATTCAGCTTAAAGATGGCAAAGGTAACATCGCCAATATCAGCACCTATGATGTACAACAGAAAAATGGTGTGATCGATGTGATTGATACTGTTCTGATGCCTAAATAAAACCCGTCTATACTGGGTGCAGTGTCTCACTGCACCTGACGGATTTTTAGGGATTGGCGCATGAATGAATGTTCTGTGGAACAACAAGTCGGACTGATAGATGCCATTGCCAAAGGCGATCAGTCCGCGTTTGAGAAGCTTTACCGTTTGACCTCCCCCCGATTATTTGCGATCGCCTTACGTATGCTGCGTAACCACGCCCGTGCAGAAGAAGTTTTACATGACAGTTTTCTCACCGTCTGGAACCGGGCTGATAATTACAACGCCCAGCTCAGCGCACCACTGACCTGGTTGACCCATATCGTACGCAACCGGGCAATAGATCTGATGCGCGGCAGTGATAATCGTCTGCAAACACTTGACGCCGATGCAACGGATGCACTGACCGATAGCGCGCTGACACCACTGGCACAATTACAACAAGACGGCGAGGCTAAACAACTGGCAGACTGCTTAGCACATCTGCCCGCAGATCAACGCCAAAGTATTATGCTGGCTTATTATCAAGGGCTTTCTCATGGGGAGATCTCTGTTCATTTACGGCAACCCCTTGGTACGATAAAAAGCTGGATACGTCGTGCACTGGACCACCTAAAGGGCTGTGTAGGCTTATGAAAAACAGACGCGAATATGACTCAGCACTGGCCGCAGAGTATGCATTAGGCACCTTACGTGGCCTGGCACGGATGCGTTTTGAACGCCGCTTCCGTCGTGACCCACGGCTGGCGGCAGATGTTGCCAGTTGGCAGAGCCTGTTTACTCAACTGGACAATCAGCTCGCCCCTTTGGAGCCGCCTGAGCGCGTTTGGAAACGCTTAGCGCTGGAGCTACCACAAATCAATGTGCGCCACATCAAACGTCATCGTTGGTCATATGCCGGCTGGGCGGTCGCCGCTGGCCTGGCCGCACTCCTCATCGTGCCGCGTCTATTGGTGGAACCCCCTACCGCGATACCGATAGCCGTGCTATCAAATAGCCAGCAAAATAGCCAATGGGTGGTCAGTTTGGAAAAATCGACCCGCAATTTAACCTTAACGCCACTGAATCCAGTCGCGGTAAGCAGCAATAACAGCCTTGAGCTGTGGAGTATTCCTGCCGGTGAAAAGCCGCACTCATTGGGGTTGCTCAATACCAGCGGGCCGACACAACTTATATTGGCTGAAAACCAGCTAACCGATAACTCACTGTTGGCGATTAGCCTTGAGCCTCACGGGGGCTCCCCGACCAGTCAGCCAACCGGGGCGGTGTTGTTTAGCGGGCCATTGCAGAATCTGTAACATGCCCTTTTTATCTGGCGCGGCGACTGACGTCGACACCATCCCCTGTTGGCCGCGCTCAAGCATCCATATCACTGCGTTTTTTATTTCGGAGGCCATTCATGCAAGACTGGGACCCTGATTTATATCGCCAATTTGAAGCAGAACGTACCCGCCCGGCTAATGATCTGTTAGCGCAGATTGATATTGCCACACCGCGCTACATCAGTGACTTAGGCTGTGGGCCTGGCAACTCCACTGAATTGCTGCGCCAGCGCTTTCCCCACGCCCAGCTTGTCGGCATTGATAACTCGGTAGCGATGTTGGCGAGCGCGCAACAGCGCCTCCCTGATTGCGCTTTTCTTGAGGCAGATATCCGCCAATGGCAGCCTCCCCAACCACAAGATATTATCTATGCCAATGCATCATTACAGTGGCTAACTGACCATCAGCAACTGTTCCCACATCTGTTTTCTCAACTGGCACCGAACGGGGTACTTGCTGTGCAGATGCCGGATAATCTGGATGAGCCTAGCCATCGTGCCATGCGCAAGGTCGCGGAAAATGGGCCATGGCAACAGGCACTACAAGAAGCTGGGGCCACGCGGGCAAAAGTGCTCGCCGCCAGCCAATATTATGATTTACTGGCCCCCGCAGCTGAGCAGGTGAATATATGGCGCACCACCTATTATCATCCAATGCCCTCTGCTCAGGCGATTGTGGAGTGGCTACGCGCCACCGGCTTACGACCATTTCTGGAGCCGCTCTCTGAAGCTATGCGCTTAGATTTCCTGCAAGATTATCTGACCATTATTGATGCCGCCTATCCGCCACTCGTTGATGGCCGGCGTTTACTGGCATTTCCGCGCTTATTTATCATCGCCCGCGCGCGTCCATAATCCCACAATAAATACCGGTTAATTTAATTGGCCGGTATATCGCACTGATAAAACAACAATAAAATAGTCAATGGTGAGAACTATTTGTTTTTCATTAATTAATAATGTCTCAACTTAGCGTCAGCATAAAATACTCATGCAAAATATTGAAAATCATTTAAATAATAAAACAGATATAAATCACAGCGATAGTCATTATCAATTAGACATAAAAATAAAAGTGACACTATTTTATCAATGAAACACCAAATTACATTTTCAAACACTTTCGGCAGCTGGCTATTTAATTGATAGGCGCTATCTGACCTGCAAAATTAAATATCTTTGTTATACTTATTGCGGTGAAGAAATTGGCAATCAACTCAATAAAGGGATACCTATTATGAGTACAGCAAAACTGGTAAAAGCAAAATCTTCTGAACTAATCTATACCCGTAATGACGTTGATGAACATGATAAAACGCTGACGATTAAGCTATTAAACCAGATGGTTATTCAGTTTATCGACCTGTCGCTGATCACCAAGCAGGCTCACTGGAATATGCGCGGTGCGAACTTTATCGCGGTCCACGAAATGCTGGATGGCTTCCGCACGGCGATTAATGATCACCTGGATACTTTTGCCGAGCGCGCGGTCCAATTAGGTGGCGTGGCACTGGGTACAGCTCAGTTGGTTACCGATAAAACCCCACTGAAGAGCTATCCGACCCATATTCATAGTGTGCAAGAGCACCTGAAAGAGTTGGCTGATCGCTATGGTGTGGTCGCAAACTTCATCCGCAAAGCCATCGCTGAAGTCGATGATGAGGCGAGCGCCGACATGTTTACCGCTGCATCTCGTGATCTGGATAAATTCCTGTGGTTCCTTGAGGCAAATATTGAGTAATCACCCCCATTGCTATCTAACATACCGGCCATTTGCCAGATGACCGGTATTTGAAAGATGACTCGATCGATAACGGCGAGGACAGGCAGAAGAGTAAAGCGTCCGCGCCAGGGAGGGATTTATGGCGTCTTTGCGATCAGCCTGTTCTCTCCGCTGTGGGTACTTTGTCAATAACCTCGATAGGGCCGGTTAACCGGCCCACAATTAACGGAGATCATATGGCAAGTGGATGGGCCGGAGACGGCGCAGTACAAGATCAAATTGACTCCACCCTTGAAGACGCCGTTCAGCGCGCACGACAGGCTCTTGGCAAAGGCGAGAGTGAAATCTACTGCCTAGAGTGTGGGCAAGCCATTCCCGAGGCGCGACGAACCGCGCTGGCTGGTGTGAAGTATTGTCTGGCCTGCCAAAACGAATTAGATAAGCATCAGGCGAACCATGCCGGCTACAACCGCCGTGGTAGCAAAGATAGCCAACTCAGATAGCCCCCGCACGACTCACTCCCAAGCTGCACCCTTTTCAAGCAAAAACTCGATACAGTTAACAACATTGTTGCATAAGTGTTATTTATCGATTGTTTCTTATTGATTGACGAGTTAATAATAAGTAAATATATAGTTTGTTGCACCACAATGATAATCACGCACCATTTTGGTGAGTCAGTATGGTGCAAGAAAAGCTTGCTAAGTAGTTTCAGGCTAACTACCCAAAACAAACTCTTTATTTTTAAATAAGTTGCATTTCTGGCACGATCTTTTCATATTGCTCCCTGAAATATAAAAATGGATCTCTTTGCCCCAAGTTATTGCATCGCAGGTTAACTGCGATGTCGGTACAAAAGGTATATCCACAAAAGCACAAAGGAACACCCACTTATGAAGTCACTTGTTAAAGTTTCATTGGTCGCACTCGCGCTGGCCTTTGCCGTTAGCTCCCACGCCGCAGAAAAAGAGTTGATTGTTGCTACAGATACCGCTTTCGTCCCATTTGAGTTCAAACAAGGGGATAAATACGTCGGTTTTGATATCGATTTATGGGATGCCATCGCGAAAAAACTGGATGTGAAATACACTCTGAAACCAATGGATTTCAGTGGCATCATTCCTGCGCTGCAAACCAAAAACGTAGATCTGGCACTGGCGGGTATCACCATCACCGACGAACGTAAAAAAGCGGTCGATTTCTCTGACGGCTACTACAACAGCGGTCTGCTGGTCATGGTCAAAGCGGATAACAACGACATCAAAGGCGAAGCGGACCTGCAAGGCAAAGTGGTGGCAGTGAAAAGCGGCACCGGCTCTGTTGATTACGCTAAAGCCAACATCAAAACCAAAGACTTGCGTCAATTCCCGAATATCGATAACGCCTATCTGGAGTTAGGAACTGGCCGTGCTGATGCAGTATTGCATGACACACCCAACATCCTGTACTTCATCAAAACTGCCGGCAATGGTCAGTTTAAGGCCGTGGGCGACTCCATTAAAGCTCAGCAATACGGCGTGGCATTCCCGCAAGGCAGTGACCTGCGTGACAAAGTTAACGTAGCTCTGAAATCTCTGAAAGAAGACGGCACTTACGCTGCAATTTATAAAAAATGGTTCGGCGTAGAACCTAAGTAATTCATTTTTGCCGTTTTTAGACCAGGAGAATATCCATGCAGTTTGAATGGAGCGCTATTTGGCCCGCCATCCCAATCCTGCTTGAAGGCGCCAAATTAACCCTATGGATTTCGGTCCTGGGGTTGCTTGGCGGCCTGATTATTGGGGTTATAGCCGGTTTCGCCCGCGCTTACGGTGGCTGGCTGAGCAGAAATATCGCATTAGTATTTATTGAGCTGATCCGTGGCACCCCCATTGTGGTGCAGGTGATGTTTATTTACTTTGCCTTGCCGATGATGATGCCAGTGCGCATCGATCCTTTCTCAGCCGCCGTTGTGACGATTATTATTAACTCAGGTGCTTATATCGCGGAGATCACCCGTGGTGCGGTGCTGTCAATCCACAATGGCTTCCGTGAAGCGGGTCTGGCGCTAGGTTTATCCAAACGCGACACCTTGCGTTACGTGATTGCCCCTCTGGCCCTGCGCCGTATGCTGCCACCACTGGGTAACCAATGGATCGTCAGTATCAAAGACACCTCACTGTTTATCGTGATTGGCGTAGCAGAACTGACTCGTCAGGGTCAGGAAATTATCGCCGGTAACTTCCGCGCCATGGAGATATGGAGTGCGGTGGCGGTGATCTACCTGATAATCACCCTGGCTCTGAGCTTTGTTCTGCGCCGGTTAGAAAGAAAGCTGAAAATAATATGATTGAATTCAAAAATGTCTCCAAACACTTTGGCAAGACCCAGGTGCTCCACGACATCAATCTGAATATCACCCAGGGAGAGGTGGTGGTGATTATTGGTCCTTCCGGCTCGGGTAAATCAACCCTGCTGCGGTGTATCAATAAGCTGGAAGTGATTACCAGTGGTCAATTGATTGTCGATGGCCTGGATGTGAATGACCCCAAAGTTGATGAACGCCTGATCCGTCAGGAAGCTGGCATGGTGTTCCAACAGTTTTATCTGTTCCCACATCTGACCGCACTGGAAAATGTGGCCTTTGGCCCGATCCGGGTCCGTGGGGCATCTAAAGAGGCGGCGAATAAGCTGGCGATGGAGTTATTGACCAAGGTGGGGCTGGCAGATCGTGCTCACCATTTCCCGGCAGAGTTGTCGGGCGGTCAACAGCAGCGGGTGGCAATAGCCCGTGCTCTGGCGGTAAAACCCAAATTGATGCTGTTTGATGAGCCGACCTCCGCGCTGGACCCGGAATTACGTCATGAAGTCTTGACCGTAATGAAAGATTTAGCCGAAGAGGGCATGACGATGGTCATCGTCACCCATGAAGTGGGCTTTGCCCAAAAAGTGGCATCGCGTCTGATCTTTATCGATAAAGGCCGGGTAGCGCAAGATGGTGAACCAGACAGTCTGATCTCCAATCCGCCAAGTGAACGTTTACGGGAATTCCTGCAACACGTCTCCTGATGTACAGTTTAGTACTAGTCTAAAATAGAGCGGGCGGGCACCTTAGGATCCCGCCTGTTTTTTGTCTGGCAAGCTGGTCATAGATGGGGTTGCTGATTCTTGACCTGCGCAAATGCGGTCATTAACTTCACCACATCCTGCATACCGATATTGACCTGATTGATAACCTCGCCAGCATCTTGCGTTAGCACCACCCCGCCCCCCGCCTGTTCGACACAGGTTCCCATGCCTTTCATCGCTGCCATCACGCCGCTCTGAATAGTCTTGGTCATCCGTTCTATCTCGGTTGCCGCCTTGCGTGAGTGCTCTGCCAGCAAGCGAACTTCACTTGCCACCACAGAGAAGCCCTTACCATGTTCACCGGCATGGGCTGCTTCAATCGAGGCGTTGATCGCCAATAAATTCGTTTGCGATGAGATTTTGCGAATAGCTTCGACCATGGTGCCAATCTCTTGCGAGCAGCGGCCCAAATCACTGACCACATCCGAGGTTTCGCGCGCAATAGACTCCACCTCCTGCATACCGCGTACTGCCTGTTGAACAATCTCAGCGCCCTGTGAGGCGGAGCGGTCGGTGGTGAGTGATAGGTGGTGTACATCACGAATTAGGTTCTCTTCATGCTCCTGTTGCAGCATCAGTTGCGTGATATCCTGCGCAATTTTCACCACTTTGATGACCTGCCCTTCATTGTCCATAATCGGGTTATAACTCGCTTCCAACCATACCGGCTGACCCTGGCTATTCACCCGCTCAAAGCGCCCAACAATAAACTCACCGCGTGCTAAACGCTGCCAATGTTGGCGGTACTCATCTGAGTGGGCAAATTCTGGCGTGCATAAAATCTGATGCGATTTATGCTGAATATCGGCCAGCGAATAACCAATCACACTCAGCAGATTATCGTTCGCCGCCAAAATAATACCTTGTGGGGTAAAGGTAATCATGCCCATCGAACGATTAAGCGCTTTCAATAAACTCTGGTGCTCCTGTGATTGCAAAATTCGCTCGGTGATGTCATTAGCGATCTTGATAATCTCCACCACCCGCCCTTGGCTATCCAGTACTGGTGTATAAGTTCCCTGCAACCAGATAATGCTGCCATCTTTACGTATCCGCTTAATATTATCGGTTATTGGTCGCCCGTCATTGAGCAATTGCCAGTGACGACGATATGCATCACTAAGCACATATTGCGGATCACAAAACAGTTTATGGTGCTTGCCGATCACCTCATCCTGCTGATAACCCATCGCCTGTAAAAATAGCTTATTAGCATGTTTTACCGTGCCATCGGGCTTAAAGATGATCATTGGGACAGCGTTATCAATCGATGTTAGTTCAGCGCGTGGGGACACATGAGATGAGTTGAAGTTGAACAACATAAGTTGAGTCCTTCTGATGAATGATTGAGCAGCAAATAAACCATATGCCTTTCAACGTGCTTTCAACGAATTGCACGGTAAATCCCAGAGAACCTTAATGGCTTCCCTTGAGATTTTATTCTTCACCCTGGACGATGAGGTATTTGAATTGATGAAATCAAAATACGATAAAAAAAATCAAAATAACCCTGTGCTTGCCAGCGATATTGCCTAACTAAGATTTATCTTAATTAGCATAGACTAAGGTATTGGGCTTTGCAGGTATCGCGATAATAAGGAAATAAACTGTGGGGAATGGCGTTATTACGGTATTTAACACTCGCACATGTTAAATACCGCGAAAATCAGGAGCAATGAGTATTGCAGGCCGCTAACACCCTTGCGGCTTCAAGAGCGAAGGGTCTGCCCAAAGTTATTGGCGCAGCTAACACCCCTGCGGCTTCAAGAACGAAGGGCCTCCCCAAAGTTATTGGAGTTGCAGGTAGGCAGCAAGCGAGCGAATCCCGATGAGCTTACACCAGTAAGTGATTTGGGTAAGTGAACGCAGCTAACACCCCTGCAGCTTCAAGAACGAAGGGTCCAGCGCTCAGACCTCCAAACAGCCTGCTCCTCTGGCGTCAGAAAAGTCCATGCTACAAAACGACTCACTTTCTGACCCTGTGCCATATCAATGGTGCGAACTTCAACTGCATTGGCGTAGCGCAGAGCATGATAGATAGCGGGTAACGTCGTTTTCTTAGAGATCAATGAGGTAAACCAGAAACAACTCTTCGCTTTAGTGGCGCTTTCCACCACCATGCGGCTGACAAAACCCTCTTCGCCGCCCTCGCACCACAACTCGCTATTTTTGCCACCAAAGTTTTGCACCGGCTTGGTAGCAACTTCACCTTTACCTAATTTATGCAGCTTACGGCGTGTTGTGGCTGCGGCCTCTTCTGCCGAGCCGTGGAATGGCGGATTGCACAATGTGGCATCGTAACGCTCATTCGCTGCCAGAACTCCCTCGAAAATGGCCTGCGGATCTTTTTGATGCTTCAAGCGCAGGGTATTTCTTAGGGTCGGGTTCATGGATACCACCATTTTTGCCGCGCTCAGTGCTTGCGGATCAATGTCAGTACCGGTAAAACGCCAGCCATATTCACGCTGACCAATAATCGGGTAGATGCAATTAGCACCAACACCAATATCCAGCAGCGCAATATTTTTACCTGCCGGGATCACCCCGTCATTGCAGCTGGCTAATAGATCAGCCAAATGATGAATATAATCAGCGCGTCCAGGGATTGGCGGGCATAAAAAATCAGCGGGGATATCCCAGTATTCAATACCGTAAAAATGTTTCAGTAATGCCCGATTCAGCATTTTCACTGCCAAAGGATCGGCAAAATCGACAGAAATATCACCATAGGCATTCGGGGCCAAAAAAGGGATTAACTCTGGGCAACTCACTGAAAGCGCATCAAAGTCATAACGCGAGCGATGACGATTCCGGGGATGCAATCCGCTTTTTTCTTTGGGGAATACTTTTTTGTTTTCCATCGTACTGACTCTCTAATCGGCATTTTCTGGCGCGTAAGATAGCATAAATCGCCCTAAAGCGGGTGTCATCCCGTGAGTGGGGCAACTGACCTGAGTTGAATGGCATTATGTGCTGGCCTCTCAACCAACACTGCCGGGCTACGTTCATCAGCCACCTACGGTTATCAACTGAACACTTAATGTCATTATCCCTCTCCGTCATCTCTCCCTATGCTCACTCATACGACCTGGATATCGTACCTGCGAAAGCGCATCGGTCTGGGGCGACCTTTTTTTCCTTCAGGAGAAACCAACATGACCCACACTCACTTGTCTGCCCATCCCGGAGAGCCTGACAGTCGGCTTGATACTACTCTGCCTGCACCCGGGCTGCGCGAAGCTTCCGGGGGGGCCATTCAGCTTAGCGAACTCGGCACGAAAAAAACCGTCAATGTGGATATTCTTCCCTGGCCCGGAATGGCCGGAGGTCAGTATGTCACTCTGCGCTGGTGGGGGGTTCTACCCGACATCAATCTGTTGGGGCCCACCTATAATAAAGGCAAAGCCGTGTCGGCAGGCACCGTGGATAAAGTCATCACTTTCCCGGTCGATATCGCCACTTATCTGAAGCCCTATGCCGATGGAGGTACATTGTACCTGAGCTACGATGTAGATGGTGTCTACTCAGAGGAAGAGCACATTGGAGTGGATGTCCCGCCGGTGAGTCAACTGGCAGCCCCGGTGATTGAAGAAGCGCTGGCGGGTGAAATTGACCCGCTGGAGCCGGATCTCCTCACCCTAACCGTCCCACCTTGGCCCGGAATGGCAGCAAAAGACAAACTGAGTTACCTCTGGCGGGGTACCCCCCCGTCGGGCGACCCGGTGATCCTGACGGACAGTATGCCTGTACCAAAGGCGCTGGTCGGTGAGCCAGTCAGTTTTGACTGCGAAGCGGCAGAGGGTGCGCAGCCGTTTGACGGCGGGACGGTAGAGGTCTGGTACGAGGTGGAGCCGGTGGCCGGTGGCGACACACAGGTGTCATTACATCAGACTTACCGGGTGGGCGAAGCCGCCCCGCTAACTGCCCCGGTGATAGAGGAGGCAGACGGTGACCAGCTTGACCCAGAAAGACTAATCGGCGGGGCCCAGGTGCGTATCAGCTACCCGCTGATAGCCGCCGGAGACAAGGTACAGCTGGAGTGGATACCCGTTGATGCGGCGGGGACTCCGGGGCAGGTATACAAGTCACCGGCCAATTTGGTGAGCGCAGTGGACGTTGCCCAGGGATATATCCGCGTCCAGGTGCCAACCGCCCAGATTGACCCCTATCTGGGCGGTTCGGTGGATCTGCGCTACGCGGTCAACGACGACAGGCTGTCGTCCATGGCGCACTACAGTATCCAAAAACTGGTTCATGTCGGCAATCTGTGGGTGGTGGGGGCCAGAGGTAGTTCGGCCTCCTATCATCAGGGTTCGGGCTGTCTGGTGGCCCAGGACCAGACCACCCGGGCGCTGCTCAAGGCGAACTGGCAGTATGAGGGGCTGCCCGAGGTGAGCACTGGCGTGCGCTTTATTGATACCCACCCAGAGCTGGAGCTGGTCGTCAGCGTCGGCAACGAGGTGGTGCGGTTACGACCGCAGAACATAGCCCTGTCTAGTGGTGCCTGTGCGGTGGTGCTCAATGACGGTAGCGTGGCGGCCTGGGGGGGTTACGTTTACCCGGGCGACGCAGCCACGGTGGCCAGCCTGCGCGATATTGTCCAGGTGGTCGGGGGCCAGTCTACCTTTGAGTCACTGGGCGCCGACGGCAGCGTGGCAGCCTGGGGGTATGACTTCGCCGGGGGCAAAGTACCACCAGCGGTAGCGGGCCTGCGCAATATCGTCCAGGTGGTCGCGGGGGGGAGTGCCTTAGCGGCACGGTGCGCGGACGGCAGCGTGGTGGCTTGGGCGAAGGATGCCAATAATGGGGGCACAGTGCCGCCGGCGGTGGCGGGCCTGCGCGATATTGTGCAGGTGGTCGGGGGCCAGTCTACCTTTGCGGCGCTGCGGGCAGATGGCAGCCTGGTGGCCTGGGGAAATCCCGACGATGGGGGTACTGTATCGCCGGCGGTGGCGGGCTTGCGCGATATTGTGCAGGTGGTCGGGGGGGATTATGCCTTTGCGGCGCTGCGGGCCAACGGCAGCGTGGTGGCCTATCCCTACTACGCGTTCGGTGGCGACACGGCCTCAGTGGCGGGCCTGACCGATATTGTCCAACTGGTCGCGGGGGAGACTGCCTTTGCGGCGCTGCGCGCCAACGGCAGCGTGGTGGCCTGGGGGAAACCAGACAGTGGGGGCGCGGTATCGTCGGCAGTGGCAGGCCTGAGCGATATTGTCCAACTGGTCGGAAGTGGGAGTGCCTTTGCGGCGCTGCGGGCGGATGGCAGCGTGCTCGCCTGGGGGGATCCTGCCCGTGGGGGGACGGTTTCCAATGAGGTGGCTGGCCTGAGCGATATTGTCCTACTGGTCGGGAGCTCGTATGCTTTTGCGGCTCTGCGCGCCAACGGCAGCGTGGTGGCTTGGGGGAATCCTGACCTTGGCGGCACAGTGCCAGCCGAGATTACCGCACTGCATAACCTACGGGCAGTCTACGGCGGTTACGGAGTCCTTGCCGTACTGGATGATGCCGGTGTTCCAACCTCCTGGTCGTCCGTGACGAACAGCCCCCCTGCTGGGGTGGCGGGCAATGTGAGTTACACCATGCCGGAGCGGCCCAAACTGCGCCAGCTGAAGTAACTGCTCTACGAGCGGGGGACAGCGGAAGTCCCCCGCTTTATCAGGGCCGTGGGTATATTCACTCAATAACCGCACCGCACCGTGACAGAAGCTGTAACGGTCAATGATTACCAAACACGGTAAATTTTACCGCTCTCTATCCCTTCAACACTGCGCTGATACGCCATGGCCACCCGGCTGCCCGGAACACTTTCAAATCCCGGGAAGAAGGGGCCGTAGCTCTCTTCGGCTTCGGTCAGTATGGTTGGGCTAACCGCGTTAATCCGTAATCCCGGCAGCTCATTTGCTACCGCGCTGACAAAACCTTCCAGTGCGGCATTCACGGTGGTGGCATTCACCCCATCGCGGATGGCATTCTGCGCCAGTATGCCGGTGGTTAGGGTAAAGGAACCTCCTGGATTCAGGTACTCCTTGCCGATCATCACCAGTTGTACCTGCCCCATGAGTTTATCATGCAGCCCAGATTGAAACTGTACGGCCGTCATCTCGCTAAATGGCCCAAAGTGAACATTTCCTGTGGCAGCCACAATCGCATCAACATGGCCGCTTTGCTTAAACAGGGCGCGCACACTCTTCTCATCTCTGATATCAACCTGCAAATCGCCCTGCGTTTTTCCAACGCAGATGATGTCATGCCGATCCTTCAACTTTTCTACTATTGCACGCCCAATGGTTCCACTGGCTCCGATAATCATCACTTTCATTTTGATTTTTCCTGTTGTTAAGTTAGATGAAGGGAATCAAAGATCCCCCTCAGTCTGGCACTGAGCAAATCAGACAACAAGCCACGAGAAAAACTACATTTTTTCAATCTGTTGCAGCGCCTGCTCGACAGAGTCAGCCTGCCTCGCCGCCACTAAACAGCACGCCAACTGTTTCTGGATCGCGTCAGGGATTGGGATCTCGCCCGTCAGGCAGCGCTCAATCCAACCTGCGGTTACCGCCGCCTCTTTCGACGCGGGCAACTCAGGCTCCGTCAGCTCCGGTTGGCGATCGAGTAAAATTTGCTGTTCGCCCCCATTGATATAATGGATCGACGAGCTGCGTAATGGGCTGGCATAGACCTCCCCTTCACTACCTTGCTGCAACAACGCGGGTGCATTGATCGTCTGGAAGAAGCCCCCGACTTTTTGCATATATTCAGGGTGGGACACACTGGCTAGCCGCAGTGCTTCGTCATGAATGAATGGTGTGGCCAGTTTTGCCAGCGTGTGGCTACTGTTTCTCACCCCCATGCGCCAGCGTTGCTGCAATTGATTGTCCAATGGCGCGGAGAGTGCTGACACCGGGATAAACACGGGCAATCCACTATCCAGCCGCTGTTGGGCTTCTGCTGCGGTGAGTGACCACGGGATATTCAGCTGTTGGAAAATCTCGGCACTGGTCACCCGGCTGCTATCTTCGGTCACGCCGTGCACCACCACCGGCAGGCCAAGACGCGAGAGCAATAGTGCCAGTAAGGGGGTCAGGTTGGCTTGCTTGCGAGCACCATTATAGCTTGGGATCACCACCGGTAACGGGTGGCCCGCCGGTGCGCGCAGTGTCATCACCTGCTCTTGCATCGCCTGATAAAAGCCCAAAATCTCCTGCCCGGATTCACCTTTGATCCGAAAGGCTATCAGGATGCCACCCAACTCCAGCGCCGGAACTTGCTCTGCCAACATGGCTTTGTACAGCTCATAAGCCGTCGGCTGATCCAGATCGCGGGCATGGTTCTTACCGCGCCCAATCTCTTTGATAATTTTGCTGTAATCCATGGTGCGGTATTACCCCTGTCATGACCTGTTAAACATAAATCAGATTAGATATTACCGAAACTCTATCACTGATAGTAATAGATATAGCCAAATAGTTACCACTGCCGTTGTGGTGTAACAGCCACAATCAATGCATCAAGGATATCAATCGGCTATGCTGCTTTTAGTGACGGTGCCACTGGTGGGTTTATGAGGGGGGTTAGTTGGCATGAGAGCAGGCCACTGCTGAGATAAACGACAGCAGTGGCCTGAAGATTATTGCGGCTTACTCAGCTCTTCCGGTGGGCTGAACAGAACACGATAGATGGCACCGCCCAAGGCTCCTCCCACTAAAGGGGCGAGCCAGAATACCCATAGTTGTTGCAAGGCAACGCCCCCGGCAAAGATAGCCACGCCGGTGCTACGTGCAGGATTTACCGAGGTATTATCCACCGGGATACTGATTAAATGAATCAGTGTGAGACATAGGCCGATAGCCAGTGGTGCCGCCGCCGCCGGAGAACGTGTATCGGTCGCCCCCATAATAACCATCACAAACCCCATGGTCAGCACCACCTCGGCCACCAGCACCGCTTGTAAGCTATACCCCCCCGGTGAGCGCTCACCAAAACCATTGCTGGCGAATCCGGCAGTGACATCAAAACCCGCTTTACCACTGGCGATTAAGTACAAAATTGTCGCACCCGCTAGCCCGCCCAGCACCTGCGCCACGATATAGGGTATTAATTGCGAACCAGAGAAGCGGCCACCGACCCATAAACCCAGTGATACTGCCGGGTTAAAATGTGCGCCAGAGACATGCCCCAATGCATAAGCCATGGTGACCACCGTCAGGCCAAATGCCAGCGCCACCCCGAGAAATCCAATCCCCGCCACCGGGAACATAGCCGCCAAAACTGCACTACCACACCCGCCTAACACCAACCAGAAAGTGCCAATAAACTCTGCCATTAGCTGTTTCATGCTGTTTCACCCCTGCCTGATAAATATGTCGATAGCAGTTAGCGCAACCGCTAACCCACCACCTGCTATTTACGCCGAAGGTACTACCAGGCTTAACTTGTTAGGGTCAGCTCCCCAGCGGCTTATTTAATCTTAGTCACTGATTTTATGCCGATAGGGAAAGATTTCAGATGAAATGACTTTTTATATAAATAATTAGGTAAAAAGAGGGTTAGTGAGCCAAAAACCAAACTTTACCCCCGTTTCTTACGCCCTCTCTTCCCTGCTGGCTTAACGGGCAGCGTTATCGCAGGTGCCATCTTCCCCTCCGGCATATCGGGTTGCTCAATGGGGAAGATAGGTAGCGCGGCCAATAGTCGTGACCCATAACCTTTGGTTAATAAGCGCCTATCATAAATCACAATTTCACCGTGGCACTGATTACTGCGGATCAACCGCCCAACCTGCTGAATCAGGTTAAACGAGGCACTTGGCAAGCTTTGCACTTCAAATGGGTAGCGTTTCAGCGACTTCAGCCACTCCCCCTCCGTGAGGATCACGGGGCTGTCGATAGGCGGGAACGATATTTTGTGGATATGAACCTGAGTCAGTAATTCACCCTTCAAATCCAATCCTTCGGCGAATGATTGCAGGCCAATCAATACACTGGCAGTGCCGCTATTGACCCGTTTACGGTGCTCCTCGACCAGCCGATAGCGCGGTTGATCCCCCTGTACCAGCAGCATTAGACGTAAATCCGTCACATGGCTGAGGAAGGTTTGCATTGCCCGGTGGCTACTGAACAGGATCAGCATCCCCTTATGCCGCCCACTGGCCTGCTGGGCGCGGAAAAAGTGCGCCATTTCAGCTAAATGTTCAGCCTCATGGGCTATGGTCGGCTCAAAGCGCATTTTGGGAATAATCAGCTTCCCTTGCTCAATATGGTTAAACGGCGATGACAGCGCGGCGAAGCGATCTCCGGCCTTTTCGCTCAAGCCACTCAGCTCTTGCAAACGTGCAAAGCTATTTAACGAGCGCAATGTCGCGGAGGTCACAATCACATGGGGCACTTTACGCCACAGCATTTTATCGAGTTGATCGCTGACCCGTATCCCCACGCAGTGAAAATAGAGGTGCGTTTGGTTTTCGCGATAATCGCGGGTGATCCATTTGGAAATGGGCGCATTCGAGGCTTTGGCCATCGCCGCCAGCCGCCAAAGCTTGTTCATGGCCTCCAGATAGCCCAGCGTCCGGCTCATTTGGATAATCGCCCGATGCAAACGGACAATGTCATGCTTACCGGTCTGTTCGCTCAAATCATTGAGCACAAACTCGGCCAAACCGCGTAAGGCATCTGTCAGCTTAAATAATTTGGCGCAATCCTCCGTCAAACTGCCCGGTAACTCGCCCATCTCAAAACGGTATACCGCCGGGCTACCATCGGCTGGCAGCAGTTGACTCACCTGCTGCTCAACACTCAGCATCAGCTCACGCAACTGCTCACAATGATCTTTCAGGCGCTCCGGATTCGATAAACTGGGGGGATTTTTTGGCCGATACTGCACCATGCATTGATCCACCAGTCGCACAATCATATCCAGCTGCATATTGGCAAAAACGGCGGTAATTTCACCTTCAATTTCAAGGGCATCCCGCGCCACATCCGGCAAATGGTGGCCTTCATCCAGCACCAATAGCAGTTCTTTGGGATTGGGCAACACAGATTCAGTTTCCAGCGCCGCCATCACCAATGCATGATTGGCGACCACCACATCAGCACTCTCTATCTCTTTGCGGGCAATAAAGAACGGGCATTCACGAAAATAGTGGCAATTGCGCCCCAGGCAGTTGGCTTTATCAGTGCTTAATTTGGCCCACAAGCTGTCACTGAGTGACAACTGATGATGGTCGCGCAGCCCGTCCCAGAGATGGCTGTTCAGTGATTTAGTGAGCGCCAGACAGGTAGCTTGCTCTTCACCGTTGGCGGGGGCCAGTTCATCACCGAGAAACAGGGAGAGATCCCCCTGCCCGGAAACATCCGTGCACATTGCCGCCAGATTGCGCGGACACACATAACGCCCACGCCCAAAAGCACCGGTGAATTTAAGATCGGGAATAATTTTCTTTAGCAGCGGCAGATCTTTGCTGTAAATCTGATCCTGTAGTGCCACGTTAGCGGTACTGACCACCAACGGCTTGCTTTCTGCCCGACCAACCGCAATGCCGGGTATCAGATAGGACAAGGTTTTGCCGACACCGGTCGGTGCCTCAATAGCCAAATGGCGGCCAGCGTCGCCCGCCAGCGTTTTCGCCACTTCGGCTATCATCTGGCGCTGCGGCGCGCGGGAAATAAAATCGGGGATCTGCTGCGAAAGCGCCTTATACCACTGACTTATTTGTTCTTTTACTGCTGGGGACAACGCCATGCATATCTTATCTAAACTGAATGTTGCCCTATTGTCCCACACCATAACGCCCACGTCAGCCTGAAAGCACAGCAACAGTAGTTGAAATCCGCGACTTGCGCCAATGACAGTGGGATGAAATTTACGCAATGTCGCAGTTATTTATGATTTGTCATAAATATATCACACAGATGCGGTAAAAATTCTGCGCTGGACGAATTCAGACAGATATTGGATACAGCAGAAAATTTAACCATTCGCGTTTTTTCAAATAAGAGAAACAGGGCAAATTATGAAACGTAATATTCTGGCAATCCTGGTACCGGCTTTATTAGTTGCCACTACATCACACGCAGCAGAAATTTATAATAAAGATGGCAATAAGCTTGATTTATACGGAAAAGTAAAAGCATTGCATTACTTCTCTGATAATAATAAAAGTGATGGCGACAAGTCTTACGTCCGTTTTGGTTTTAAAGGTGCCACTAAAATTACTGACGATCTGACCGGTTACGGCCAATGGGAATATAACATTGCTGCTAACTATGCTGAAAGCCAGGAAACAAAAGATAACAAAACACGTTTAGCTTTTGCTGGCTTACGTTACGGTAAATTAGGCTCAATCGATTATGGTCGTAACTACGGCGTATTATATGACGTCGCCGCCTGGACCGATATGTTGCCTGAGTTCGGCAATGACAGCTACACCAGAACCGATAACTTTATGACTGGCCGTACAACCGGTGTGGCAACTTACCGCAATACAGATTTCTTCGGTCTGGTTGATGGTTTGAAATTCTCTCTGCAATATCAAGGCAAAAACGGCAGCGAAACAGAAAGCAATAACGGCCGTGCCGATGCGACCAAACAGAATGGCGACGGCTTCGGCATCTCCTCTAGCTATGAAATTGGTGCGGGTGTGAGTGTTGGTGCGGCCTATGCCTCATCTAACCGTACCACCGCACAAAAGAGTGGCACCTTCGGTAAAGGCGATAAAGCTGATGCCTGGACTACCGGTCTGAAATATGATGACAACGGCGTTTATCTGGCAGCAACTTATGCCGAAACCCGTAATATGACACCTATTTCTGGCACTGCGGTGATTAATAATGTTTCAACCAGCGTAAGTGGTTTTGCTAATAAAACCCAAAACGTGGAATTAGTCGCTCAATACCTGTTTGATTTCGGCTTAAAACCTTCATTGGCTTATGTTCAATCTAAAGGCAAAGATATCGAAGGTATCGGCGACACTGATTTAGTAAAATATGTTGATATCGGTGCTTCTTATTACTTCAATAAGAACATGTCCACCTATGTGGATTATAAAATCAACCAACTGAGTGACGATAATAAGCTAAAGCTGAATACCGATAACGTTGTGGCTGTCGGCCTGGTTTATCAGTTCTAATTACCCTGCATCGGTATTATCCTCATTGCTTTACTGTTTGAATGCTTCATTGTGATTGGTAAGTTTAATCTGTTACTTGTTATTATGCCGGGATAATTCCCGGCTTTTTTTATTTATCGGTAAACGACTATTTTATCCACAAATAACTCTTTGTGAACAGACGATTAATCTGAGCTCACCGCCAATAACCTCGATTCGCGCAGTGCCTCAGCAACCGCACCTCTTCGTTTTGTATCGTCAGTAGAGGAAAAATCTGCGCCTTGAATCCATCGCTGGTAGCGATTTTCACCTAAACCTTTATCAGCCTGAATCATCAGTGGTACCAAGCGGACGCCGATATGATCAAGGCTGCGATAGGGCCATTTCTTCTGCTCATCCGAAAAAGGGGCCATAAAATCAAGCGCCTTAATCAAACCGCTGCCATTGGGTGTTTGGTAACGCCACAGATCGATATGGACTTTATCAGCCAGTTGGGCCATCAAAACCGCCGCTTGTAAGCTGAAATAGCTGTAGTGGAAAGAGCGAGTTCGCGCCAACTCCAGCGGCTGTGAACCCTCTGCGGCTAACTGGGTGTCTAGTTTAGTTTTCAGCAATTCAGCCATCTCGGCCACCACCTTGGGCTGTTGCAGATACCAGGCAATACCGGCCACTTGTGCCGCATACCAGTTGCCGTGATTATTCTGCGCCGCCGCCTCTTTTTTACCTGCGGGGCTATTTTGTAGCCACTGTAGATACTCCGTCATCCATTGCCGCATTTGACTCTCATCATCTGCGGTCCAGAGCTGATTTTGCTGTAACATAATCAGCGAATCGACAATACGGGTAGCAAAATAGCGCCCATCCAGCACCCCAGTACCACGCCCGGTAGCAATTCCGGGCACGCCCTGAGCAAAATTGAGATTCGGATCCATGCGCGTTTGCGGGGCAATAAACCAAGTGCGGATCATGCTAATGGCTTTATCGGCATACTGCTGCTGGCCGGAAAAATACCAGGCTAGCGTCAATGCCTCAACCTGGGCGGTAAAATCAGCCAGCCTGACACCATCACTGTCAGCATTTTTACTCGCCGGATTAATCTGCCCATCTTTACGCACCCAAGGTAGGCCATCACTTTTTTGGCTATCTGGCCACCAATACGCACTGAGGCTGAGATAATCATGTTTAGAGCCGCTAGGTGGCATCATGCTTTTCTCCATGACACTTTGATCCGGCTGTTTCAGTGCTCTATCCGCTTGTTGCAGTAGCTGCTGATAGGCCTGCATGGTCTCCTTCGATGCCTGTTTCTGTGCAATCGCCAGTTTATTATGCTGCAACTCGCGGGCCGATAGAAAAGCATACTCATGTTGCGCGGCATCTGCGGGCATGGTGATGAATGTAAATAGCAGCATTAGTCTAACGAAAAAACCGCCAAAAATGATGGGGTTAATGCCAAACTGCCGCCCCCTGCATAAAGAGATTACAACCATAAATCATTCACCTTGTCTGATAAGCAGAAATAACGGCAAAAGCCATACCTAAGATATGGATCGAGCTTTATGCATCATGCCCGAAGCATTTTTAGCTTTCATGGGAAAGATAGGTTTTGTCACTGCTTATGAACCCAGCAACCATCAACTTCAAGAATAACCCCCTGTTTTAGCGTAAAAATTAGGCGAATATTTAAAACGTAAAAAAACGATAAAAACCTTTGCTTACCAGCACTATTCTCATGTTTACTGGTGCATCTCTGTTTTACTGCCCTTTTCTTATTGAATAACTATGTTAAAGCAAAATAGCCGTAATCTGTGGTTGCTGGTCGGTTCACTCTTCACCTTATATTTCGTTTGGGGTTCAACTTATCTGGTCATCCGCATCGGGGTGGAAAGCTGGCCACCGCTGATGATGGCTGGCTTACGCTACCTGATCGCTGGGGTGTTACTGTTCAGTTTCCTTGCCATCCGAGGCCATGCTCTACCCACGTTGCGCCAATGGATGGGCGCCAGTGCCATCGGCATCTTATTATTGGCCATCGGCAATGGGCTAGTTACCATCGCCGAACACCGACACGTCCCTTCCGGCATTGCTGCCGTCATGGTCGCGACCGTACCGCTATTCACTTTATGTTTCAGCATGTTATGGGGTATGCGCAATACAAAACTGGAGTGGTCTGGAATTGCTCTCGGTCTGGTCGGCATCATATTACTAAATACCGGCAGCAACTTATTGGGTAACCCAATGGGTGCGGCCCTGATATTGCTGGCTTCTGCCAGTTGGGCATTTGGCTCGGTCTGGAGTTCACGTCTGGCATTGCCAAGTGGGGCGATGTCCGGCGCTGCGCAGATGTTGGTTGCAGGGGTGGTGCTGTTAATTGCCAGTACATTAAGTGGCGAAGAGCTGAATCAAATGCCAAGTATGGGCGGCATTCTTTCATTGCTTTATTTGATTGTTTTCGGCTCAATGCTCGCCATCAGCGCCTATATGTATTTGCTGAAGAGTGTCCGTCCGGCGGTGGCAACCAGCTACGCCTATGTGAATCCGGTAGTTGCTGTGTTGCTGGGTATCGGCTTTGCCGGTGAAAGTTTATCGACCACTGAATGGTGTGCATTAGCGGTGATTGTTTCTGCGGTGGTATTGGTCACGCTGGGGAAATTTCTGTTTAAGTCGCGTTAATCTTTTCGCATCAAGAGTGCAACACAGTTGTTTCATTGAGTGAACAGGCTATAATTCCCGCTGGTTAGATAAAAGTGAAAATAATTATGCTAAGAAAAGCACTCATTATCCTGATTGCGATAATGGCTCTGAGTTCATTAGGTGGCGTTTTTCTGGCTGGGCTGAACATTTATACCCGTTCAACCACGCCACATGAAACTGAAACCACAGAATCCTCCCCACTGTCTGATATCGGCCCGGCGGGCTTATCCAACAATGGTCAAGAGTCCCCGTAGCGCCCATTAATCACAGGGTATAATCATTCCCCCTGTGATTAATAATCAAACACAGTCACAACGACTGCTTCAATACCCAGATATAATAGTGCCCGTCTTTCTGCTCGGAACCTTCCAAAATCTTCTCGAATCCGGGAAAATGCCAGCCCCAATCAGCAAGGCTTCGAATGTAGCGCAACCACGGCTCATCATCACGCCCAAAACTCTCCCCCGGCATCACGATGGGAATACCCGGAGGGTAAGGAATTACGCCGACGGCAGAGATGCGCCCTGCCAACTTGTCTAGTGGCAGCAACTCACAACGCCCAGCCATATGTTCTTGAAAAGCCTGACGAGGTAAGGTTATCGGAGTGGGTAAATGACTGAATGCCTCCGCCTGCAGCTTATCTATCTCACTGATTTTCATATAAGCAAACATGGTGTCACACAATTGTTTCAGACCAATATGCCCGTATTGCTGCGGATAGCCTTTAGCCAGATTAGGCAGGCAAATCGATACTGGCGTATCGCTGTCATAGTGCTGCTTGAACTCCAGCAGCACATTGATTAGTGTGCCCCACTTCCCTTTGGTCACCCCTACCGAAAACAGGCACAACACCATAAAGTCAGTGGTTCGCGAAGGCACAATCCCCCGTTGCCCGAGGAATTCCGTCACCACCGCCGCGGGGATCCCCTTGTCGACCAAGCGGCCATCATCCCCCATGCCCGGCACCATAATCCCAGCCTTAATGGGGTCTAGCATGCACCAATCATCCTCTAATTGGTCAAAACCATGCCACGACTCACCGGGTTTGAGTACCCAGCAGTCAGGATCAGTGGTTAACTGCTCTCTTGACGCTTGCGCAAAAGGAACCCGCTTACCACTTTTACTCTCAGTGATCTCCGGCGCATTCCAGGGTTTAAAGAACCACTCACCTTGTTGGGCAAAAGCGTCATATGCACGTGCCAGCGCTAAGCGGAAATCGACCGCTTCATTGATAACCTCTTGCGTTAACCCCTGGCCTTGATCCCCCTCCATCATCGCCGCCCCCACTTCATTGGCGGCAATAATGGCGTAGAGCGGCGAGGTGGTGGACTGCAACATATAGGATTCATTAAAACGTGAGTGCTCGATGGGTTTTTTACCATTTCTCACGTGGATATAAGAAGCTTGAGATAGTGCTGCCAGTAATTTATGTGTTGATTGCGTGGCAAAAACAGTCGGCCCCTGCGGATCATGATCGGTGGGAGCGCCGCGCATGGCGAAGCGATCACGATAAAGAGGATTAAAGCGCGCATAGGCATACCACGCCTCATCGAAATGAATCTGATCGACACTTTTGGCCAATAGATCTTGTGCTTGTTTCGCGTTATAGCACATGCCGTCATAGGTACAATTGGTGATCACTGCATAGACAGGTTTACTCTCTGAAATCAATGCCTTTAGCGGATTCTGCGCGACTCTCTCGACAATGGCGGCAGGTTGAAATTGGGCTTTGGGGATAGGGCCGATAATGCCATAGCAGTTGCGGGTTGGGATAAAAAATACCGGTAATGCCCCGGTTAACACCAACCCCTGCTCAATAGACTTATGGCAGTTACGGTCACATAACGCTATCTGCTTATCACCCACTACCGCCGTCATAATGGCGCGGTTAGAACCGGAAGTGCCATTGAGCATTGAGTAGCTGATATGCGCACCAAAGATTTGTGCCGCATAGGCCTCGGACTCTTTTATTGGCCCGCTGTGGTCAAGTAACGAACCCAATGATGCCCGCTCGATCCCGGTATCTGAACGAAACAGATTTTCGCCAAAGAAATCCAGAAACTCGCGCCCCACGGCACTCTTACTGAATGCCACGCCCCCCTGATGGCCCGGTGCGGCCCAGGAATACTCAGGGTTATCTTGCGTGTACTGCAACAGGGCTTTGGTAAAGGGGGGTAATAACTGCTGATAATATTTGCTAATCAATGCATTGGCACGGGCAGCAATAAATTCGGCTGTATCTTCATGCATCCAGACAAACTCATTGACCAGCTTCATGGTATCTAAATTCAAGCTATCAATACATGAATGCTCCGCCATCAATAACACCGGAATAGATTTATTGCGGAGGCGAATATCTTGCAGCAGAGCAAATGCCTGACTGTGGGATTCATCATCATTACCACCGGAAGTCCAATCGACAAAAATACAGCACAATGAAGCATCCGACGCCACCGTTGCCCGGCCATCTTCAAATGTCGCGGCAGCGATGACATTGAAATTGATATCATCCAACGCAATAATGAGTTCGTTCACCGCCCGACCATTAGCGGTAGTGAAATCACGAATATTACTGTCGACGACTAAAACGTTACGCTTTTTATGGCTACTTAAGTCAATCATTGCATTGGTCCTTATTCGCTATGATTTATCACATTGCAACAATGATGCCCAATCAATTAGCGGGTAACCCTGATTACTGAGCACTCTTAACAGGGGAATCGAGAGGGAATGGGTTTTTATGGGTACGGTTATAATTGAATGTGTATAGGGCAGTGATAACCATTAGAGTTACGAATGACCACATCACCTCGTTAGCCCCCGAACCGATGACAGCCCAAATACAATAGACAAAAGCGATCAGGGTAATGCCGACATAGGTGTTTGCTCTTGACCCTAAATGACCATGCCCCACCAGCAATAACGCAGCGCAAGTATACAAATACGGAACTAGCGTAAAAATAACAGAAACAGAAGAGACTAAACCAAACTCTTTAGCGGCATTGGGCGAGATACTGCTGATTTGGAATATCGTCATCAGAACCCCCAGGATCAGTAGCCCCGCGACAGGTGTTCCGGACTGGTTAACCTTCCCAAATATCGGCGGGAATAACCCATCATCAGCGGCCGCTTTGGCCGTTTGCCCGGCAACCAATGTCCAGCCCCCTAGCGAACCTAAGCAACCTATTGCCGCACAGAGTGAAACTATTGCGCCAGCGGTGTCCCCTAGGGCAAGACGTGCAGCGTCGCCAAAAGGTGATGCTGATACACGTAACTCCGCATTAGGGATCATGCCCATGATAGCGCTGCTGGAGAGGAGATAGCAGACGGCAGCAATCAACACGCCCCCCACAGTGGCAATCGGCACATTACGCTTGGGATTTTTCACAACACCGGCAGCCACTGAGGCCGTTTCTACCCCAATAAATGACCATAACGTGACATTTAGAGTACTTTGAATTGCGCCCAAGGTGCCCAAACCGCTGACATTCCAGGCGGCCATATAAATTTCGCCTTTGAACCAGAACCAGCCAAATAGTGCGATGCCAACAATAGGTATCAACGCTAGCGACGTGGCAACCGCTTGTACTCGGGTAATCATTTTAGGCCCAACAATATTCAGTCCAACAAATATCCACAGAACCACAACACAGGTAATAGTTAATACCATTGGCTCTTTCAATATTGGGAAGAAATAGCTGAGATAACCAACACCAATAACTACCATCGCAATATTGCCAATCCAGCAGGCTAACCAGTAGAGAACATTGGTCTGATAACCTAAAAATGGGCCAAAAGCTCGCCGCGCATAAGCATAGGAACCGCCCGGGCTATCATCCAAAGATGACATTTTGGCATAAACCATTGAAAGTGCTAATGCACCAACAATCGTCACCAGCCACCCCCAGATGGCTATTCCACCCGTTGAAGCTAAACTAGCCGGTAATAAGAATACGCCAGACCCCATTATATTCCCTGCAACCATAAGGGTTACGGGAATAAGCCCGACCTTTTGATCATCTGTAGACATAGGTAATCCTTACAAACGCCTATAAAAGAGTAAAAATGAGAATAGATATTTTCTGCAACTATAAATGTAGCTGATATAAGGTATAAATAAAGAAAATCTAGAATATAAATAATAACACTTATATAACCTGAGATATTTAAATCGTTACTGGATAAATAATTGATTACATAAATTATTTAATATGAAAACTTAATCTATATATTAACAGCAAATATAATTACATATAGTGGGAATATATTATTAAGGTATTGTCATGCCCGATGCAAAAGCGGTTGCTTACATCTGCTTAATGACGTTCTAAGCCGCTCAAGGTAATAGACTAAATGTTTTACTCAATAACTTATCTTTAGCTAACGCGGCCTCAGCCCCATTGACCGCACCATAAATCAGCATAGCTTCCTGCTGCTCATAAAAACGACAGAAGATAGTCAGCCAGCCTCACTACGGGAAGCGTTGATCATTCACGCCAACCTGACAACCGCCGACTCAAACGCGAAAAAATCATATCCGTAATTATTGCCAATAGTGCGACAACAACCGCCCCCTGAATAACATAGGCGGTATTAAAACCACTTAGGCCAATAATGATAGGAGAACCCAGCGTTTTTGTCCCGACGGTAGAAGCAATAGCGGCAGTACCAATATTGATAATGACCGATGTTCGAATACCCGCCACAATAACCGGGGCGGCTAGAGGCAATTCAACCCGCCACAAAATCTGCCGGCTACTCATTCCCACCCCTTGCGCCACCTCGCGGATACCTCGCGAAACAGACTCAATACCGGTGATCGTCCCTTGTAAAATGGGTAATAGGCCATACAGCACTAAAGCGATAATTGCAGGTTTCTCACTAAACCCCATCACAGGTACTGCAATGGCAAGTACCGCGACCGGTGGAAAAGTCTGCCCCATCGCGACAACAGTTTCCACCACTGAACGAAACTCTTTCCCTGCTGGACGAGTCACTGCAACACCAGCACTAACGCCAATCAAAACAGCGATAATACTGGAGGCCACTACCAGCATGACGTGAGCGACGACCAGTGACCAGAAGGTATCTTGCAGATAGACGGGTCTATCGAGACTGGGAAATAGAGCAGCAAAAAAACCGTGTAGGGAGGTCATGCCAAAAACCAACCCCGCGAGCAGAAGCACCGCCCAACAGAGCGGGTCTGTTAACCCATTCAGTAGCCAAAATGCTCCGCGTTTAGAGGCGGCTCTCTTTATATCACTGGCGTTGGTCGCCCCAAATTTCACACGCCCCCCTTATCTGCTATTAAATCAGCAAAATAGATCACACCTAATGGCTTGCCATGTTCATCGATCACAGGCAATTTATCCGTCTGACGTGACACAAACAGAGAAAGCGCTTCACGCAGACTGGTTGTACCGAGTATCGGCAACCCTATCAGCGTTTCACCGCGTCTGACCCGTTGTTCAACCCAGCCAAGTGATAGCAACTTAATACCGAGGTCACTACGACCAAAAAAATCACGGACAAAATCATTGGCGGGTTGAGTCAACATTTCAAATGGCGTTCCTTGCTGGATGACTCGCCCCTCATCCATCAGGACAATGCGGTCAGCCAGGCTCAGCGCCTCATCGATATCATGGGTGACCAGCACGATAGTTCGCCCCGATAATTGGTGGATACGGCTAATCTCGAACTGTAATGCTGAACGCGTCACCGGATCTAGTGCGCCAAATGGCTCATCCATCAATAAGACTTCCGGATCAGCGGCCAAAGCCCGCGCGACACCGACTCGCTGCTGCTGCCCACCAGAGAGCTGATGGGGGTAGCGATGGAGAAATTGTTCTGGCTCCAGATGTAATAACTCAAGTAACTCTTTCACCCGCTGGCGGATACGATCCTGTGGCCATTTTAGTAACTGCGGCACAGTGGCGATATTGCGCTCCACAGTCCAGTGTGGAAATAAACCTATGGATTGAATGGCATACCCCATCCGCCGCCGTATATCTTCCGGTTTATAATTGCGGATCTCTTCACCGGCAAAATGGATCTCCCCTTCATCATGCTCAATAAGTCGGTTAATCATCTTCAGTGTGGTCGACTTGCCAGAGCCAGAGGTCCCAATCAATACGGTGAACTCCCCTTTGGCAATCTGCAACGTCAGGTTATCTACCGCCCGTTTGCCGGCAAAATATTTACTTACCTGATGGAAATGAATCATCGATTTGAAGTATCCATAAAAATAACGATGAATTTAAACAGTGAGTCAACCATGACTGCCATCACTATCACCGGTATCACGCCCAGTAGCACTAAGTCCAATGCGCTACTCAGCAAACCTTGAAACATAATCGCCCCTAGCCCGCCAGCACCAATTAATGCAGCCACGACAGCAAGCCCTACCGTTTGCACCGCAATAATTCGAATGCCGGACAAAATAAGCGGCATTGCAATAGGTATTTGCACCCAAAAGAATAGCTGGCTGCGGGTCATCCCCATACCTTGGGCTGACTCGACAACACTGTCCGGAACAGACTCTAGCCCCGCAACCACACTGCGAACTAGCGGTAACAACGCATAAAGCACCAGTGCGATAATCGCTGGTGCCAGACCGATACCGCTAACACCGTGATCTGCTAACCATGGGACTGCCGCAGCCAGCCCCGCCAAAGGTGCAATGAGCAAGCCAAACAAGGCAATTGATGGGATGGTTTGGATAATATTCAATGTTGAAAAAATAGTGCTTTGAAAGCGGCGAGAGCGAAAACAGAGCAAGCCAAGGGGGATGCCAATAAGTACCGCGGGTACTACCGTAGCCAATAGAATCTGAAGGTGTTGCCAGAGGGCATCATCAAACACATCCTGACGATTAACGTACTCTTTCATTAGCGAAAGTTGATCTAGTTGCCCTGTTGCCAGCAATACCACTACCGGTAAAACCAGCAAGATATTGGCCAAACTGCGCCAGAGAGGATTGACAATAGCGCGGGACAAGCTATCCACCGCAATCAATATGCTTAATCCACTCATTAGCCAAAACCCGCCGCCTAACGAGGTGCGAGCAAGGCTATCTTCCCCCCCTGTAAGCTGTGTGGCCGTTCTCCCTGCCAGCAGCAGCAAGCCAAACAGTAGCACCTCGGCAAATAAGAGTGTTGACCCATGCAGCACAATGTTTTGTTTACAAAAAGCACAGGCAAGCAGTAGCAATATAGGAGCTAACAGCCACCAAACCGAACCTGTTATCAACGACATTAGCGCGATCCCCTGCCCGGAAATCAGCCTATTCGGTGCATGACTAACAAAAGAGAGCCCTATCCCAGATAAAACCAGCAAAATAACCAGTGCTAGCAGGACTCGGTTTTTAACGGCCATAAAAATCCATCTCCATGACAGGTAATCTTAATTACAATAACGGATCACCTGTGTATTTGAATGGCACTACAGACTGCTAGCTATAACACCATCCCTAACGCACGCGGTTACCCTTTAACGAAGCCTTTTTCTTTCAGGTAATTAGCTGCCACTCGCTTCGCATCCTGACCTTCAACCGCGATACGCGCATTCAGTTTTTGTAACGTCGGGCCATCCAGAGTGGCAAATACTGGGTTGAGTAACGCAGGTATCGTCGGATGTTGTTTCAGTGTGGCCTCACGAATAATCGGTGTTGGCGCGTAAATAGGTTGCACCCCTTTGGGATCTTCCAGCGTCTGTAACCCTAAAGCCGCAACGGGGCCATCTGTACCATAGGCCATGGCCGCATTAACACCAGAAGTTTGCTCAGCAGCGGCTTTAATCGTCACCGCTGTATCACCACCTGCCAGTGATAACAGCTGGTCTTGATTCAATTTAAAACCATAAGCTTGCTGAAAAGCAGGTAAGGCATCAGGGCGTTCAATAAACTCGGCAGAGGCCGCCAGTTTGAATTTCCCCCCTGCAGTAATCCATTTACCCAGATCATCCAAGGTTTTCAAATTATTCGCTTGAGCTAAATCCTGACGCACTGCAATGGTCCAGGTGTTATTTGCTGGCGCGGGCGAGAGCCATACCAATTTATTTTTCTCATAATCCAGCGCTTTTACTTTCTCATAGCCCGCCTTGCTATCCTTCCAGGCAGAGTCTTTCTCATCAGAGAAGAAAAAAGCACCATTACCAGTATATTCAGGGTAAATATCAATTTCACCCGCAGTGATGGCACTACGCACCACTTTGGTGGTACCTAACTGTGATTTATTGGTGGTTTTTATCCCATTGGCATCTAGCACCTGCACAATAATATTGCCTAACAATGAGCCTTCGGTATCAATTTTTGAACCAACACGAACAGTATCTGCCGCATGGGATACACCACTTAATGCCGCCACCATCACTGCAAGCAGCGCAAAAATCCCGCTACGGGGTAGGGTCTTTGCCATGTTTACCTCTATATGCTTAAGGGTTAGTAAAAGTTCAAACCTGAATGTTTCCAGAGCCTGGTCGTCTGAAAGTATGAAGAGCAACTACCATTAACAAATCAGTAACCATATTAGATTTAGTCTAAAACAAACCAAATAACCAATTGATATTAAATATATTATTAGTACACACCAACCTGACGGGCCAATCTACTTTAGATATAACAGTATGATTGCTAAGTATTTAAGCAAAATTTTGTTACTTAGGAACATGAGTAAGATGACATTAATCACTGTATATAACAACAGTTAATTTCAAGTAACGGGAGAGATTGAAAAGAGTTCTACGGCCAAGGATTTAAATTGATGAGTGGCTTTCAATTGGCGAAGAGCAATGACGCTAATATGTAGGGGGCTGGCACGGTGACTGGAGTGCAGGCATTGATGAAGGATCCGCGCGTTCCCGCGTCAGTCAATCTGAAAGTAAAATTAGCGAGTCAAATTTTAGGCTTGCGCATCAATTCGTCGCCGTATTATATGCACAAAAAAAGTAAAGCGAGGAAAGACCCCTACCTGTAAGCGGCCTTTCCCAAATGACATCCTAACAACAGTGCTAGAGCTCTTCACCGTTACTGGAGATCACCTTCTTATACCAGTCAAAACTTAATTTACGTGAGCGCGCCATGGTGCCGGTGCCGTCATCGTTTTTATCCACATAGATAAAACCATAACGTTTGCTGTATTCACCGGTGGTAAATGATACACAATCAATACAGCCCCACGGGGTGTACCCCATTAACTCAACGCCATCTTCAAATACCGCTTTCTTCATCTGTTCAATATGCGCTTTCAGATAAGCAATGCGATAATCGTCGTGCACCATACCGTCATCGGCCACTTTATCAATTGCACCAAAACCGTTTTCAACAATAAACAACGGCTTTTGGTAGCGCTCATACAATACGCTCAGTGAATAACGCAAACCGACCGGATCAATCTGCCATCCCCAGTCTGAGGCCTTGACGTGCGGGTTAGGGACACTGCCTTCAAAGCCAGAAAGTGAGTTGCCACTCCCCGGATTGACCGCAGATACCGCATTACTCATGTAATAGCTCAGCCCCATGTAGTCAGCACAGCCCTCACGCAGAGCCTCGAGATCGCCCTCTTCCATATGGATAGTGAATCCACGGCGCCCCCACTCATTCAGGATATATGACGGATAGTAGCCGCGCATATGGACGTCACCGAATAGATAACGCTCACGCATGGCTTCGACCGAATACATCATGTCATCTGGATGGCATGAGAAGGGATAGAGCGGCACCATCGCGACCATACAGCCAATTTTGAACTCGGGATTAATGGCATGACCGAGTTTTACCACTTTGGCACTGGCAACAAACTGATGATGCAGCACTTGGTACATGGTCTCTTCCGGGTTCTCCTGCTCGGTGAATATCACGCCCGAGCAGCAATAGCCGAACAATGGATATTTCCAGTTGCGTTGGTTATTGATCTCGTTGAAGGTCATCCAATATTTTACTTTGCTTTTATAGCGTTCCATCACCACTTCGCTGAATTTCACGAAGAAGTCGACCACTTGACGGTTTTTCCAGCCACCGTACTCTTTAACCAAATGCCACGGCATCTCGAAGTGAGATAAGGTAATAACCGGCTCGATACCATATTTCAGCAACTCATCAAACATGTCGTCGTAGAATTGCAGGCCCGCTTCATTCGGTTGCTGCTCATCACCGTTCGGGAAGATGCGCGTCCAGGCAATGGAGGTGCGGAAACACTTGAAGCCCATCTCAGCAAATAACGCGATATCCTCTTTGTAATGACCATAAAAATCAACGGCTTCATGGTTCGGATAGCGGTAACCCTCCTGCACGCCATCAGTCATGACACGATCAACACCATGCGCGCCGCCGGAGAGCACATCGGCGATACTCACGCCTTTGCCGCCTTTATCCCAACCGCCTTCGACCTGATGTGCGGCGACTGCGCCGCCCCATAAGAAATCTTGCGGTAATTGTTTGTGATTCATAACTTTCTCCCTTAGCACTACGGGCAACTATGCACCCTGAAAATGGAAATCAACGGCGGGTAATGACCCGCCTGAGGATTAAAACTATTTTAGCCCTGATTCATCTGCGCCTGAACAATCGGCGTCTCAGGAGCTTTCGCGCTTTGCTCCGCGCTCTCTGGTTCATCACTAAAACCAACCAACCAGGTAAAAACTGCACCTAATACGAATGCCACCGAGATAGAGAGCAGGAACCCGAGGAACTGTGCCATATGCCCCTCTTTAAAGAAGACCGGCAGCACGGCGATACCTGGCAAACAGTAACTCCACGACACAGCATTAAATGAACCGGCAATCGCCCCGCCAATCCCACCTGCAGCACAACTGCACAAGAAAGGTTTTTTCAACCGTAAAGCTACGCCATAAATTGCCGGCTCGGTAATCCCGAACAGTGCCGTAATACCTGCCGACAATGAAATACCTTTCATTTCGTGGTTGCGGGTTTTTAAGTAAACGCCAAACATGGTGCCCGCCATGGCAAATACCGCGGAAGCTTGCAGGCCGGTAAAGGTGTCATAACCCAGAGTCGCGTAGTTGCCGACCGTGACCGGCGTAATCCCCCAATGGACACCTAAGGTGACCAATGGCTGCCAGAAAACCCCGACCACAAAGCCCGCAATAGCTGGACTAAGGTTATAAAGTGTGTTGTAAACCCCACCAATGGCCCCGCCAATCAGATTACCGATCGGGCCGAAAACCAACAGCGTTAATGGCACCATGATGGCGATACAGAACATCGGGGTGAACAGGTTACGCACCACCATCGGTAAGATGCGCTCGAAGAAACGCTGCACATAAGACATCGCCCAGACCATTAAAATGATCGGGATAACCGAGGCGGTATAACTCAGGTATTGCACGGGAATACCGAAGAAATCCAAAGTCGGAGACGATAAAGGAATACCGACAATGGTATTTAGAATATGGGCAACCTGCGGATTATTCACCGCTTCATGCATCAGTTGCTGAATAGCTGGGTCAGCTGAATTCACCGTGATGATTTTATTGGCCGTCAGCATATTCATATAATCAGGGCTGATCAGTGCACAGGCGGTAATAACGGCGGTAAAGGGGTTAACATTGAATTTTTTCGCGGCGGTAAAGGCCACCATCACCGGCAAGAACGTAAAACCGGTCCATGAAACAAAATTCAAAATACGGTAGGTTCCGCTCGCCGCATCCATCCAACCGATCGCGGCAAGAAAAGAGATAATCCCCTGCAAGATACCGCAGGCCGCCAACGGGTAAAGAAAGGGGGCGAAGATACTGGAGATGATATCCATCAGGCGGCTAACAATACCCACCTTCGGTGCAGCTACTGGAGCGCTCTCATCGATACTTATCAAACGGGTAACGTGCTTATAGGCATCGCCGACGTGATTACCGATCACCACCTGCATTTGCCCGCCCGCTTCAATCACGGTAATAACACCTTTAACGCGATTTAACCGTTCTTTGTCGACAACCTTATTATCTTTCAATATAAAACGTAAACGTGTCGCACAATGTGTGACAGTAATCACATTATTATCACCGCCAATATATTTAATAATTTCCTGAGCGGTCAATCCATAATCAATTGCCATTATTAATCTCCTGTCGCGGGTACTGAGTATAAGGTAAGTAGAACGTTATTGGCTTATTATTAGTATTTTTATTTGACGCAGAGTGGAGTTTAGCAAAAAGAAAAATGAAGTCACGATATAACAAAAATCGCGATTTGGAATATGTCACATGTAAAAAACACCCTGTTTTAGGGTGCTTTTTTATGCGTTATTTGCGGGAGTTTCTTGCCAATGGTTTCAATAATATATAACACCGGAATTTGAGTGGTAATATTATAATGCCCTTCAAGGACAATAGGCGGCATATGGTAAGAGATATTAAGGTCAGCCATTTTAGCCAACGTCGAGTTTTCACTGTTGGTTAGACTGATTATTTTACATTTGTGCAGACTAAACTGATTGGCAATGCGAATAATCTCTTCTGTTTCACCGGATACCGAGAGAATGATAGCAATGGCATCCTGATACATATCACTGTTAATAGGATAGTAGGGATCATCAATATAAGTGCTAAACTTACCAATATTAGAGAAGAAACGCGCGCTATATTTCCCCAGAGCACCAGAGGTACCAATGCCAACAAATATAACTCTATTTGATGCGGCTATTTGGGCTGCCGCAGTATCAAGTAATTCATCAAACTCACTATTATTAATACTTTTAAAATAGCTAATTATTTCACTGATACCAAAACTGACTGGCGGTTTGTCATCGTGTTCTAAATAGAGCTTAAAACGAACCCGAAATTCAGAGTAACCATCACAATTCATTTTCTTGCAGAAACGTAACACCGTGGTGGTAGAGACACCCGCAGCATCCGCCAGTTCTCTGATGGTCATATACATCACTTTGTCGGTATTTTTTATGATGTAGTTATAAACAATCAATTCCAGTTCGTTAAGCGCTGATATTTCTTTATATGTAAACATACTGATACCTGAAACGATGTATTGACCTTAGATACGCGAATTTAGCATGAAACGAAGGGACTAACGAGGGGGGCGTGGTTGTAGGGCGACAATCGTGGCGAGCCGTGAGCAAATACAGCTCCTGAGTCTGTTGCTAACGTTAAGCACAATTATAATGTGGTTTATAGATTCTCATTCTGAGAATAAAGAGATACATGCCAAAAAACTCTAACCGACTGAAAATTATGTTTAAACCAAGGAGGTAAGCACTGGAGACATCCCATTAATCATGATTTCTCGTCCTAAAATAACGATAATCACGTTGTTTTATTTTAAAGTTAACTGTATATTTAAACAGTTGTTTGTTCATTTAGGAAAAATCCATGCGTGTTGAGTTGATTTATGACAAACGGAATGTCGCCGGCCTTACCAATGCTGGTGAAATGATTAAGGCAGAACTGACTAAACGTGTGCATCGTGTGTTTCCAGGTGCCGAGGTTAAAGTCAAAGCAATGCAAGCTAACGGCATCAATACGGATGCCAACAAGCAAGAGAAATCAGTACTCAATCGCCTGGTTGAAGAAATGTTTGATGAAGCAGACGAATGGCTCGTTACTGAGTTTTAATATGAAGTCACCCGGGTTACCCAGCCCGGGATAGACTGTTTTTTATGCTATTCTAAAAAAGTAAGTACCGATTAATATTTTTAATATTCTTTTAATCTTTAATTTAAAAAATTAAATCTGTATCAATGTTATTTTTCATTATCGATATTTAAGAAAATTAAAGGTCAGTAATGAAATATAGTACATTGGTAAAAAAAAACGCATCTGCGTTAGCACTGCTTATGACATGTCATACTGCCGCTGCCAGTTACCATTCGGGCAGCACAGATAATGTCACGATTAGCGCCTCGTTGGGGTTACTCAATGCAGAATCACAAGAGTTTGTTTATCAACCTGGAAATAGTGGCCATAAGCTTAGCCAATTAGATTGGAAAGCGAAGAACATCCCAATTATCAAGATGGATATATCATGGGACCTATTATCCAATTTAACATTAACTGCCCAGGGTTGGAGTACATTATCATCAGGTGATGGGGCAATGGATAATTACGATTGGTTAAACCAAAATCAAACCCAGTGGTCCCATTGGTCTCACCATGAAAAAAACAATTTGAATTACGCCAACGAAATTGACCTTAATGCTAAGTTTTGGCTTTTGAATGAGAAAAACTATCGTATTGGAGTAATGTCAGGCTATCAACGGAATAATCATAGTTGGGCGGCTTATGGCGGAGAGATTAATTATAATAATGGCATTCAAATAGGTAAACTCGCCGACAGTGCAATTACCATCGGTTATAAGCAGAAATTTGATATGCCCTACCTTGGTATGGCAGGCAGTTATCGCTACCAGGATTTTGAGTTGACGACTTTATTGAAGTACAGCCGTTGGGTTAATGCTAATGGTAGTGATGAGCACTATCTACGTAATCTATCATTCAAAGATAGTAGTAAGCTCTCTCGCTATTACGCGGTTACCCTTGGTGCAGGTTATTACCTGACCCCGAATACCAAGTTATTTGTTGAAGCGGCCTGGAATCGCTACACCGAAGGCAGAGGAAAGGCGCAAATGTTCAACCATACCACGGGGGCATCAACAGCTATTTCCGATGGTGCGAGTATCGCTCACCAAAGCCAAACGATCTCTTTGGGGATCCAGTATAAATTTTAATTACGTCAATAACCTTTCATTACATCAATAACCTTTCATTACATCAATAAACTGTAATTACCCCATCCCAGCATCAATGCGCCGTGTACACAGTCGCTATGCCCGCATTGACGCTGAATTTATACTTTAATATCACTATTTTTTTCAACATTTTTTTCATTCTTATCATTAATTTTTAAGCGATCTAATTAGCAAGTTTATGTTTTTATTAGATATCGATAGCAACAAAATCCTCCACAGCTGTCACTGTTACATAAAGAAGCATTAACAATAGCGCACTTATCGCCGCTTATTACTGTGACTCAGCTCAAGTTTTTCCCTGCCAAGCCGTTATCTGAATCATGCCTTCCCATCTATTTAGGACGCTCTATGCTTGATTCCATTCGTTCACGTATCTTGGCAGCCTGTATCATCATCGTGGCAGGCTCTCTCGCCATTAACACTTATTTTAACTACTCAGTTGCCAACAAATATAACAACAGCGCAATCGATAACACTCTAACCGCCGTGACGGCGAGTCATGGTGTCGGGATTGCGGACTGGGTGGCGACTAAAACACAAATGATTGTGTCGCTGAAAGATAGCGCACTGACAGCTGACCCGACGGCAGCACTGCGTCAGGTTGCCGCTGCGGGCAACTTTATTAACGTTTATATTGGTTACGCCAATAAGACAGCCACTTTTTCTAATCCCGATGGTATCCCCGCAGGTTACGACCCCACTGGGCGGCCATGGTATTTACAAGCGGTTAAAGCCGGTAAACCCGTGGTAACACCGCCATATGTTGATGCGGGAACCCACCAATTAGTGGTGACCTTTGCCTTACCTATTATTCAGGATGGGAGTGTGAAAGGGGTATTAGCCGCTGATGTGACTATGGATAGCGTAATTGCAAACGTGAAATCCATACACCCAACGGATGACAGCTTCGGCATGTTAATTGATGCCGATGGCACCATTATCGCGCATCCGGATGCACAGTTAACCCTTAAGCCGCTGAGTGAAATCGCGCCGACATTAGAGCTTAAGACTCTATTGAGCGCGGTTGATCCTATTGTTGCCAACATTGGTGACCAGAGCAAATTGCTGCTCGCGCAGTCTGTTCCTGACACTCAATGGTTTACCGTGGTGGCACTGGATAAAGCCCATGCCACTGTCGGTATGCGCTCATTGTTGACAACATCACTGGTCACGCTAATTGTCATTATTTTAATCGCCGTGGTGATTATTAGCTTAATTACCCAGCGCGCCCTACTCCCCCTGAATCATGTGCATAAAGCGATGGATGCTATCAGCTCTGGTGCAGAGGATTTAACCCGACGTTTACCGGTCGAAGGCCGCGATGAAGTGGCGAAAATCGCCCAGTCATTTAACCAATTTGCCGACAAACTCAGCACCGTGATGGCGCAAATCCGCGATACCAGTGAGTCGGTGCGGATTGCCGCTAATGAAATTGCGGCGGGGAATCAGGACTTATCAGGCCGAACAGAGTCCGCCGCTGCCAGCTTGCAGCAAACCTCGGCCGCATTAGAGCAGATTTCAGCCACCGTGGCCCAGTCGGCCAGTGCCGCAAGGCAAGCAAATACCGCCGTGCTCTCTGCTGCGAATGATGCTTCCCGTGGCGGCGAGGTGATAGCCAAAGTGATTACCACCATGGAGTCGATTGAGGCCGCATCGGGCAAAATCGGCGATATTACCAGTGTCATCGATGGCATAGCTTTCCAAACCAATATTCTGGCACTGAATGCGGCGGTAGAGGCGGCACGCGCCGGTGAGCAAGGACGTGGTTTTGCTGTGGTCGCGGGTGAAGTTCGCACACTGGCACAGCGCAGTGCGCAGGCGGCAAAAGAGATCAAAACCCTGATTGAATCCACCGTCAGCAGCGTCTCTTCAGGTTCGGGTCAAGTCCGCCTGGCCAGTAACACCATGACCGAGATTGTCAGCAGCGTGTCTGATGTCACGACCATTATGTCGGAAATCACCAACGCGGCAGATGAACAAATGCGTGGCATCCATGAGATCAATAGTGCAGTTGCGCAATTGGATACCATGGTGCAGCAAAATGCGGCACTGGTTCAGGAATCGACGGCGGCATCTGCGGCATTACAGTCTCAGGCGGGCGATTTGACCGAGGCAGTGAATCAATTCAGGATCTAGTTCGACACCCAACATTTGAATCATTATCTTTTGGTTTCAGCGGGTTATCTCGCCCGCTGAAACGCCTTTAACCCAGTAAGATCCGCGCACCAATTTTAATCGGCGCAAAATTATCATTCGTCACACCCGCGGCAGATAGCGCCAGTTTGAGTTGCTGTGGTGGCTCATCTAATGATTCATCTGCCAACTCAAACACCCCCCAATGAATAGGCACCGTTATCGGTTGCTGCAATTGCTGAAATAACTGCACCGATTGCTGCGGGTCCATATGTTGCGCCTGCATAAGCCAGCGTGGGGCATAAGCGCCAATCGGCAAAGCCGCATAATTGAATGGCCCTAACCTTTCACCAATGGTCAGCAGTTGCGGGCAATAGCCCGTATCTCCGGTGAAATAGAAGTTAATCTCACCACGTTTGAGCACCCAACCCGACCACAATGTGCGGTTGCGATCCCAAGGTGTGCGCATGCTCCAATGGCGGGCTGGTACACAATGAAACTCAAATTCGGCGGCAAGCTGTGTCTCCCACCAATCCAGTTCGTGAACATGACGAGCGCCGTGTTGCAGCAACCAATTTTTTAACCCCAGCGGGGCCAGAAAGGTAATTTCAGGAAAGCGACGCAGTAATTGCGTGATGGTCGTCACATCCAAATGGTCGTAGTGATTGTGGGAAATCACCACCACATCAATCGGCGGCAGTGCCTTTACCCGCGCGGGGACCGGTGTTTTGCGGGCTGGCCCGTAAAAATTCAGCGGTGAAGCGCGGCTGGAGAGCACCGGATCAAATAGCACGGTTTTTCCACTGACACGTAGCAAGAGCGAAGCATGACCCAGCCACCATAAGGCATCTTGCTGACCACTGAAATCGGCCTCTTGCCACCAGTCGCTGACGAATTGCGCATACCCCTGCTGAGGCGGTTTGGGCAGTGACTGGCGTTTTCGCTCTTCACGCCAGCGTTTCAAATCTTGCGGATGATGAATGACCGGCTCCAGATTCTGGAATCCAAACTCAGTGTGGTGTGGCTTACTAGCATCATAATAGGGGTTTTTCTTCGCCATTTTACATCCTTCACTGCTAGCCACGACGGCAGCTCACATTCATTCATGGGCTATGCCCGTAATAATTCATTGGTGCTCAATATTGATACTCTATCACGCTGAGCAGTAGACCTAATGCTAGTGATGATATTTCACTCTGCAGATTAAAATCTTGCCACACTTGTCACGGTCATGGTTGGCGTAAAAAGGCATTATCACTTATTCGTATTCTCATGGATATTTCGTTTTTTGCCGAAAATCCCCATCCACCACTAAATTGATTCATATCAATTTTTACTTTAATTCACGCCATTTCAGGTCGCAAAACCCTTTTTCGTGATCAAACACTCATCTTTAAAAACGCCACGCCTATATAAAGAAAACGATTATCCATTTTTAATAAAACATTGTTTCACTTTGAGGTGGCGGTAAAAATGAGTAAAGAGATTTCAACAAGGCATACGTTAGCGTACGGGAGTGCCAACTTATTGGGCAGTGGAGCGTTGGCAATCAGTGGTGCCTGGCTGATGTATTTCTACACCACCTTTTGCGGGCTATCTGTCGTAGAGGCAGCCACTATTTTTTCAATCGCCAGCATTATTGATGCCATTAGTAACCCAGTTATGGGTTATATCACTGATAACTTCTACAATACCCGTCTGGGCCGCATATTTGGCCGCCGCCGCTTCTTTATCTTACTGGGGATCCCGCTGGTATTGGTCTACCCCATGCTCTGGATGAGTGGCTTCGGATTCTGGTATTACCTGCTAACCTATGCGCTGTTTGAACTGATTTACACCTCCATCATGGTGCCTTACGAAACGCTGGCCACCGAGATGACCACTGATTTTGCCAAGCGCTCTAAGTTAACCGGCTCCAAAGCGATTTTCGGCAAAGTGGCTAACTTTTTGGCCGCCTTTATTCCCGGCCAGTTTATTGCTATTTACGGCAAAGACTCCGCAACCCCCTTCCTTTATACCGGTATCGCCTACGGCCTGATTATGTGCTGCGCGATGATTTGGCTCTACAGCTCCTCCTGGGAGCGTCCGGCCAGCGAAGTGGTGCGGGAAACCACCAGCAGCTTGGGTCAGGCGCTGAAAAAACTCTGTGTGGATATGGCGTCAACCTTCCATCTGCGTATTTTCCGCAAACATCTGGGCATGTATCTGTTTGGTTTCGGTGCTGAATGGTTGTTCGCTTCCGCATTTACCTACTTTATTATTTTTGGTCTGGGCCAGGATGCCGCACTGGTTTCTCAGCTCAATAGTTTCAGCTCAATCATGCAGTTGATCTCTACTGCCATCTTTATCGGCATCTGCGTCAAGATGGGCTTTGCTCGCCCATTCCGTATTGCCCTGCAAGTGGTGATAGTCAGTGTAATTGCCTATGCCGCGCTCTATTTCACCGGTTGGTCTCAAACCACAACCGTAATTGTGCTGTTCTGCATCACTGCTGTTTTCGGCTTAAGCACTGGCGGCATTTATTACATTCCGTGGACGGTCTATACCTTCCTGGCCGATGTCGACGAAGTATTAACTGGTCGTCGCCGCGAAGGGATCTACGCTGGCGCGATGACCTTCGCCGGTAAAATGGTGCGCTCGATTATTGTCTTCGCCATGGGTTGGACGTTAAGCCGCTTTGGCTTTGTCTCTGGGCAATCGAGCCAGCCAGAAGTGGCGGTGCAAGCGATCGTTGGCGTATTTGCCATCGGGGTGATCTCACTGGCGCTAGTCGCTATTTACTACACCACCCAGATGAAGCTGGATCGCAAAAATCATAAAATTCTGCTGGAGGAGATTGAGCGCATCAAAGGTGGTGGGGCTATGGCGGATATCCCAGCCCATGCCCGAGTGGTTGCTGAAGAGCTAACCGGCTGGAAATATGAGCAGTGCTGGGGGAATAACCCTCTGGGCATGAAGGAATCAACAACGGTGATCCCTAAACCCGTGACTGAAAGTTAATTGTTACCTATCATAATCCACCGCATCGGCCCTCTCCGATGCGGTTTTTTTGGTCTAAAAACCTTGATTGGTCAATTTCCGCGCTTTTCTGCCATTATTATCGCGATGCCTTGCCCGGTAATGTAAATTATTTGCCTACCAGATAATTTTCAGCATGTTTTATTTATATATCCGATTACTATAACTCCACGACCACTTATTTTGCTTTCTGAACATGGATAAAAGAGTGCTGAAATATTTCTCCTCCTCACTGCTGGCCGCAGCCCTATTCACCATCCCCTTGCATAGCAAGGCTAAAACTGAGCTGTTGGCCTCACAAGTTGTTGATCAACATGCCGAACATATTTTCTATAACAGTGGTGCCATGGGGATGGCACTGGTGGTTATCGATAACAATCAAGTGGTCAACCGCAGTTTTGGCGAAACCAAACCCGGTAACAACCTGCGCCCACGCCCAGACTCATTAATTCGTATTGCATCAATTACCAAGCTGATGACCAGCGAAGTGATGGTTAAGCTGGCCGATGATGGCACAGTGAAACTGACCGATCCGTTGCGGAAATACGCGCCTAAGGGCATCACAGTCCCCTCTTATAATGCAAAGCAGCCGATAACCTTGCTGAATCTGGCGAGCCATACCAGTGGCTTGCCGCGTGAGCAACCCGGCGGCCCGCAAAAAAGACCGGTGTTTACCTGGCCGACCAAAGATAATCGCTGGCAGTGGCTAAAACAGGCCAATGTGACCGTGCCGCCAGGGGTCAGAGCCGCTTATTCCAATTTGGCCTACGACTTGCTGGCCGATGCGTTATCACGAGCCTCTGGCAAGCCTTATACCAGCCTGCTACGAGATAAAATCACCGCCCCGCTGGGCATGAAAAATACCACCCTCACCCCGACGGCAGAGCAATGTAATCGGCTGATGGTGGGCGTTGGTAGCAGCCGCTGTGAAAATACTACCGCGGCTGCTGGCAGTGGCGGAGTCTACTCAACGCCAGAGGATATGCAGCGCTGGATGCAGCAATTCTTATCTTCTGATAACAGTGCGCGCAAAAGTTCAGCCAAACGTGAGCAGACGCTCTATTTCCAGCGCCGAGACCTGACCTCACTGAAGGGCATGGATGTTGCGGGTCAGGCCGATGCATTGGGTCTGGGCTGGGTTTACATGGCTCCGAATGCAGACCTGCCGGGGATCATGCAAAAAACTGGAGGTGGCGGTGGCTTTATTACCTATATGGCGATGATCCCAGAAAAGAACATTGGCGTTTTTGTGGTGGTGACCCGCACTCATCTGACGAAATTTAGCAATATGAGTGATGGCGTGAATCAGCTGGTCGCGCAGTTGGCGAAGAATGGCTGACTTGATGGGCGACAGTGGTAACCCTGCCGCCGCAGTGACAAGGTGAAAAGCAAAAACCCTGTTATCTGAATAAGATAACAGGGTTTTTTATTGGTGCCGGCACCAAGAGTCGAACTCGGGACCTACTGATTACAAGTCAGTTGCTCTACCAACTGAGCTATGCCGGCGTAATTTGGCGGAAGGATAGAGATTCGAACTCTAGGACCTGTTACAGTCGACGGTTTTCAAGACCGTTGCCTTAAACCACTCGGCCATCCTTCCAATGAGCGGGATTATGATCTATAGCGTGATGATATGTCTAGTGTTTCATTTAAAAAAATTTGAAATTTGATTCGTTTGGTTAAACTTCATGCCGAAAATGGTCAAAAAAAACCAATTTGTTCAAATAGTGGGCGCAAAAGGATCCAGTCACGATAGGCGCTTGCCTGCACCAGAAACAAAAAAACGCGGCCAAATGACCGCGTTTTGTCTCAGTACTTATCCTGCTAGCAGAATTAGAACTGGTAAACCAAACCTACTGCTACGATATCATCAGTGTTGATACCGGCATTTCTGGTGAATTCATTTTCATCCAGCAGGTTGATTTTGTAATCAACGTAGGTGGACATGTTTTTGTTGAAGAAGTAAGTTGCACCGACATCAACGTATTGCACCAGATCCTGGTCGCCATAACCATTGCCCAAATCTTTACCTTTTGATTGCAGGTAAGCCACGGATGGGCGCAGACCGAAATCAAATTGGTATTGAGCCACTAACTCAATGTTTTGCGCTTTGTTAGCAAAACCTGAATTATCGCTTTTGAAGTTACCGAAACGAGTCAGGTTGTATGTTTGGGCATAAGTAGCCGCCAGATATACGTTATTAGCGTCATATTTCAGACCACCACTGTAGGCATCAGCACGATCACCATTGCCAAACAGCATCTGATTTTGCTCGGTAGTACGTTTAGAGCTAGACATCGCCGCAGCCGCACTCACACCCCAGCCCAGGTCATAAGATAGTGACATACCGTAGCCGTCACCATTCTGGCCCTTAACATCACGACCATTGTTGCTTTCCGTCGGGCTACCATTTTTACCCTGATATTGCAGAGCAAAGTTTAGGCCATCAACCAAACCAAAGAAGTTGGTGTTACGGTAAGTCGCCAAACCGTTAGCACGTTGCGACATGAAGTTATCCGCGCCGTAGGTATCACCACCGAACTCTGGTAGTACGTCAGTCCATGAGGTGACGTCGTACAGCACACCGTAATTACGGCCATAATCCAGAGAGCCGTAATCAGCAAATTTCAAGCCAGCAAAGCCAAGACGAGTAAAGTTGCCTTGGTCTTGATCTTCAGCTTTATTCAGATTTGCCTGATATTCCCACTGACCGTAACCGGTTAGTTGGTCACTGATCTGTGTTTCGCCTTTCAGGCCAAAACGCATATAAGACTGGTCGCCATCTTTGCTCTTGTCGTCAGAGAAATAGTGCAAACCATCGACTTTGCCATACAGATCCAGTTTGTTACCGTCTTTGTTGTAAATTTCAGCCGCGCCTGCACTACCTGCAACTAATAAAGCGGGAACAAGCAGGGAAAGAACTCGAAGTTTCATCGTTATTATCCTCTATTATTAGGTCTAACTATGCCACTGCTCTTGCGAGCATATAATCCCAACGGGGTTATTCTATTGTGGTAATAATATCTGGATTAATCCATACAGAAAATGCTACCAAGTTGGAGATAGTGTTTCATATAACCCAAAAAGTATTTCTAAATGTAAATTAGCGCGAACTTTCACAAAAACAAGAAACACGTAAAATATAGCATTAATTGTCAAATATAAATATCATATCAATATAAAACAATAACTTACTAAAAAAACTTGCGTAGCACAAATTGATAAGTAATATACTAAACCCTGGAGCTATAATAGCTCTGCTATCATCATTATTTTTTATATTACTTTCATTGTGGCTCTCGCAGCCAGATAATTCGTTAGTTGACGGCCGGTCTTTTGACCGGCTTTTTTATTGCCTGAGATATATATAGTGAAGTATATTTATAATGCTAGATATATTAACAAAATGAAATAATATAATTATAATATAGTTACGAAATTATATTTAAGCACGAATAGCTTAACTAGTAAGGCTAATAATCAGACTAATCGGTTAACTATTACTCAGCTATTTATTGCATTTATTAGCTAATAATTATCACTCTACCGCCAATAACAAGGTGCCATAGCGGTAGAGTGTTAGCCGGTGATATTAGCGCTCCCGCAGTGATTCCTTCACTTTATTAAGGGGTTTTATCAGGTAATCCAAAACTGTTTTTTGGCCCGTTTTAATTTCTACGCTAGCGACCATGCCAGGTAATATCGGAAATGATTTACCAGCTTTATTCATCAGTTCAGCTCTATCAGTACGAACGTAGATGCGGTAGTAAAATTGGTCGCGCTTAACCTCATCTTGCAGCGTGTCCGGCGAGACCGTCTCCACCACGCCCTCCAGATTGCCGTAGATAGATGAATCATAAGCCGTTATCTTTACCGTCGCTGGTAATCCGGGCCGGATATAGGCGATATCACGCGGATTAATCCGTGTTTCGATGAGTAGCTGCTCTTCGATAGGGACTATCTCCATCAGTTTACCGCCAGGTTGCAACACCCCGCCGACGGTTGAGACCTGAATGTCTTTCACGATACCGCGCACCGGTGAAATCAGCGTCGTGCGGGTCAGTTGGTCCTGCTTACCTGAGACCACCTGCAACTGCGCGTCCAGATCTGCATTGTTTTTCACCTGCTCCTCTCTGGCCCTAACCGCATACTGGTTGCGCGCTTCATCTATTTTACCGCGCAGATCACTGATCTGCCGCTAATGCCGATGCCGCCGGCAATCGCCAGAAACCCCAGCGCCCCCGCCAGTAGCCCAGCCGAGCTGGCACTACTGCCCAACGCCAGGCCAGCGACACTGTCGATTGTGGTAAATTCCGGCACCAAGAGGGTTTCACCGGCCACCGCGGCCCCTATCGCGGCAGGGAAAGTGGTATGTACTGGCGGGTTGACGCCGTCATCAAACACCAACTCGCTATAATTGCCCTCACCATCGGTGGTGAAAAAGTGCTGATAGCGCACAGTGGTGCCATCTTTCATGTGCAAAATCAGGTCACTGCCCTGACGTTCATAACTAGTCACCATGGCGGGTGTGCCATGGATACGCACAATGCTCAATCCGTTGAGTGCCACAACTTGCTGGTTTCCAGCAACATGTGAGATAACCGCCCCATTTTGGCGAGAGATAATATCAATTGAAGCATTGGTTAGATTCGCCATGGTTAACCTCAAAAATCAAGCAAGACACTGTCTCCACGTAAGAACATACCGGGGGGACCCCGATAAGTCGGACGCAGGAGGGTAAAATAAACACCTCACAAAAGAGGGTTTAAGCTTGTTTCTGGTGTGGTTAACAACAAAGGAATCAGCGCAATGAGTACATTTGATTTTTATACTTATTTTTAATGTGTTTTTGAACAATGAGTTCACGAATCACTACTTAATATATAAGTAGATATTTCAAAAACTGTACAATAAAATTTTTCATTTAACTTACAATCATTAAGATGAATAAATGATAATACGCTGATAAAAAACGCCTAAAATGGCGAAAGAGTTATCGTATAATATATTGATAAATAACAAAACTAATCATTTTAACGCAAAGTGTGCAACTGAGCATCAATCAAGAGATCCGCGCTATCCCCATCATAAGTTACATCATTAAATTTAATGATTTAATGCTACAATTGTGTAACATTGAGCATATCTATAGTTTAACTTTTCGACTGTTTTTAACCTGAACCGCCATCGCGTTCATAATTTGAGCAAAAACGAAGGTGAAGGGGCAATCCTATGCATTAGACCGCCAATTATTCTGCTAATCAGATAAATCCCTTCGACCCGCATTTCGCTTTATGATAGAAACGTCTGTCTATATTGATCATTCATAATAATCACAGACTCTAATACCTCATGAGCTCCGAATTACGCCAACAAACCATAGGTCAACAATCAAATCAGCCGGGTGTTGCACAGCAAATCTCGACCCGACTGGCTTTCTTTATCGCCGGATTGGGCATGGCCGCCTGGGCACCACTGGTGCCTTTTGCCAAGGAACGTATTGGCCTTAATGATGCTTCGCTGGGTTTACTGCTGTTGTGCATTGGTGTCGGCTCGATAATGGCCATGCCTCTGACCGGCGTGCTCACGGCAAGATGGGGGTGCCGGGCGGTGATTTTACTGGCGGGCGCGGTATTGTGCCTCGATCTCCCCTTGCTGGTACTTATGAATACCCCGATGACCATGGCCCTTGCCCTGCTCATCTTCGGGGCCGCGATGGGTATAATAGATGTCGCGATGAATATTCAGGCTGTCATTGTTGAAAAAGCCAGTGGCCGGGCCATGATGTCCGGCTTTCACGGGCTGTTCAGTGTCGGCGGGATTGCCGGGGCAGGTGGCCTGAGTGCACTATTGTGGCTGGGCCTCACACCACTGACGGCGATTATGGCGACGGTAGTATTGATGATAATCCTACTGTTGACCGCCAATAAAAACCTGTTATATGGCAGTGGTGAACCCCATGATGGCCCACTATTTGTGTGGCCGCGTGGTTGGGTTATGTTCATCGGTTTTTTATGTTTTGTGATGTTTCTCGCCGAAGGTTCAATGCTTGACTGGAGTGCCCTCTTCTTGACGACGCTACGGGGCATGGAGCCATCACAAGCGGGGATGGGCTATGCCGTATTTGCGATAGCCATGACACTGGGCCGCTTAAATGGTGATCGGATTGTCAACGCCTTGGGCCGATACAAGGTACTATTAGGCGGCAGTCTGTGCGCCGCGATTGGGATTATGACGGCAATATGTGTTGATAGCTCAATTGCCGCTATTATTGGTTTTATGCTGGTGGGGCTGGGCGCATCCAATGTGGTGCCCATTTTGTTCACCGCCGCCGGCAACCAAAACGTGATGCCCGCCAATCTGGCCGTGGCGTCCATTACCACTATCGGTTACGCCGGTATTCTGGCTGGCCCTGCGGCAATTGGTTTTGTCGCACAACTGAGTAACTTATCGGTCGCTTTTGGCTGTGTGGCGCTGCTGTTACTGACAGTCACAGCCAGCGCCAGAGCCGTCACGCGCTAACCCAGGATATGCAGTCTCTCTATGCAAAATAACTCGTTATCTACCAGTTCAGCTAAGATCACCCGCTGCTTCTGGCTGTTTATCGTATTGCTGCTCATTACCATCGGGCTGTATGGCTACAACTATACCAATGCTTATCTGACAGAAAAAAAGCACGCACTAACCTATATCGCCAGCGGTTTGCAGCAACGCATTGATGATTATCGCTATCACACCTACCAACTCTATGATTTAGCGAATAACCCGGACGTCGCTGAGAAAGTCGTCCTCTCGGCGCAAGAGATCCGCCTGCGTCCTGATATTTACTATATTGAGAAACCACGTAGAAAAACGGATGCGGTCATTTTTGGCAATCACCAGCCAGCGACCCTGGCTATGGCGTTGCAGATGTCTGACTACCTTGATAGCCACTGGGGATCACAGAATGATACCTACTCAATGTATTATCTTAACGGCCAGGATAATAGCCTGACGCTGATTACCACTCAGGCGCTAAAAGAGGTCACCTCGCGCTTTAAAGAGAGCTACCTGACGGCCGCGGCTGAATCCCGACGGGCAGAAATGCTACAACAGGCCAATACCTTAGATGAGCGCGAGAGTTTCTCGCCGCTGCGAAAACTACGTTTCCAGAATGCCTACTATTTCACCCTGAGAACCACCTTTAACCACCCAGGGCATCTGGCGACTGTTATCGCTTTTGATTTGCCGATCAATGACTTAATCCCGCCGAATATGGCGCGGTCTAACTTCTTGCTGCAAAAAGATAAGACGCCGATTAATGAAGGCATGGCACCTGAAGATGTCGCCGCCGCCAGTGTGACACTCAATGGCTACTGGGTTGAGTTCTCCGCCCCTTTGGCTAATGCCACACAGAGAATCGTTTATCGTGTCCCGATTAATCTGTTAGCCATTGATTTACTGAGGAATAACTTCTGGCTAATTCTGACCAATATCTTGCTCTTGGCGTCAGCAGTGTTAGGTATCTATTTCGTTCGCCGCCAATACGTTCATCCAAGTGCGGATATGGTCGAAAAATTAGAGGTGCAGAAATCACTGAGTCAGGAAATTATAACCAACCTACCCCAAGGGTTACTGGTCTATAACTTTAGCAATAACACCGTCGTCGCCAGTAATCAGATTGCCGATAATCTGATGCCGCACCTTAATATGCAAAAAATTGCGCATATGGCGGAGCAGCACCACGGGGTGATTCAGGGCACCGTGAATAATGAAGTTTACGAAATTCGCATGTTCCGTAGCCAAATATCACCGGAAACCTATCTATTCCTGCTTCATGATCAGGATAAAGAAGTGTTGGTGAATAAAAAGCTGCAACAGGCAAGGCGTGAATACGACAAGAGTCTACAAGCGCGTAAGCTGATGCTACATAATCTAGGGATTGAGCTGAATCAACCGGTCAATACTCTCAATCAAATTGCCCATCAGTTACAAAACAGCACTAACTTACAGCAACAACAAGAGCTGACGGCCAAATTGATTGCGCAATCAGATACCATTATTGAATTGATTGAGAACATCACTCTACTCACGCGCCTGGAAACACAAGATTGGCAGCCTGAGCAGCACAGCTTCTCACTGTCGGCATTAATTGATACCCTTCTGTTAGAGATTCTGCCCGCCATTAATCAAAAAGGTTTAACACTCTTTAATCACTATCGTGCCGATATTAATCAAAATTACACGGGTGATGAAAATGTATTACGTAAAATACTTTCACTACTGCTGCACTACTCCATCATCACAACTGATTACGGCAAAATCACACTCAATGTAGATCACGAACCGGACCATCCAGAGCAACTGATTATTCAGATAACGGATACTGGTGCCGGTATATCTGATGAAGAGATCAGTAATCTTAATTATCCTTTCCTCAGCCAAACTTTGGTCGACAGATACAATCATGGCTCGGGGTTAACCTTCTTTTTATGTAACCAATTATGTAGGAAATTAAACGGCCAATTAGAAATTCGCAGCAAAATCGATATAGGTACTCGTTATACCATTCGCTTAACTATACCTATCGAAAATGAGCAACAAGAAGAGCAAGAGAAGTTATTAGATGGAGTGACGGCGTTATTAGATATAACCTCGGAAGAAGTGCGCTTAATCATCACCACATTATTGGGTTCATTCGGTGCAAACTGCATTATTGCCGATGATCGCCTACCGGGCCGAGATTACGACGTCACGTTAACTGATAATCCTCAACACTATGATAATTTTACCTTATTACTGACTTCAGATGAGGTGGGATTACAACAGTTACAAGATAACTATATCCGGGTAAATTATAATTTAGGCAGTGCTGTTATTGATGCAATACTATTATTAATTGAACAACGGATTTTATCAGATGAATCACAGGAAGAGTCTGAATCTATTGCTGAAAATGATATAAGCACCTATGAACAACAACTAAAATCCAGCGACTATTATTCCTTATTCGTTGAGACAGTACCGATAGATCTGAAGAAACTGTATACTGAACTTCAGCAACGTGATTTCATATCGCTTTCGCAGACTGCACATCGATTGAAAGGCGTATTTGCTATGTTGAACCTGGTACTCGGCAAGCAGCTATGTGAAACATTAGAACAGCATATCGCAGATGGCGATCGGTTGAAGATCGAAAATAGCATCAGTCAAATTGATTCTTTCGTCACCAGACTGTTGCAGCAAGGTAACCCATAACTATGAACAACCTTAATGTAATTATTGCTGATGACCATCCAATTGTTTTGTTTGGCATCCGAAAATCGCTTGAACAAATTGAATGGGTCAATGTTGTTGGGGAATTTGAAGACTCAACATCACTTATTAACAATTTGTCTAAACTAGATGCCAACGTGTTAATTACTGACCTCTCCATGCCTGGAGACAAGTATGGTGATGGCATCACACTGATAAAATATATAAAACGTCATTACCCAGACTTAGCCATAATTGTTCTAACGATGAATAATAATCCGGCTATTCTTAGTTCTGTTTTGGACTTGGACATTGACGGGATCGTATTAAAGCAAGGCGCACCAGCGGACTTACCTAAGGCATTGGCAGCATTACAAAAAGGGAAAAAGTTCACCCCTGAAAGTGTGGCTAAATTGCTGGAAAAAATCAGTGCCAATGGTTACGGTGATAAGCGCTTGTCACCGAAAGAGAGTGAAGTTTTGCGATTATTTGCTGAAGGTTTCCTGGTAACAGAGATCGCCAGAAAGCTTAATCGCAGCATTAAAACTATCAGTAGCCAGAAGAAATCGGCGATGCTAAAACTGGGTGTGGATAATGATATCGCCCTACTAAACTATCTTTCTTCAGTAACTATCAGCCAGGTCAATAAAGAAGAAGAATAGCTGTTTCCAAGCCCGGTATTGCTCAGCAGCACCGGGTTTATTTATCCCCTCTCCTACCCATTCAGATTATTCATTAATTTTCTTTATTGCTAAATTTCTCTTTATTTCTAACTTTATCACCCAAAGTCATTGGCGTTACAGCAAGACAGCAAGTGAGCGAGTGCCGCTAACACAGCTGTAGCGTCAAGGGCGCAGGGTTTAGCGTGAGCGCCATATCCTAAGTTTATAACCCAAAGTCATTGGCGTTACAGCAAGGCAGCAAGTGAGCGAATCCCGATGAGCTTACTCAAGTAAGTGATTAGGGTGAGCAAGTGCCGCTAACACAGCTGTAGCGTCAAGGGCGAAGGGTTTAGCGTCAAGGGCGAAGGGTTTAGCGTGAGCGCCGCACCTTATCACTGTAATAGCGCAACATCTGCCGCAATGTATCCAGTGTTACTGGCTTAGATAAACAGTTATCCATGCCCGCTTCAATACAGCGCTGCTTGCTTTCAGCCAGTGCATTCGCGGTGACACCAATGACCGGGAAGTGATGATTCAATTGCCGCAAACGCTGAGTTAAACGATAACCATCCATGTTCGGCATATTGACGTCAGTCAGCACAATATCAACACTATTGGCACTCAGCACCGCCAGAGCATCCAGCCCATCATTCGCCGTCATCACTTGATAGCCCAATGCTGTGAGCTGATCGGCCAATAGCCGGCGATTAATCGGATGGTCATCCACCACCAGAATTTGCAGGTCGGCATTATCATCTTGGTTGGCTTTCGGCGCAGGTAGCTGTAATGGCGTATTGTCGGCCACCGACAGAGGTTCCAGCAATATCCGATCCAATAACGGGATAATCTCTAGCAGAGTAGATGTGCTCAGCAACCAATAACCTGGGCGCGTTTCTTGCGGCAAACCGATATGTTCGATAGATAGCTGGATCCAGGTCGATAGTGGCGCGCTGATTTGTGGCAAATAATCACAAATCAACACTTGATCATTCAGAGGCTGATCGAGACTATAGCGCCGCGCGGTGGCACCAAAATGCCCCAGGAGATCAAATAAGTAGCGCTCAAGACGCGCATTACGAATATCCAACCACAGGGTTTTCCCTTGCCAGCGATAACTCTGTGGTAGCACGGAATTATTGGCTTCATCTCTGTTTTCGGCTAAATAGAGTGGAATGCGGATAGCAAAAATACTGCCCATCCCTAACTCAGAGATCACCTCAACATCCCCATCCATCAAGTTGACCAGCTTCTCGCAGATAGCCAAACCTAAACCTGTTCCCTGGAAATGGCGCTGCACGCCAGTGCCTATCTGGAAGAAAGGATCAAAGAGCTGGTTTAACTCACGTGAATTAATGCCGACCCCGGTATCGCGCACTCGGAATTCCAAATAATCGCCACGAACCCGAACTTGCAGGATGATACAGCCGGTATCGGTGAATTTAATTGCGTTATTCAATAAGTTAGAAATCACTTGTTGCAGGCGAACAGGATCCCCCACCATCACTCGCGGGACATCCGGCTCAATAAAGCAGTACAAACCCAGGTGTTTTTTAACCACGAGCGGCAGATAGTTAGCGGAGATATGCGTGATCACTTCGACAGTAGAGAACTCACTTGGCTCAATTTTCAGTTGTTCAGACTCGATTTTAGAAAAGTCGAGTATGTCACTGATAATTTTGAGTAATAAGCCAGACGAGTTGTTCATCGCCGTCACCAGGCGGTCAACACCGTGCGGGAGCTCTTTGGTTTGCAATAAATCGAGGTTACCAATAATCCCATACAGTGGGGTACGCAACTCATGGCTGACAGTGGCCAAAAACATCGATTTGGATTGGCTGGCCTGCTCTGCTGCTGCGGCCATCTCTTGCAGTGACTCTTCCATTTTTACCCGCGAACTGACATCCACCAGCACGCAAATAGCCACATCTTCATTACGGTAGCGAGAGTGAACAAAGCTAATTTGCAGATTATTGTTATTACTGGTCATCACATCGACAAAATTCGCCTGCTGTTCACAGATAATACGTGTGATACGTTCGCGATCTTCGTTTGTCAGCAAATTAATATAGTTATGCGCTAACTCATTACTGAGGATATTGGTCCCATCACTGATACGCAGGATGGAGATACCCACCGGAGCAGAGGCCACAATTTTGCGGTTAAACTGCTCGTGCTCCTCCAGCCTCAAGGCGTTATCTTCAGCCGGATGGAACATTTTTCTTTCAAACAACCAGGCTAAGGTAAATATCACTACCGCAGAGAGTATATTCAGCAGTAACGCATTAAAAATAAAGAGTTTGAATGTTTCAATTATTGTTCTTACCGGCAAGGAATAAGCAATACTGAGGGTCGACGGCAACAAACTCTTTTTCAGCAGAAGATTATTATAATCATCGACATAACCGAAATAAGATGGAGAATCAGGATAGTCATCCAGCATTGAAGCATGGCGATCCCCGGTTGCCAGTCGCAATACCGGTTCATTGTCCTGATCCAACAAGGTCACACCAATGGGCAGCGGCCCAGAAGAGATAAAATCCTCCAGACGAATCGTTTGCTCAGTGCCGACCAATGCCTCTAATTTGTTACCCACATACAACGGGCTAAGCACATACAGCGTACCAATCTCTGGGCGCACACCAGGAACCACCCAATACAGTGCGCTATCTTTATCCTGACCATTGGCGTCACGATATTTTAAAATATGTTCATTCAGTGACTTAAGCAGATTTTCCTGATCCATTGGCGTATTGCGAATATCGAAATCCACCATGCACAATGTGTCGCTACCGATAAAGAAGATGCGGTTAAGATCATAAGCGGCAGCGAAATTCTCCTTCCAGTACAGAATAAGGTTACTGAGCGAATTGAGTGATAAGTGGCGAGAGGTGTTAAGCGCGGCACAATCAGCATCCGGATTGAGCGGATAATATTTTGGCGCTGTCTTGTTTTTGATGAAGGCACCCGCGGCGATATCGCTGCTCGCCGAGTTGTTATTTAACCTATTTTCCGCCATATATTTGATATCGCGGATAATGTCGGAAGAGTGCCGGATGTAACTCTGCGCCAACTCAAAGTTAGTATTATATTCCTGACGAATATCAGATTTTTTCTCATTTAGAATGTTCAGGATATAAAACGTAGTCAGCAACGCACCAAGTGACCATAGCATGATGGCCAATACCCGAAACAGGTAGCGGGAGATTTTCAGTGTCGTGCGAAATGAAGAGAGATATTTCAATCTGATACCTGGTGAAAGCATCGCCACAGAGGCTGCATGATTTACAGAATACACTACCCATAACACATAAAAAAGCCAGCACGTAGGCTGGCTTTTGTTTTCATCGAGTCACGCTGCGGCTAGTAAGTTCACCGGAGCAATTAACTGCCCCGGATACCTCATCAGCGCATTATACGTTCTCGTCTTCTACATCATCGTCTTCAGCTTCATCATCTGCTGCGTCGTCTTCAGCATCATCTTCCGGCGCGTTCAGTGCGGCGTTTTCATCGCCGCCCTCTTCACCTTCCAATGACTCGCCATCAAGGATGTCATCATCCTCTTCCGGTTCGGCGACACGTTGCAGACCGACCACATGCTCATCTTCAGCAGTACGGATCAGTGTCACGCCCTGGGTGTTACGACCCACAACGCTCACTTCTGAAACTCGGGTACGCACCAAAGTACCGGCATCAGTAATCATCATGATTTGATCAGTTGGTGCAACCTGAACGGCACCGACAACCTTACCATTTCGCTCACTGACTTTAATGGAGATAACCCCCTGAGTCGCACGGGACTTGGTTGGATACTCTTCCACTGCGGTACGTTTACCATAACCATTTTCAGTCACAGTCAGGATTTCGCCATCACCACGCGGAATAATCAGAGAGATAACCCGATCATCGCCATTGAGGTTGATACCACGTACACCGGTTGCGGTGCGGCCCATCGAGCGGACCTGCGTTTCTGGGAAGCGAACCACTTTACCCAATGCGGAGAACAGCATAACTTCATTGCTGCCATCAGTCAGATCCACACCGATCAGCTCATCGCCTTCATTCAGATTGACGGCAATAATACCGGCACTGCGTGGGCGGCTGAACTCGGTCAATGCTGTCTTCTTCACAGTACCGCTAGCGGTTGCCATAAAGACGTGACGACCCTCTTCATACTCCCGCACCGGCAGAATGGCGGTAATACGCTCATTCGGCTCAAGCGGCAATAAGTTGACGATTGGGCGACCACGGGCCCCACGGCTGGCTTCTGGCAACTGATAGACTTTCATCCAGTAGAGACGGCCACGGCTGGAGAAGCACAAAATAGTGTCGTGGGTATTGGCAACCAACAGGCGATCAATGAAGTCCTCTTCTTTGATGCGCGCAGCTGACTTACCTTTACCACCACGGCGCTGAGCTTCGTAATCCGTCAGCGGTTGGTATTTGACGTAGCCCTGATGGGACAGTGTCACAACCACATCTTCCTGATTAATCAGATCTTCGATGTTGATATCAGAGGTGTTGGCCGTGATTTCAGTACGACGAGCATCGCTATATTGCTCTTTAATTGCCACTAACTCTTCGCGGATAACTTCCATCAGGCGCTCTGGGTTTTCCAGAATAAAGATCAGCTCCGCGATGGCGGTCAGCAGCTCTTTATACTCATCCAGCAGTTTTTCATGCTCCAGACCGGTCAGTTTCTGCAAACGCAGATCCAAAATAGCCTGAGCTTGCTGCTCGGTGAGGTAATACTTGCCGTCACGGATACCGAACTCTGCTTCCAGCCATTCAGGGCGGGCAGCATCACCACCGGCACGTTCCAGCATAGCAGAAACGTTCCCTAACTCCCACGGACTGGCAATCAAGCCGGCTTTCGCCTCCGCAGGGGTCGCCGCACGGCGAATCAATTCGATAATCGGATCGATGTTAGCCAAGGCAATGGCCAGCGCTTCAAGGATATGTGCGCGGTCACGTGCTTTACGCAGCTCAAAGATGGTCCGACGCGTCACCACTTCACGGCGGTGGCGCACAAAGGCAACCAAAATGTCTTTCAGGTTCAGTAATTTAGGTTGCCCTTGAGACAGAGCCACCATATTGATACCGAAAGTCACCTGCAATTGCGTCAGCGAGTAGAGGTTATTGAGCACCACCTCGCCGACTGCATCACGTTTGATCTCAATCACGATACGCATGCCGTCTTTATCAGACTCATCACGCAGCGCACTGATGCCTTCTACCCGTTTCTCTTTCACCAACTCGGCGATTTTTTCAATCAACCGCGCCTTATTCACCTGATAGGGGATCTCGTGAATAATAATGGTTTCACGGCCCGTTTTAGCGTCCGCTTCCACTTCACCACGGGCACGGATATACACCTTGCCACGGCCAGTACGATAAGCTTCTTCAATACCACGGCGACCATTGATAATGGCGGCTGTTGGGAAGTCTGGCCCCGGAATATATTCCATCAGCCCTTCGATGCTGATGTTTTCATCTTCGATATAGGCCAAACAGCCATCAATAACCTCAGAAAGGTTATGTGGCGGAATATTGGTTGCCATCCCAACGGCAATACCTGACGAACCATTAACCAACAGGTTAGGGATACGTGTTGGCATGACCGCAGGGATCTGCTCAGTGCCATCGTAGTTCGGCACGAAGTCGACGGTATCTTTTTCTAAATCCGCTAACAATTCGTGAGCAATTTTAGACATACGGATTTCGGTATAACGCATCGCTGCGGCGGAGTCGCCATCAACGGAACCGAAGTTACCCTGCCCATCCACCAGCATATAGCGCAGTGAGAACGGCTGAGCCATACGCACTATAGTGTCGTAGACCGCGCTGTCACCATGCGGGTGATATTTACCGATAACGTCCCCAACTACACGGGCCGATTTTTTGTATGGTTTATTCCAGTCATTGCCCAGTACATTCATCGCGAACAGTACGCGACGGTGAACCGGCTTCAGTCCATCCCGGACATCTGGTAAAGCACGTCCGACAATAACGGACATCGCATAATCCAGATAGGAGCTTTTCAGCTCTTCCTCGATGTTGACCGGTGTTATTTCTCTGGCAAGGTCGCTCATTGAGCCGCTATCCCTCTACTAATTACCGGATTTAAAGGTACGAAACTATATCACAAAACCCCAATTTTGGCGAAACTACATTGCGCTTAACTCTTAGCGACAAAACTGCGCCAATTGATGGGGAACATGTATAATCCGCGCAAAGAAACAGAACAGTGAGAACTCTTCATGCGTGTAGACACCACAGCCCCTCAACACAATGTCGACGAGCAAGAAATCGCTAAATTTGAAGCGGTTGCCTCCCGCTGGTGGGATTTGGAAGGTGAGTTTAAGCCTCTCCATCGCATTAATCCCCTACGTCTCGATTATATTTTGCAGCGCTCAGGCGGCATTTTCGATAAAAACGTGCTGGACGTCGGTTGCGGCGGCGGCATTCTGGCAGAAAGCATGGCACATGAAGGTGCACAGGTCACTGGGCTGGATATGGGCTATGAGCCGCTACAAGTGGCGCGACTACATGCACTGGAGAGCGGTGCCAAACTGGATTATGTGCAGGAAACGGTTGAAAGCCATGCGCAAAAGTTGCCACAACATTACGATGTGGTGACCTGCATGGAGATGCTCGAGCACGTTCCTGACCCGGCTTCCGTTATCCGCGCCTGTGCGCAATTGGTCAAACCTGGTGGGCATGTTTTCTTCTCAACCATTAATCGCAATACCAAATCCTGGTTGATGGCGGTGGTCGGAGCGGAATATGTATTGAAGATGGTGCCGAAAGGCACTCATGATTCGAAAAAATTTATCCGCCCATCAGAACTTATCGGCTGGGTCGATCAAACCCCACTGCAGGAACGCCATATTATCGGGCTGCATTACAATCCGATAACAGACCATTTCAAGCTGGGTCGCAATGTTGATGTAAATTATATGGTGCATACTCAAAGGGAAGAGAACAGCGCTCACGAGTGAAGTATAAAAAATCAAATAATAGCCGATAGATTTCGCCTTGTAGCAAGGCGGCAACATAACTAATCCCCAGGAGCTTAGTCCACTAAGTGACTGGGGTGAGTTAGGGCAGCCAACACCGCTACGGCGTGAAAGATGAAGGGGATTTTTCTAATGTTTAATAAACCGGCAAACGATCAAATTTTTAAGATTTTCAGTAAAATCTTATCCCCTAGATTGACAGTAGGTAAGCCCCAGTAATGACGCAGCTTGAGGGCCATTTGTAACAATTCCCCCCCAAGTTATCCACACAATTGTCCGATGTTGTTCACTTGCTAAAAGACGTAATACTCACTATCTTGTTATCTAACCAACACCCACCCCCTATATATTGTGTTTACATACTGAGCAATGACACTACTCGCGGCCTAAAAATGCAGCGTGGCGTTTGCTTGGCTTACAGGGTATGAACACACGGAAGGTAAAAGATCACATGAACCAAAGCCTACTTGTTACTAAACGCGATGGCAGCAAAGAGCGCATCAATCTGGATAAAATCCACCGGGTCATCGACTGGGCCGCAGAAGGTTTACATAACGTCTCGGTTTCTCAAGTAGAATTGCGTTCACACATTCAGTTTTATGATGGCATTAAAACTGCCGATATCCATGAAACCATCATCAAAGCCGCCGCTGACCTTATCTCCCGTGATGCGCCGGATTATCAATATTTAGCCGCTCGTCTGGCCATTTTCCATCTGCGAAAAAAAGCCTACGGCCAATTTGAACCACCAAAACTTTTCGCCCATGTGACGAAGATGGTGGAGATGGGTAAATATGACAAACATCTGCTGGAAGATTACACCGCAGAAGAGTTTGAACAGATGGACACTTTCATCGACCATTGGCGCGATATGAACTTCTCCTACGCTGCAGTTAAGCAGCTGGAAGGCAAATATCTGGTGCAGAACCGCGTGAGCGGCGAGATCTATGAAAGTGCCCAATTCCTGTACATGCTGGTTTCCGCTTGCCTGTTCTCTAACTACCCGCGCGAAACCCGGATGGATTACATCAAACGTTTCTATGATGCCATTTCGACCTTTAAAATCTCGCTGCCAACGCCAATTATGTCTGGTGTTCGTACCCCTACGCGCCAGTTCAGCTCTTGTGTGTTGATCGAGTGTGGCGACAGTCTGGACTCTATCAATGCCACCTCTAGCGCCATTGTGAAATATGTGTCACAACGGGCCGGTATTGGTATCAACGCGGGCCGCATCCGTGCGCTGGGCAGCCCAATTCGTGGCGGCGAAGCCTTCCACACCGGCTGTATTCCGTTCTACAAACACTTCCAGACCGCGGTGAAATCCTGCTCACAGGGCGGCGTACGAGGCGGTGCGGCAACCTTATTCTACCCGATGTGGCATTTAGAAGTTGAAAGCCTGCTGGTGCTGAAAAACAACCGTGGCGTTGAAGGCAACCGCGTACGTCATATGGATTACGGCGTACAAATCAACAAGCTGATGTATCAACGTCTGCTGAAAGGTGAAGATATCACCCTGTTCAGCCCGTCAGATGTACCGGGGTTGTATGATGCATTCTTCGCCGATCAGGATGAATTTGAGCGCCTTTATGTCAAATATGAGCAGGACAGCAGCATCCGTAAACAGCGGGTAAAAGCGGTTGAGCTATTCTCTCTGATGATGCAAGAACGTGCTTCTACTGGCCGTATCTATATCCAGAACGTGGATCACTGCAACACCCATAGCCCATTTGACCCGAAAGTGGCACCGGTACGTCAGTCAAACCTGTGTCTGGAAATTGCTTTGCCAACCAAGCCGTTGAATGACATCAACGACGAGAACGGCGAAATCGCGCTCTGTACCTTGTCGGCGTTCAACCTGGGTGCCATTGATAGCCTTGATGATTTAGAAGATCTGGCGGTGCTGGCGGTACGTGCGCTAGATGCCTTGCTCGATTATCAAGATTACCCAATTGCTGCGGCACAGCGTGGCGCAATGGGCCGTCGTACCTTGGGTATTGGCGTGATTAACTTTGCTTATTATCTGGCAAAAAATGGTGTGCGTTACTCTGATGGCAGTGCTAACAATCTGACTCACCGCACTTTTGAAGCGATTCAATACTACTTATTGAAAGCCTCAAACGCGCTGGCCCGTGAGCAAGGTGCCTGCCAGTGGTTCAACGAAACCACCTATTCGCAGGGCATTTTGCCGATCGACACCTATAAGAAAGATTTGGATGCCATCAGCAACGAACCCTTGCATTATGATTGGGAGACGCTGCGTAAAGAGATTCAGACCCATGGTCTGCGTAACTCCACGCTCTCTGCGCTGATGCCTTCTGAGACATCATCGCAAATCTCCAATGCCACCAATGGTATTGAACCACCGCGCGGTTACGTCAGTATCAAAGCCTCTAAAGATGGTATCCTGCGTCAGGTTGTCCCTGAATATGAGCGTCTGAAAGATGCTTACGAACTGCTGTGGGATATGCCAAATAACGACGGTTACCTGCAACTGGTTGGTTTGATGCAGAAATTTGTCGATCAGGCGATATCGGCGAATACCAATTACGATCCAACCCGTTTCCCGTCAGGCAAAGTGCCGATGAAGCAGTTGCTGAAAGATTTGCTGACCACCTACAAATTTGGCGTGAAGACCCTTTACTATCAAAACACCCGTGACGGTGCTGATGATGTGCAGGAAGATATTCAAAGCCAGCCGGGTGATGATGACTGCGAAGGCGGTGCATGTAAGATCTGATTTAGCATTCAGGCCCTTGATGACAGAAAATGTGGTCATCAGGGGACTTATCTTTATTTGCCCGTTGCTTGTCCCCTGAGGAAATCATGGCCTATACCACTTTTTCACAAAATAAAAACAATCAGTTACTCGAACCCATGTTCTTTGGTCAATGCGTCAACGTGGCGCGTTTCGATCAGCAAAAACACGCTATTTTCGAAAAACTGATTGAGAAGCAGCTCTCTTTCTTCTGGCGTCCAGAAGAGATCGACGTCTCACGGGATCGTATTGATTACAACGCGTTGCCCGATCACGAAAAACACATTTTTATCAGCAATCTGAAGTACCAAACCTTGCTGGACTCCATCCAGGGCCGTAGCCCTAACGTCGCCTTATTGCCGCTGATCTCTATCCCTGAGCTGGAGACCTGGGTCGAAACCTGGTCATTCTCTGAAACCATTCACTCTCGCTCTTACACACATATCATCCGCAATATCGTTAACGATCCGGCGATTGTTTTCGATGATATTGTGACCAACGAAGAGATCCTTAAGCGGGCAAAAGATATCTCGGCGTATTATGACGATTTGATTGAAATGACCAGCTACTACCATCTGCTGGGAGAGGGTAGCCATCAGGTCAACGGTAAAACCGTGGTCGTCAACCTACGTGAGCTGAAGAAACAGCTCTATCTCTGCCTGATGAGTGTCAATGCGCTGGAGGCGATCCGCTTCTATGTCAGCTTCGCCTGCTCATTTGCGTTTGCAGAACGCGAACTGATGGAGGGCAATGCCAAAATCATCAAAATGATCGCCCGTGATGAGGCACTGCATCTGACCGGTACTCAACATATTCTTAATTTGATGCGCTCCGGTGAAGATGATCCGGAGATGGCTGAAATTGCTGAAGAGTGTCAACAACAATGCTATGACCTGTTTGTTCTGGCCGCACAACAGGAGAAAGAGTGGGCAGAGTACCTGTTCCGTGACGGCTCTATGATTGGCTTGAACAAAGAGATTTTATGCCAATACGTTGAATATATTACCAATATCCGTATGCAAGCTGTAGGTCTGGGTGTGCCGTTTAATACCCGCAGCAACCCAATTCCCTGGATCAACTCCTGGCTCGTCTCCGATAACGTGCAAGTGGCCCCGCAAGAAGTTGAAGTCAGCTCCTATCTGGTCGGCCAGATTGACTCCGAAATCAGTGCTGACGACCTGAGTGATTTCGAGCTGTAATTGATGAAGTCTATCGTGACGTTGAGCACCACAGGTGCTCAACTTAACCGCCCTGCTAATAGCCGCAACTTGCTGGAAACCCTCGAACACCATCAGGTACAGATTGAGTATCAATGCCGCTCTGGCTATTGCGGCTCTTGCCGCCTGCGCTTACTCAAGGGTGAAGTTTGCTATTCACAGCAGCCCCTGGCGTTTGTTCAACCCAACGAAATCCTGCCCTGCTGCTGTCAACCGCTAGGTGATATCGAAATCGAGCTGTGATCATCATTGATTAAACCAATCGGACTTCACCTATAATCATTATGGCGAATAGATGATATTTTACTTCCGGTATCATAATCATAGGGAATAAAAATGAAACTAGTGTCAATCGCACTCAGCAGCCTGTTAATGGCAGCATCGGCCAGCGCTCTTGCTGCTACAGAGTTACCGCTCAATCAACAGCAGCCATTAGAAAAAATCGCGCCTTACCCTACGGCTGAAAAAGGCATGACCCGCCAGGTGATTTTCCTTGATCCACAAAAAGATGAATCACGCTTCAAAGTGGAACTGCTGATCGGTAAAACTCTGGAGGTTGACTGCAACCGCCATATGCTAGGCGGCAATCTGGAGACCAGAACTTTGTCTGGCTGGGGCTTTGACTATCTGGTGATGGATAAAATTTCAGAACCCGCCTCCACCATGATGGCCTGCCCAGACAATAGCCGTCACCCGCAGTTTATCGCTGCCAATCTCGGTGACGCCGCCATGCAGCGCTATAACAGCCGCCTGCCGATTGTGGTTTATGTACCACAAGGTGTAGAGGTGAAATACCGGATTTGGGAAGCAGGTGAAGAGGTCAGAAACGCGCAACTGAAGTAATGTCACTCTGGTGGTTCAAAATTAAAACTATCAAAATACCCATTCAACTGAGTGGGTATTAAAATTCTTATCGTTAGGCAGAATAAATAGTTATACCAGATAGACCCCGATTAATAGGGGCTTGCTGTCAAGGTAGGGGCAAGGCGTTGCACTGTTTGTGGCGGTGAAAAAACACCTTCGTAGTCACGAACCTTGCGATCAAAATCAGCTGCAATATTAATCAGTTGGCTCATGTCGTCATGAACAAATGGGCTATCAGACAACATCACTTCTGTGTCAGCAAAAATAAAATCCTGCGCGTCAAGATGCTCGACATCCAGTCCATCCAGGTAGGCCAACTCGAGACTCTTACCCTCAGCGTCTAAAGCTGCGGATTTGATATCCACCCCCTGAATCAGAGCCAGCCCATTAATAACCATCGAACTCCGCTTTATCAGAGTTAATTCACTGAAATTACGAATACCCACGGCGCTTAAATCAATTTTATCAATACCGTGACGGAAGCCCTGCACCGCATTGCCATACCGCCACTCCCCCTCCTGCGGCGTCACGACAAAGATGCTGGGTTTGGCGTTTTCCCGCTGATAGACCTTACCCACCAATGAAGCGACCATTTTATTGTCAACGAAAGATAAGCTGACACCGCCTCCTCCCCCATTGAGCATGATCTCCGTTTGCTTGGCAGCGGCGGGTTTATCCATCAGATCTGGCTTCAATACTGGATTATCTATCCTTATGCTGCTATCAAAGTAGCCAGCGGGAGGTGTAAAAGTATCCGCAAAGTGAAAATGGTGCGCCTTCAGTGCCGCCACTTCTCTATCCTTGATAATAATATGTTGATTATCATTCAGTTGCACCATCACATCCTGCTCTTCTTGCTTAAACTGCAATGCCCTGAATGTCTTATCGGCAAAACCGATCAAATGAATAACCTCTCCTCTATTGGCATCAAAGTTCACAATCCAGTCACCGCCGCTAGCGCGTTTGCGCACCACAAAAATTTCTCTTCCTGCGCCACCCGCCAACAGGTTTAATCCACGTCCACCATCAAGCACACTATGCTGCCGCCCTGCGATTAAAATATCGTTGCCATCACCACTCATCAGATTATGGATCCTCTCCGGGGAGCGCAGCGTCAACTGGGTATCGCCAAGACTCGCTTCGCCAGTGAGCAAATTGACCTTCACATCAGCCGCTATCGCCGCCATATTCAGCGTATTGCGACCACCCCCATCGTCACTATCATGCAGAAATACCCGCGTTGGCTCCTGTGCAACCAGTGCGGCAAACTCATCAGTATAAAAGTAGGTATTATCACGGCTAATCGAATTGCCAAATAGCCGTATTGACCAATTTTTCAGCTCAACCGGTAGACCGTTTTTAGCATTTTTAACCACCAGTCGCCATTGGCCACCCGAGTGCTCACCCCGTTGTAATGTCGACATAAATGTATGGTTAAAATCACCGGCGATCTCGCTGCCAGTATCAACATCACCACCACTGCCAGCCGTTTTTTTCTCTACGCCATCCAGCAGGATGCTTTGGGTGCCATTCGGCGAGATAAGTGTCACCGTCAGATCCCCCAAACGCCCCACATTGGCACTAAAATCAACTTCAACCTGCTCCACCTCGATCTCGCCCTTAAGAATGACGGATGCTGCCCTGGTCATCCCTGCCAACAGCGACTCTTCTGCCGAAAACTGCTGTTGTGCCTGCAAAACCTGCTGATTCGCATCACTCCTTTGGTGAGTCCAGCTTTCCGCCAGACGCACTGCCGCCCGCGCATCTACCGCACCAAAACCATAATCATGACTCACCTGCATTCCGCCGCCGTTCCAGTGGGTTGCACCATTAGTGCGCCATTCACTGGTCGGGTCTTCAACCCGCCGTGCCGATAGCGCGAGGATCGCCTGCACATCGCGATAGCCGAGATTCGGATTGGCCTGCAACATCAGCGCCACGATAGCGGAGACTATCGGCGCGGCAAAACTGGTGCCTTGTTCCGTGCTGTACTGCGCACCAAACACCGCACCGCGTTGTGCGGTGATTTGTTGACTGCTGGAGAGGATATGGCTGCCCGGCGCTGAGACCAGCAAACTGGCCCCAGGGTTGGAGAAGGGGGCGCGGTGGCTCTGGAGAGTTGAAAGGTCCGCTTTGGTATTCATCGCCGCCACCTGAATAGCAAAGCGGGAGTTGCTCATCAGCGACCCTTGGGTGCTGCCGCCCTGCTCGCGTTGATTGCCGCCGCTGGTGACAATAATGGTGCCCAATCCCCCACGACCATTGGCTGCGGCATAGTGCAGTGTCAGATTGAGCGTATTCGCCAGATTAATCATGCCGCTGGAAACATTGCTGATGGCAAATCCATGTTTGAAGCCCCAGCTGTGGTTCACGACATCATAGCTGGACATCTTACCTAGCGTGGTTAAATCCGCACCATCGTTGCTCAGATAGTGGCCACCCAGTGTGGCTTCATGGGCAACACCCACCCCGCCCAGATGATTTTTTGCCGCCACCATCACGCCAGCCACCATAGTGGCATGATTGGAGACCTCCTCGGGCAGTACGCCGCTTCTCTTCTGTGTCGCCAGCCAGCCGGGATCGACATTGGCGGCTAAATCGGGGTGGTTAGTATCAAAAATCATCGGACCCGTGGCAAACTGACCACCGGGTTCAAACTGACCAATGCGCACCCCTTTGCCGGTATAGTCCTGCCAGATGGGGATCACATTGATCTCGTTGAGATAACTCTGCTTGATAAACTGAGGATCGCTGGGAATATCCGCGCTGCGCAAGACCACCGTTGCCCGCACGGTCGCTGACTCTCGGCTGGAGAGATCAAACACGGAAAGTGCCGGGTCCCCAGTCGCACTTTTCACTTCATATTTAAAACTCATCACTCCGGTAAATCGGCTATCCGGCGTGAATAGCACATTACCATCATCCTTAAGCTGCACCGTGCCGCCCGCGGCGTCACTCACCTTAGCGATGACCAATTCCGTCTCAGGATCAAAGCGAAAATCATTACGCAGCAGCGCTCGCGCCGGAATATCCGTACCCTGCAAGCGGCTGATGGGGTTGCCGTTGCCGTAAATTAAAACATCGTTAACCGGAATAATCGTCTGCGCATCCAACTCTACCGCCGAAATATCGGCAAAATTCAGTTTTTGAATACGCTTCAGTGTCAGTGTGCCATCACGGCCCGCCACCCGGTCCTTCACCTGATAGCCGCTCTCCGTGCGGGTAATGGTGTAATCTGCATAGCTGCCGTGCAATGCCAGCACATTAATCCCCTCTCCGCCATCAATCAGCGCATCCCCCTGACCGGCCACAATCACATCATTGCTCTTATTGCCATAAATGCGATCCGCACCGCCTCCGGCGTGGATAATACTGCCCTGCTCGGATGCATATATTGTGTCGCCCTGCGGCCCGGCATAGATAACCGCTTTGCCACTGCCGCCGACAATCAGGTTCTTACCACGACCGCCGCTCAGCACATCATTACCGCCCCCGCCGACCAGCGTACTATTGCCGCTACCGCCCTGAATAAACACGCTGTTATTGCCACCGCTGATAATAATGTCATTCCCATCGCCCCCCTGAGCAAGGGTAATGCCACTGCGCGCCATATTAAGGGCAACACCTTTATCGCCGGTGATCAGCACGGTATCTGCCCCACCTTTCCCCTGGATGTAGCGGGTATCATCACTGGCGCTGATAACAAACACGTCATTACCAGAATTTCCCGTATAGGTATTGCGACCGCCGCGCCCGACTAACCAACTGCCCTCAGGGCTAGCTATCAGGTCATCATCCCCCCTCGCGCCATAGACATTATTGGCCTGTAGCCGTGCGGCATTGAGTGTTTCACCCTCATGATTGAAACTGACGTAGGCCGTGGTGGTGGCCTCATCGCTGCTTGAGGTTAACAGTGCGCCATCATCAAGTGGTGTCACCCGGTTGCTGACCGATGACCCGACAAAGTTCACCGCCAAAACCTCTTGCTGCTTATCATTGATGGTGAAAAGCCCGCGAGCGACAATTTGGTTACCTTTACCATCATCACGGCCAACCTGGGTCGCCGCCACATCAATACGCGAGATCCCCCACTCATCCAGCGTTTTCAGTTCACCCTCATCGACCTGACCATTGTGGGAGATATCCTGCCAAACACGTAATTTCGCCCAAACGGGATCGGCAGAGTCTATAACGCCATTGCCATCATTATCATCCTCAGCTAGTGCGGCAAAACCATGCTCAAAAAGCTTCTGCCCCGGCAAACCATCTATTCCCGCTGTACCGCCATAATATTCCGAATAGATCTGGCTGATATTATCAATCTTCCCACTGCCATTATCGATAACCAGCATTCCGCTCTCTGGCCCAACCCAGCCGGTGCGTTTTAAGCTGCCGCTATTATCGATATCAAATAATACCCCCTCCCTCAGGCCGCTCATTTTCACGCCGCGACCGGAGAGATCCAATAATAGCGGATCAACATAGGTATTAACGGTGGTTTGCGCGGATAAGCCATTGAGTGTCGCAGCATCAAACAGGCCGGTCTCCGGCAACATATATGCCGGCTGTTCAAGATAGTAATCAGATAAATAACGGCTGGGCTGCACATTGGGATCTAACTGAATTTCGCCGGGACGAACACCACCCGAGGCCATGCTGCCCATCTGCACCGAGGCAAAATCGGTTTTATCCAGCGTGCCATCGGTAAAGGAGAAACTGTGGGTCGGTTTATTCACCAGATAACCGTTAGTCACATCTCGCTGTAGCTGATCTTCATCGGCAATACGCCGGGTGGCTTGTGGCGTGGGGTTAATCTCAATTTCAATATTACACTGCGGTATGACAATCGAGGTCTCATCGTCAGCGCTAAAGAGTTGATTGGTAGCGGTTTTGCCTAAAGCCCAGTAGCCAGAGGGGGAGTCAATAATTGAAAACCATCGGCGGGACGTTTTCCGGATAGCCTCGGGGGAAAACATGGAAGATTGGGCCATCATATTGTAGGTTTCAAAAGAGAGTTTTAATTCTTTAGCCGGTTTCCCTGCTGCATTAAGCACATGCTGCCAATAAGTTGGCCGGCTTGTCTCTTGGATAGCATTAAAAACGGGATCTAATGTCCAGGTTTCTGGAGGGAGTCCATGTCTTTTAAATTCTTCATTATGAAACTTCCATGCCTCTTTATGATTAATATCACCATAAAGAATACCATCGCTGGATTTTTTCAATCTACTATCTAGTGTATCAAGATATCCACCCGCCATATCAAAGCGAATATTCTTAAGGTGAACTTCTGTTATTGGCTTATTATGCTCGGCAGCAGTGCGCTCCATATAGTAAATAGCCATGGCACCCGCTAATGAGTCCCCCCTGGCGACACCATTAGCCAATACGGCATAGCGATCGCCTTTGCTGGCCAAATAGTTATACATCGGGCCAGGATCTTTACTCTGTTTATGAGACTCTAATATCTCTCTGGCGCAGGCCAGCTCGGTGGCGGTAAGTTTTAATTCTCCTGCATTTCTATTTTGCTGTAACATAATTATCGTCCTTAATGCTTAATATGCGCTAAAAGAAACTGCTGGGTGCTGCTCACAATGGTTTTCCACTGTGGTAATTTTTCCACTGTAAAAGTAACCTTAACAAGAGAGCCTATTTCTGACATCACAAAAAGAGCTTCACAGATATAATATCGTTTCTCCAGCGGGAGCCAGATACAGTCAAAAATGACGGGTATTCGCCCATCAATCTCTTGCCAGTAATAACCATTAACATCTTCATCAAATCGATAAGGATCATTCTTCTCTACTGGGGGATAACGGGTTATTTTCTTGGTCATTTTGACATAAAAAAGCCCCAAGTCATCTCTGTAAATCACAGGATCAAATGTTTTATCTTTTCGTTTTTCAAGATAAAAATCACGCCTATAAGTAATATCTCTATCGGGTCGCCTTAATGGCTCGACACTGATAGTTAACCCTTCAAATCTCAACTGCTGTTTATACCACTTTGATTTATCTCCGGGCTGCATATCTGGCCAACTGGTTATCATCGGCAAGACAACAAAATTAGCATCACAACCTTTTTTATTATTAATAAAATCGGGGTCCCAGGCACTGGCCCCCTCATACTCTGCCCAGTAAATAATATAGCTCTGCGGCACCTCCATCACATGACCATTAAACTTACCGCAGACAAACCCCGGCCGATTATCGGCATAACTTAGCGTGGATAGCATTAATAAAATAATTGCCGAATATAAATTATATATCAATAATCCATTGCCATTTGATTGATGGCACATTATTACCCCCTTACTTTTTAATATGCGATAAAAGAAACTGCTGGGTACTGCTCACAATATTTTTCCACTGTGGTAAATTTTCCACTGTAAAAGTAACCTCAACCAACGACCCTATTTCCGACATCACAAATAGTGCATCACAGATATAATATCTCTTCTCCAACGGGAGCCAGAGACAGTTAAATACCACATCTACTCTCCCTTCATTTTCTGACCAATAATAACCATTAATATCCTCATCAAACCAATAGGGGTCACTCTTATCTTGTTGACTTGACCGGATTAATTTCTTGGTTACTTTAGTAAAATACAATTCTAAATTATCCATATAAACAATCGATTCAAAAATCTTATCTTTTCGCTTTTCAAGATAAAAGTCACGCATGTAATTAATATACTTATCAGATCGCTTTAATGGTTCCACACTTATTCTTAGCCCTCCAAATTCCTCCCTATATTTATACCAGTTTGATTTATCACCAGGTTGCATATCTGGCCAACTGGTTATCATCGGCAAAACAACAAAATTAGCATCACAACCTTTTTTATTATTAATAAAATCGGGGTCCCAGGCACTGGCTCCCTCATACTCTGCCCAGTAAATAATATAACTCTGCGGCACCTCCATCACATGACCATTAAACTTACCACAGACAAATCCCGGCCGATTATCAGCAAAAACAACACTCATCGAGATAATAAGCAAAATAATAAAAACCAAAAATAATTTGCACGCCAATTTAAAATAGATATAAGACCAGAAAAATAAATTCAGCATAATAGCATCCTGATTAAAGATAAAAATGTATCTGGTATTTATCTATTACACAAGAAGCAGACTATAAATGAAATTCTTAAAAAACGGCCAGCGGAATATAATAATATATATATTCAAATGTTCGGGTAATTAGGGGAAATAATCGCATCTACAGGTTGAAAAAATGGCAGGTAAATATCCAAAGGGGATTCAGGCGCTTTTCTGCGCCTGAGGATAGATATTCGTCGTCTCTGTTTAACTATAAAATCTCAACCACTTCCAGCCAACCGTGCTGCCCGCAGACCGGGCTGCCTGTTAGCCAGCGGCGCAACATATCCAATGCCAGCATGGCGCTGCTCTCCTGCCGAGTCCGCAGACCATGGCGGCTGGCCTGATACCGCACCCGCTGAGCAAATGTTCTTTCCGGGGTATGCAGCACCACACCCAGGCAATCATTTTGCATCGCACTTACTGCCAATACTAGCTGGGCACCGCACAGCATCGATAGTGACTGGGCGCGGCTAGCAACCTCGGCTAATGTCTCCTGGCAATGGGCCGGTAGCAGCTCGCCGCCCACCAGCGGTACAGCCGCACTCTGCAACTGCCAGTGCATTAATCCGCCGGTAAATTGCTCACTGACCGCCAATAATAGGCCGCGTTGTGTCAACTGCTCGGCCAGCAGTGCCGGTAAGCCCTGGGTGCCTTCAAATAGGGTGCTATCGCCCGCCACCGCCCTGACCTGCTGCCACAGCTGCTCCATCGCCGGACGCGCCGCAGCAGGCCCGGTCAACTTCAATTCAATAATCGGGGCGGAGGAGCGATAACCCAGCACCACGCCCTCCGGCAGTGGCAGCGGATCTAGCTCTAGCGCCAGATCACTCTCTGAGCGGCCAAAGGTGGTCATCCGTAAGCACAATGGCGGTTCAGCGACATCAAAGTGCTGGCGTAAACGCGGCATAATCTGCTGTTCCACCATCACCTTAAATTCTGATGGCACGCCGGGGGTGAAAAACATCAAACATTTATTCAGCCGCAGCGCGAAGCCACAGGCCGTGCCGACCGGGTTATCCAGCATCTCCGCATTGGCTGGAATATGCGCCTGCTTGCGGTTGGTCGCCGACATCACCCGCCCGCGTTCGTGAAAAAAAGCCTCCATGCGCGCAATCCATTCCGGATGCTCAATCAGCTCCGTCCCGGCGGCACGGGCGGCGGCCAATGCGCTCAAATCGTCACTGGTTGGCCCAAGTCCACCATTCACAATCAGCACATCCGCCACCTGGCTACGCTCTGCTAGCACCTCGATAAGTGCCGAGAGTGAGTCACCGACGGTCTCTCTGCTGCTGATCGGCAAACCCTGATTAAAAAAATAGTCCGCCAGCCAGGCGGCGTTGGTATCAATAATCTGCCCATGCAGCACTTCATCCCCGGTGCTCAACATCTCCACTCTGATCATTTTATTCTCCGTTGGTGCCCATGCGTTGCTACCCATAATCGTTACTTTATGAATCCCATCACTTAAACACAATCATTTCCCGCCGGGAGAGTAGATAACCACAATAAAGTGCGCTTCTTCTGCACCTTCAATATCGTAACGATATATTTACACTAATCGTAACGTCGATTTGACACAAACAGGCCAATCCACTACCCTGCTGCACTCAATAATTCCAATAAATTGTCATCTAGTAGAGGAAAGCGTGAAGAATCGCACTCTGGGCAGTATATTTATCGTTGCAGGGACCACTATTGGTGCTGGCATGTTGGCAATGCCACTGGCGGCGGCCGGGGTCGGTTTTGGTGTCACCCTTGCTCTGCTAATTTCTCTTTGGGTATTAATGTGTTACACCGCGCTGCTGTTAGTTGAGGTTTATCAACATGAAGCGGCTGATACCGGGCTTGGGACTTTAGCCAAGCGCTATTTAGGTCATCGGGGGCAATGGCTCACCGGTTTCAGCATGATGTTTTTGATGTATGCACTGACCGCAGCCTATATCAGCGGTGCAGGTGAGTTGCTGGCCACCAGTATCAGCCAATGGACCCAGCAATCATTTCCCACCTCTCTTGGTGTATTACTGTTCACCTTAGTTGCCGGTGGCGTGGTTTGTATCGGCACACATTCAGTCGACCTATTCAATCGCATCTTATTTAGCGCCAAGATTATCTTTTTGATTGTGATGCTGGCCCTAATGATGCCGCATATCGAAAAAACCAACTTATTGACCTTGCCACTGGAACAGGGGCTAGCGCTCTCTGCAATCCCGGTGATTTTCACCTCATTTGGCTTCCACGGCAGTGTGCCGAGCATCGTCAATTATATGGGTGGCAATATTCGTAAGCTGCGTTGGGTATTTATTATCGGCAGTGCTATTCCGCTGATTGCTTATATCTTCTGGCAGTTGACCACCCTTGGGGCCATCTCCTCCCAGACCTTTGTCGGTATTCTGGCGCAGCAAGCTGGACTAAATGGTTTATTACAGGCGGTGCGCGATGTTGTTGCCTCACCACACGTTGAGCTGGCGGTACACCTGTTTGCCGATTTAGCCCTGGCCACCTCCTTCCTTGGCGTGGCGTTGGGGCTGTTTGATTATCTGGCAGATCTATTTAAGCGCCGTAACTCCGTGCGTGGCCGCCTGCAAACCGGCGCAATTACCTTTACGCCTCCTTTGCTGTTCGCGCTGTTTTACCCCCGTGGTTTTATTATGGCGCTGGGTTTTGCCGCCGTCGCTTTGTCGGTATTAGCTCTGATTCTGCCGGCGATGCTGGCGTGGAAAGCGCGTAATATCCATCAGGGAAGTTATCGAGTCTGGGGCGGGAAACCGGCACTGGCAGCGGTATTTGCCTGCGGCGTGGTGGTGATTGGTATTCAGGTAGGGATTGTCACCGGCGCATTACCGGCCGTCGGATAATTCAGGCCATACATAAAATTACCATGGTATTACTCAAAGTCATTGGAGTCGCAGGTAGGCAGCAAGAGAACGCATCCCGATGAGCTTACATCAGTAAGTGATTCGGGTAAGTGAACGTAGCTAACACCCCTGCGGCGCCAAGGACGAAGAATAATTAAAAATGCAAACCGGCTCCGATATACACCCCATCCGCCACACGATTATCCCGCTTTCCTTCTTTGCCTTCCATGTTGATGTAGCGATAGCCGACATCAACAGTGAGTGGGCGGAAGAGATTCCAGCGCAGGCCGCCGTTGGCTTCGCTATAGGATTTCATGCCGCTGGTCAGCTCTTCCGGGGCGAAATAGCCCTCGCCGTACAGGGTGAATGATTTGTTGATGGGGTAAGTTAGCCCGCCACCAATCGCGATGGCACCGCCATTGCTGCCATCTTCCGGTGACATATAGATGCCTTTGCCGCCTACAGTCGCCATCATTGGGCCAATAGGGAGATTGAAGCCCAGCCCCAGCCCATAGATATCACCGTCGTGATCACTGCGCGCCCAGTTACCACTGATAGCCAAACCACCGGTATTGGTTCCCAGACCAAAACCTAAGTTGGTGTAATCACGGCCAGTTTCGGCGTTAAAACTCACAGCGCTGGCGGAACCCGCCACAAACAGCAGACTAGCTGCACACGCGATCAAATGCTTATTCATATTTTTCTCTCATTATTCGTGATGTCACCTGTGAGCAGATTGCCGCAAACAGGTCTCCCTACGTCGAGTTTAACCGAAAAAAACACCATAAATACACGTAAAAAACGATTAAATAACACAGTATTTCAAATGATTGTAAATACTCATTCAATTGAAGTCACCTATGTTGGCAATAGTAATGATAAGTCCCACCTATTTGCTGAATGCGACCAATAGGGCTACAACTAGTGTGGAGATCAAAGAATCACCCCCCTGTTGTTGGTTAAATTATTATCTTGTCAATCAGGCTTTTGGCGAAATCTAATGCTTTTAAACACCCGATAAGTCAATCAATTCAATAGTGATAATGGAGAGGATGATGAGTAAAAAGAAAGGATTAACAACCGCAGCGGGCGCGCCCGTTGTTGATAATAATAATGTCGTCACTGCTGGCCGTCGTGGCCCCATGTTACTGCAAGATGTCTGGTTCCTGGAAAAACTGGCCCATTTTGATCGTGAAGTGATCCCAGAGCGCCGTATGCATGCAAAAGGCTCCGGTGCCTACGGTACTTTTACCGTCACCCACGACATCACCCAATATACCCGCGCCAAAATCTTAGCCGAAGTGGGCAAACAGACTGAAATGTTTGTCCGCTTTTCAACCGTGGCCGGTGAGCGTGGTGCTGCCGATGCTGAACGTGATATTCGTGGCTTCGCCATGAAATATTATACCGAGGAGGGGAACTGGGATTTAGTCGGCAATGACACACCAGTGTTCTATCTGCGTGACCCGCTGAAATTCCCGGATCTGAACCACGTCGTGAAACGTGATCCGCGCACCAACCTACGTAACCCTACCTATAAGTGGGATTTCTTCTCCCAGTTGCCCGAATCCTTGCACCAACTCACCATCGATTTCAGTGACCGTGGCTTGCCAAAATCCTACCGTCACATGCACGGTTTCGGCAGTCACACCTTCAGTTTTATCAATGCTAACAATGAGCGCTTTTGGGTGAAATTCCATTTTCGCTGCCAGCAAGGCATTGAAAATCTTATGGATGATGAAGCTGAAAAACTGGTCGGCAGTGACCGGGAAAGCTCTCAGCGTGATCTGTACGAAGCCATTGAACGCGGTGATTTCCCTCGCTGGAATCTACAAATTCAGGTGATGCCAGAGCATGAAGCATCCCAGACCCCCTATAACCCATTTGATTTGACCAAAGTGTGGCCACACGGTGACTATCCGCTAATTGACGTGGGTTTCTTCGAGCTAAATCGCAATCCAGAAAACTACTTTGCTGAAGTGGAGCAATCCTCATTCAACCCAGCCAACGTGGTGCCGGGGGTGAGTTTCTCCCCTGACCGCATGTTGCAAGGCCGCCTGTTCTCTTACGGTGATGCGGCGCGCTATCGTTTAGGTGTGAACCATCATCAGATCCCGGTGAACAGCGCCAAATGTCCATTCCATAATTATCATCGCGACGGCGCGATGCGCGTTGATGGCAACAGCGGCAATACGGCCACTTACGAGCCAAACAGTTTTGGCCTGTTCCAGGAGCAACCCGATTTCAGCGAACCGCCATTAACCCTGGAAGGGGCTGCTGATCACTGGAATCACCGCGAAGATACTGATTACTTCTCACAGCCACGGGCGCTATTTAATCTGCTGAGTGCAGAAGAGCATCAGCGGATGTTTGCCCGTATTGCCGGTGAGTTGTCACAGGTTCCGGAGGAGATCCAACGGCGTCAGGTTGCGTTATTTAGCCAGGTGCATCCGGATTATGGTGATGGGGTGAGGAAGGCATTGGGGTTAAATTAATATTTTTTTTGGTTGATGATCGATTAGGTGATCGGTTTGGTTGATAGTTGGTTTGGTGATCGATTTGGTGATCGGTTCGGTTGTCAAAACTTCACCGCTCATCTTGCCTCCGATGAACCAACCGCCAAAGGGGTTACAAGCGCGTAACCCCCTTGGAACCCCTGCGCTAGCGCACGTATCGCTTGCCCACTTCGTGGGTGCCCTCGCTCATCATTACGCTGACGGACCGCCGTGATTCGCTCCTGCTCAAGCACGGCTCGCTCGGCATCCATGCCTCACGTCCTACCTTCATTCTTCACTCGGCAGCTCAAATGTGCTTTTAATCTTGAGCGCAATCAGGAATATTGTCGACGAGGATGGAGGGTAGAGTGAGCGGGCAGGACGCCCGCGAAAAGCGCGCTTGAGCATGGATGCGAATCGCGCTGGCTCGTCAGCCCGAAAGACGTGGGAGGTTTACCCGCAGGGCAATATTTCGCGCAAGCCGCAGGTGCAGGAGGGCCGGCCTGCCCTCCTGCTCGGTTGAGGCGACGAGGGTCAGGTGATCACTGAACGACTATCAACCGAAACCAGATCCAGCCACAAAATTAATAAGTAGTCGCCTCGACACCTTAATCCCTCCCCCCTTCAGCACCTCCGGCAGACGATAAAACGCCACTGGGCGCTGAAACACCGCCAATTGCGGCGCTAGCCAATCTGCCAATGCCCTATCATCCACGGCTTCATCGGCATCAATCACCGCCACGGATCGGTGACCGAATTCACTGTCAGCGACAGGGACAACAAAGGCTTGCTGCACGCCGGGATAGTGCAATAAAACCCGCTCGATATCCTCCGGCTGAATCCCCTCACCACCACTGAAAAACAGGTTATCCAGCCGCCCGATAATGTGTAGTTCACCTTGCTGCCATTCACCACGATCACGCGTACAAAACCAACCATCATCGTCGCATATTGGTCGTAACTGCCCCTGCTGCCAATAACCGGCGGCCAGGCAATCAGCTCTCACCCACACTTCATTTTCTACCAATTTAACCTCACGACGCGCCAGTGCCACCCCCACACCGGGCAGGCCGTCAGCGCGTTTGGCGCACACCGTCGAGGCCGCTTCAGTCAAACCATAACCGCACCAGCAGCGGATACCTCGGGCCTCGGCCTGTTGTGTCAGCTCGGTGGGGATCATCGCGCCGCCCAACAGCACCTCTTTTAGGGTTAACGCCGCGCCCTCACTCAATAATCGCCATAACTGCGTGGGAACCAGCGAGGCGTGGCTGCATCCACTCAGCGCGGCTGCCAGCGGCTCGCCCTCTGGCACCGCCAAGGTCGCGCCAATACTTAACCAGCGCCAGACAATACCTTGCCCTGAGACATGAAACAGCGGTAACGATAACAACCAGCTATCTGTTGGCGTGAAATCCATCAGCTGTAACACACCATCCGCACTGGCTAAATGGGCCGCCACGCTATGCACTGCCGCTTTGGGTAGGCCAGAGGAGCCGGAGGTGAGTGTCATGGTCGCCAGCCGTTGGTTATCCCATACCACTGCGGGGTTAGCCGTGCTCAGCGCCGCCGCATTATCCGTGCTCAGTGCCAGCGGAGTAAAAGCCAGGTGCGCCGGTAAAGGAGCCGCCAGATCCAGCATAAAATCGACATTCAGCTGCGGTAACAGCTGTGCCAATAGCACCTCGGGGAGTTGCGGATTCAGCGGCAACACACGGGCGCCGCACTGTAACGCCGCCAGATACGCCAGCAACAGCGAGTAGCTGTTTTTACCCCGCACTACCACACCACTGCCGCAACTCACGCCCTGCTGCTGGAAACCAGACGCCAGATCATCAATATCAGCCGCCAGTAGCTGCCAACTGATCCGTTGCGACCCCGCAGCTATGGCTATCGCCTGGGGTCGGAGATTGGCCCAATGTCTCCATGGAGAGACGGATTGCCACGGCCAATCATTTAGCTGTGCCATAGCACGTCCAGTTGATCCACCGTCATTAGCGGCAGATTGCTCTCCGGCCATGGGCGCAACAGCTGCGCTTGCATCAACTCCAGTGTATCCAGCCCCGGCACCGTGGATGGCGTCAGCCAATGGGCCAGGCGCGCCAGTTGGGTCAGGCCCAGACTCGACTCAATACTGGAGCTTATCACCGCGACCAAACCCGCCTGATGCGCTTGTTGCACCAGCTGTTGGCAGCGAGCAATGCTGCCCACCAGTGTCGGCTTGATCACAATCGCCGCGACACCCGGCTCAGCTTCAACCTGAAAATCAGCTTCACGGACACTCTCATCCCAGGCAATGGCGATCCCGGTGTCGCGCGCAAATTCGCGGGATCCCGCGCGGCTCTTGCAAGGCTCTTCCAGGAAGGCGATGCGCGAGCGCAGCTCAGGATTGACATATTTGGCAAAGCCATCCGCTTTGGCGCGTGTCCAGCTGCGATTAGCATCCAGCCGCAATTTCAGGTCGGGCAACGCTTCCAGCAGCACATTGACAATCATGCCATCGCGCACCGCCTCATACAGCCCAACTTTTACCTTAGCGACTTTCTCACCCGGCAGCGCCTGTAGCACCGCGAACAGCTCATCCGGATCCCCGGTACACAGAGGGGCTTTGCGGTAATCCGCCGCCAGTGGCAAGCTTTGATCCAGCTCCGCCAGTGCGCAGCTAAGACCGAAAGCCACACAAGGCAGTGCGCCGAGATCCGGCACCTCGCCACTCACCCAGCTTTGCAGCCAACTGGTCGCCGCCGTTTGTGCTTCAGCCACCGTCTCCTGACTGAACTCCGGTAAGGGGGCTATCTCTCCCCAACCGGTCTGCTCGCCCTGCTGTAATTTAACCAGCAAACCATCGCGATTTTTCAGCCGCTGATGGCGCAGGATCACTCCCGCGTCCATCGGTATGCTGTAGCGGTAAAGTGTGGCCGCACGCATTATGGATTACGCTTGAATTTGCTGAAGTCCGGCTGGCGTTTTTCGTTGAATGCGTTACGCCCCTCTTGACCCTCTTCGGTCATATAGAACAGCATGGTGGCGTTACCGGCCAGCTCTTGCAGACCCGCCTGACCATCGCAATCCGCATTCAGTGCCGCTTTCAAGCAGCGCAGCGCCATCGGGCTGTTTTCCAGCATTTCACGGCACCAGCGCACCGTCTCTTTTTCCAAATCGGCTACCGGCACCACCGTGTTGACCAGCCCCATATCCAAGGCTTGTTTGGCATCGTATTGGCGACACAAGAACCAGATTTCGCGCGCTTTTTTCTGGCCAACAATGCGCGCCATATAAGCCGCACCCCAGCCGCCATCGAATGAGCCAACTTTTGGCCCGGTTTGGCCGAAGATGGCGTTATCTGCCGCGACAGTCAGGTCACACATCATGTGCAATACATGGCCGCCACCAATGGAGTAGCCAGCCACCATGGCGACTATCGGTTTTGGGCAGGTGCGGATCTGGCGCTGGAAATCCAGCACGTTCAGGTGATGAGTGCCAGTGGCATCCTGATAGCCGCCGTAGTCGCCACGGACCTTCTGATCACCGCCGGAACAGAAAGCTTTTTCGCCTTCGCCGGTCAAAATGATCACGCCGATATTGTCATCATAGCGGGCATCAGCCAGCGCCTGAATCATCTCTTTAACTGTGAGTGGGCGGAATGCGTTACGCACATGGGGGCGGTTAATGGTGATCTTGGCGATACCATCGCTGGATTTGTGATAGCGAATATCTTCAAACCCGGTAGAGCAATCTTGCCAATCGATGGCGGCATACAGTTGTTCTTCGCTCGGATAAAGCATAGTAAGCATTCCTTTAACGGGAGAGGGGTGAAAATGAGGACTGTGATAGAAACGAAAGGACCTGCGCGGCAAATGCACCGGGGTTAGCACGGTGAGCATTGTGTCCGGCGCGGGCCAGTGTGCGTAATGGCAACTTATACTGTTCAGCCAATTGCTGGAATTTATAGTCGCGCTCCCCGCACAGATAGGTGTAAGGGACGCGCAGGCGCTGCAGGGCGGGCAAGAGCCATGGCTGATGCCCCAAAGAGGTAGCTTCGAGCATCTCAGCCACCGCCGGGCCGCTATTGTTGGCACGTAATAGCACCAATTGCTCGCGCTGTTGGGCGTCTAAATCAGCAAATACGGCTTGTTGATACCAGTCGGTCAGCACTTGCGGCAGAGGTTCAAGGCGAAAACGCTGCGCCCATTGGTGGTCGTTTTGTCGGCGCTGATGGCGCAACTCATCGCTTTCCAATCCGAGGTTTCCCCCTTCGACCAATAGTCCCTGCAAGCCATGATGGCTGCCATAGCAGGCGTGATACATCGCAATTCTGCCGCCTAAAGAGTAGCCTGCCAGCCAATACTCGCCAATGCCGTTAGCCTGCAATGTTTGCGTTAACTGGCGGCTTATATCAGCAAAACCGTCGGTGGTCAGGGCGACAGATTTGCCGTGACCCGGCAGGTCGACCAGCAGCGAGGGGGTGTCACCGCACAGCTCGGCCACGGGCAGCCAATCCTCGCCACTGCCCAGCAGACCATGTAACCATACCAGCCACGGCCCGGCGTGTTGCTGTGTGGCAGATTGGGGATGAGCGGCGAGTTTGCGACAAGCTAGCGTCATAGTTGAACCACCTGTTGCAGTAATTGTTGCACTGTTTCGGCCCCCTGACTTGGCGGCACCGCTATCTCGATCAGTGTCACACCACCTTGTAGCCAGCACTGCTCGACCCGCTGCTGTAGTGCAAGCCAGCTCTCAGGGCGAGCATAATTCAGGCTAAACATAGCGGCGGCATGTTCAAAATTGACGTTTTGCGGCATACAGTAGAAGCGCTGGCGATCGGCCTCTGGTGTCGGCAGCAGTGAGAAGATCTGCCCACCATTGTTGTTCACCACCAACAGCACCATCGGGGCCGAACTTTGGCGCAATAACGCCAGCGCATTCAGGTCATAAAGGGCGGAGAGATCACCGACGACCGCCAGTGTCGGTTTGGCGCTCGCGCGCTGGACACCCGCCGCCGTCGATAACAGACCATCAATGCCGCTGGCGCCACGATTGCTGTAAACCGGATAGCCCACAGGCAGTTGGCCGAGCGCATCAATGAGGCGAACAATCAAACTGTTGCCGACAAACAGCTGGCCGTTTTCGGGCAAAAGTGCCGCCAATTGATGTGCCACTGCCGCCTCGCTGAATTGATCGTTCAGCACTTCTGCCACATGGAACTGCGCTTTTTGCGACAATTCAATCAGTTCAGCAGCCCAAGGGAGACGGCGTTGCGCTGGATGCTGCTCCAGCCACTCATTCACCGGTGAAATAATTCTGCGCCCACGGTGATTGGCCGGATCAAGGCGACCCGGTAGATTATCCACCAGCCAATACTCTTGTGGCTGACACTGCGCCTGCCACTGCAACAGCCGTTTGCCCGTCAGGCTGCTACCAAATTGCAGCACCAGCTGTGCCTGATTCAGCACTTGCTGTGCATCCTGACGCCCCAGCCACAGATCTGCACAGGGTAGCGGTTGACCGGTTTGCGATAGTACATCGCCAATCAGCGGCCAGCCCAACAGCTCCGCCCACTGTGCCAGTTGTGCGCCCTCTTCTGCCGTCATACGCCCGGCAATCACCACACCGCGCTTTTGCCGCCAGAAAAACCAATCAGGCTGCGGCATCTGCGGTAGATTGCGTGATTGCCGCAGCCACGGATGGCTATCTTGCCACCAGTCGCCCAGAGTGGCTGACCAGTCGGCATAGCACTGCTCATCGCCGCCATAGAGCGGTTCAGCAAAGGGGCAATTAATGTGCAGGCCGCCATGGTGCAATTGCGCCATCGCACTATCGAGGGTCGCTACCAACCAGCTGGCGGCAATATCCGGCGTCGGCCGGGGCAGATTGATGCTGACAGTGGGGTGGCTGGCAAACAGCCCTTGCTGGCGAATAGCCTGATTGGCACCGCAGTCGATCAATTCTGGTGGGCGATCGGCGGTCAGGAAGATCAGGCGCTCACCGGTTAGCCCCGCTTCGATCAGCGCCGGATAGAGATTGGCCGCTGCGGTGCCGGAAGTGACAATCACCGCCACCGGCTCAGTAGAGGCTTTCGCCAACCCAAGTGCCAGATGACCCAGTCCGCGCTCATCAAAGTGGGTGTGACAAACCAGCGCCGGATTCGCCGCCGCCGCCAAGGTTAGGGGTGTCGAGCGGGATCCGGGCGCAATACAGATATGACGCACGCCGTGGCGGGTTAACGCCTCCAGTAGCAATGCCGCCCAACGACGGTTAAAAACACTTGTCGACATGATTCGCCCAAAAGTCAGTTAACAGACACTACGACCCGACAGTCAGCATGAGGAGTGCGATTTATCCTCTGCAAGCCCGGAGTGGCTGAGTTAATGGTTAAAATTCTACCCCTCTATACCAGAAGAGAGCCGGCGAATAACCTATTAGCCACAGTCTACACCTGGCATCAGGGGGCCACAATCCGCCCACATAACGAGTGCGGTTAATTGCGACATGTTAGGTTTTACTCTCTTGCTGACTATCGAGCAAGGTGCGCAATCCCGCCGATTTATGGTTAATCTCTTGCCACTCCAGCTCAGGGTCAGATCCCGCGACAATACCAGCACCGGCATACAGATTGACCCATTGATCCTCTACCCATGCCGAGCGCAGGGTGACACTGAACTCCGACTGTTGCCGTGAAAGATAGCCCGCAGAACCGGCATACCAGCCACGGGAAAATGGCTCGTTCTCGGCAATAAACTGGCGGGCGATATTGCGCGGTAGACCAGCCACCGCGGCCGTCGGTTGCAGTCGTTGCAGGCAATCAGTATCACTGGCGCAATTGAGCTGCGCATGGATGCGGCGGCGCAGATGCTGCACTTTGCGCAATCGGACTATCTCTGGCGGCATAACATCCACCGCCGCAACACCGCCTTGTAACCGCTGGCAAATATCATCAACCACCAGCAAATTCTCGCGCTGATTTTTTTCATCACCCATTAACCAGTCAGCCAGCGCCGTAGCTTGCTGATGGTCATCATCATTAGAGGTCGTGCCCGCCAGAGCTTCCGTTTCCAGATGCCATTTCTGACGCAAATAGAGGCGCTCAGGGCTGGAACCTAAAAATGCCCGCTGAGCATCAAAGCGCAGCATAAAGTGGAAGCAGTGGTGGTTGACCTGGCGGCTAGCCGCCATAAAGGCGCAACAGGACAGCGGTTTATCGAGAGTTAAGCGGGTGGCGCGCGCCAGAACCACCTTCTCCATCGCCTGCTGCTCAATGCTGCTCAGAGCCTGCTGAATCAGGCTGCGCCACTGCGGATACTCCGGTACATGGCTGGCATGTTGCACCTGAACATCCAGCGCGGGGAGCGGTTTGGCAGCGACCAGTTGATCGATAAAGGCGATAGCCAGTAGCGCATCTTGCTGTAGGGAGCAGTCGCTCACCAGATTGAGGGTCACATGGGTACGGTTGCCACGGCGCAAAATTTCAATTCGCGGGAGAAACAGAAAACTGGTCTGCGTCTGTTGCAGCGCACAAGCTTCGGTGTCAGCGGAGGGGAGGACCAGGCTCACCGGCTCGAAGGCATTCAGCCCCCAAATCCGTAATCCCGTGGCATCAATGTTTTGTTTTATTAGCTCATGCTGCTGGATAAAGGCATCCGCAGATAGCACATCGTTAAATTGGCGGGTTTGCCCACAAACGGCGGCCTCTTCATGGCCTTCACGATGGTGCCAATAGAATTGTGGGAAATGGCATTGCGCAGCCAGCCACTCCAAGAGTTGGCTCCCCACCTGACCCGAGGCGGGCAAGATAATTTGCCGAATACCTGCCTGGTCAGGGAAACCGGCACGTAACTTCTGCCGTAATTCGCCCAACAAACCAGAAAGTTGTTTCACGACCACCTCGGCAAATCAACAGAAAGAGTGGGATTATACGGGCCGTGAATAATAATAAAAGTCTGATTCAAAAGTTATTGTTAGTTATCACACTAATATTTGATATTGATGTTTTTATATACTCAAGAAGGAGTATCAGGTGAGCATTGGTATTGGATGATTTATGCTCAGGGTGGGATAAGCCCATCCTCTTAAGGCCTTATTGTGTTGCAATGGCGGCATCACCAAAATCTTCGATATCCTGCGACTAGGAATATCACGAAGATATAGGTTATCTCCGTGATATTTGTCATATTAGTCATTTATTTACGTTATGCCGGAACAATACTCCATTGCTGGGTTTCAGTCAGCATCGCTACCAATGAATAGACGTTACCTGAGTATTTCAGCTCACTGGCATTGGTCACAGTTTGGGCTAATACTTGCCCCATTTGAACTCCTTGGCCGGCGGCAATGTAATAGAGCGGTTCCGGTGTATAAATTTGAGTGGTATTGGTTAAGACTTGCTGCACAAAAGCTCCCTGTCCTGACATACCAATCCCCGTGGAATAGATATTGTTTGGCATGTTGCTGCCTTCCAAAATAGTCAACTTACCCGCTTGCCCACCGCTCGACAGATTACTAAAGGTCGGTGTGTTATTTGCAGTGTCAAATGTCACCTGATTATTTCCTGTCGGATCAGCATCTAATACCGCGCCAGCCTCAAAAACTACCCCATCCGTCAGCGCACCCGTTCGCCCCCAGATAAATGAGTAATCAATTGACCATTTGAAAGTGAAAAAGCTATTAGGTGCAACTTTGAATGGCGAGGCCTGCCAGGCTAAAGAGAATACCTCTGAGGGCTGATTAGGCATTTTTTGATATAAATAGACAATCCAGGCCGATGGAGACTGATTAATAAATTTGACTTGATAGGGCGTACCATTAGATGAGTATGTTGATAGATCAAGTGTATTACTCATAATAGATTCCTTATGATTTATATATTAACTATATTTAGCCATATTAAATAAAGACTGTGTGAAGTCGATTCATTTATCATTAAAAATGAATCCCTATTTACTGAGTAAAAATAGCATCATAGCGCTACAGCGGATATATCACTTCAAGCGCTAAATAAGCTAAGGCATTGAAATTAAACACTAGGTGACAAGGCACCTATGAGAGTACTTATGATTGCCGCCGTCTAAATATGATAGAACATAAACAAACAAGTATTGTTACGCTATTGTTTATGGTTGCTTATATTTTTGGAAGCGTGACTTGCATCACGAATTTTATTTATTGGTTACATATTCTCATTTAAGTAAAATGATATTATTAACGTTAATTATGTATATTAGTTTATATATGATGGTTGTCTCAATATTAAATAGAAGAACAATAATAATCTTAATATAAAAACGGCCCATTTAAGGACCGATAATGAAATTGAAATGATTTTAATTAAGTCGTCACGAAAATAGTTATTCCGCTAAAATAGCGACTCCTTGAAAATATTTCAGCGCCGCGCCAGTAATAGCCCGAAAACCAAGCCGACCGTCGCGCCAATTCCCACGCTGCACCAGGGTTTTTCATGGACATAATCATCAGTACAGCACGCCAGTGCTTTCGCCCGTTTGATATAGCATTCATTGCGGCCACTCAAACGGCTCTTTACCTCCTTTAATGCTCTCTCCGCTCTGGCCTTGATCTCCTGATAGCTCTCATCTGCGGCATCGCCCGAGGCGCGCAGCACCTCCTCCAGAGTATCGGTCAGCATCGTCAGATCATCATCCAGCGAGGTTTGCTGTTCTTTATCTCGATTCATATGCATTCTCCATGAGTGAAAAAAGGGCATCTCATCAGTATAGTCGAAATGACTAAAAACGAATGCAGCACGCCCCCTGCTCTGCCCCAGTCACTTGTTCACGCAGCGCGCCAAATAGCTCACGGCCACATCCCACATGGAACGCCGAGATATCCGGCAGTGTTGGGTGGCGTGCTGCCAGCTCAGCTTCATTCACCAGCAGCGCAAGCTCCCCACTAACACCATCCACCCGCACCCGGTCACCATTACGGATTTTTGCCAACAGGCCGCCGCAATAGGCCTCAGGAGTCACATGAATGGCCGACGGCACTTTACCTGACGCACCGGACAGTCGGCCATCAGTGACCAGCGCCACCTTAAAGCCGCGATCCAACAACACCCCCAAGGGGGGCATCAGTTTATGTAGCTCCGGCATACCAATGGCCCGTGGCCCTTGATAGCGCACCACCACCACACAATCGCGGTTCAGCTCGCCAGATTCAAAGGCGGCCCCGACATCATGCTGACTCTCAAACACCACCGCAGGCCCCTCAATAATCTGATGATCACGAGGAACCGCCGAGGTTTTCATCACTGCCCGCCCCAGATTGCCGCTTAAAACTTTGGTGCCACCATGGGCCGAAAAGGGCTGGGCGATACTGGCAATAACTGAGTCATCCAGTGAGTGCTGCGGCCCACTGCGCCATTGCAGTTGCCCATTATCCAAATAGGGCTCCTGCGTATAACGATGTAGACCAAATCCCGCCACAGTGTGGACATCTTCATGCACTAAACCGCCTTGCAGCAGCTCTTTTATCAGTAAGGCAACCCCGCCTGCGGCCTGGAAATAGTTGATATCCGCCGGGCCATTGGGGTAGATCCGGCATAACTGTGGCACCACTTCCGATAACTCGGAGAAATCATCCCAATCAATAATAATGCCCGCCGAGCGCGCCATCGCCACCAGATGCATGGTGTGGTTGGTCGAACCGCCAGTGGCCAATAGCGCCACCATGCCGTTGACCACCACCTTTTCATCCACCAATTGCCCCACCGGCAGATAGTTACCACTACTTTCAGTCAGTCGTGTCACTTGCCGCGCCGCGGCGGCAGTGAGCGCATCACGCAGTGGGGTGTTGGGTTGGATAAAAGAGGAGCCGGGCAAATGCAGCCCCATCACCTCCATCACCATCTGATTGGAGTTGGCAGTGCCGTAAAAAGTACAGGTGCCCGCGCTATGATAAGAGGCGGATTCCGCCTCCAACAAGGCGTGTCTGTCCACTTTACCCTCAGCAAACAGCTGGCGAACCCGCACTTTCTCTTTATTGGACAGTCCCGTCGCCATTGGCCCTGCGGGGACAAAAACCGCCGGTAAGTGGCCGAATGACAAGGCGGCCATCAGTAATCCAGGCACAACTTTGTCGCACACCCCAAGATAGAGCGCGCCATCAAACATATTGTGTGACAGGCCGATGGCCGCTGACATGGCGATAACATCGCGGCTCATCAGCGACAACTCCATGCCATCCTGCCCTTGTGTCACGCCGTCACACATCGCGGGGACGCCACCCGCCACCTGCCCGACGGCACCGACCTCATGCAGTGCCTCTTTCAGTTGTTGCGGATAATATTCATAAGGTTGATGAGCCGATAGCATGTCGTTATAGGAAGTAATAATGGCAATATCGCTGCGCACCATGCTCTTCAGCGCGGCTTTATCTTCCGGCTGACAAGCGGCGAAGCCGTGAGCCAGATTGCCGCAGGCCAGTTGTGAGCGGTGGACTGTATTCTCTTTTGCCGCGCTGATACGTTGCAGATAGGCCGTGCGGGTCGGTGCAGATCGCGCAGTAATACGCTGTGTGACATGGGTGAGAGTCGGGTTCATCACCACTCCTTATTCGCTCAGGGGAGCCAAAAGCTCAATACTGCCCGCAGGCAAGCCGATAAACTCCGCCAGTACCTGTAACAGCAAATTGTGATCATCCAAATGTGGTGCGCCGGAAACATTAACGCTGCCAATAATACCCGCCGGTTTAACCTGCAACGGGAAGCCACCACCCAGCGCGGCATAGTCCCGCAGGCTAACCCCATAGCGAGCTTCCAGTGAGGTTTGGCGCTGTTGTAACATCAATCCTGCGGCATAGGAGCTGGTATTTAGCAGCTCCACTACATTGCGCTTGCGCCGCAACCAATCATGATTTTCTGCGCTGGTGCCGGGCATGGTATAGCTGAATAAGGTTTGGCGATTGACGGTGATATCGATAGCCAATGCCGCACCTTGCCGTTCCGCTTGCCGCTTTATTTTTTCACCTAACTGCCAGGCGATTTCGTGATCGAAATGCATCAGTTGTAATCGTTGCTGATGCTGTTGGCAGGCAATGAGTTGCTGCTGTAAATTCATGACACTCTCCGGTGATAGACAGCAGGCGGTATCAGGGTATCCAGCCGATACCGCCTGGCGGATTTAAGCGCGTTTGACCTTAACCAGCCCTTTGCCCGCAATACCCTTGCCCTGCGTTTTAACTTCAACATCGCACTCTTTTGGTAATGTCAGGGTAATCAACCCGGCAATAATCAAGGAGCCTGCTAACATGCAAACCGCCGCACTCTGGCCATAGAAGAAGATCATCACGCCGACCAGATAGGGGCCGCAAAATCCGCCGAGATTACCTAAGCCATTGATGACACCCCGTGCGCCACCGGCCACTTCTGGCACGGCAATGCGCCCTGGGATAGACCAGAATGGGCTGGTTGCGGCTTTGAGGAAGAAACCACACACCACCAGCGCCAGATAGGAGATCAACACGTTATGGCGGAAAATCACCGAGGTCACCAGACCGGCGGCGAAGCAGAACAGTGAAATCATAATCAGCAGGCGGCGTTTACCGGTTCTATCCGACAGGGTGGAGATGGCATAAATCCCAGCGGTAGTGGCAATAAACGGCAGAATAGCCAGAATACCGACCGAGGCCATATTACCGCCGGTCAGATTTTTCAAAATGGTTGGCAGCCACAGGGTGTAACCATAATCCCCGGTTTGATAAAAGAAGTTCAGCGCCACCAGTTTCATCAGCCCTTTATTCAGGAACACGGCTTTTAATGGGGCATTGGTCACCGGCGCATCAAGCATCCGCTCTGCGCGTTCCCGTGACAGCTCAGTGACCAGATAGTCGCGCTCTTTTGCGGATAGCCATTTCGCCTCTTCAGGGCGGTCACTGATAACAAACCACCACATCACCAGCACGATGGCGGACAGGGAACCTTCAAGGAAGAACAGCCAGCGCCAGTCGAGTGCATTGATAATAAAGCCGGACAGTGGCGCGGTGAACATACCACCGATGGGGGCGAACATCATGACGAAAGCATTGGCGCGGCCAATTTCACGTTCCGGGAACCAGTTACTCACCATGGTCAGGACCACCGGTAGCATACCGCCCTCAGAGACCCCCAGCACAAAGCGCAGGAATAACAGTTGATAATGGTTGGTGACAAAACCGGTCAGAATCGAGACGACGGCCCAGACCGCCAGAGAATAGGCAATGAATTTTCTGCCGCTGCCATGTACCGCAATACGGCCACCCGGCACTTGTAAAAATAGATAACCAATAAAGAAAATACCGCCCGCTAAGCCAGCCATTTGACTGGTAATCGCCAGATCACTCTCCATACCGCCAGGTAGCGCAAAACTAATATTGACCCGGTCCATAAAAGAAATAATACAAGCAATCATTATTGGCACAATAACGCGGAACCAACGGGCATTAGGGATCTTACTGTCCATATAAACACGCCTCATGATAATAGCTAAGCATTACCCTGCATCGCGCATAAAGACGCAGGGAATACCGAAAGCAAATAAGGAATATTTGCAGTTGTTAATTAAACTTCACAAAATGTTTTTATTATTACTATGACTTTATTTTTTAATAAACAATTGCGGTCGGTGCCTGCTCACCCGAAAAATTGGCATGAATATTTGAGAATACAATATCGCTCATTTGAATACGCGTCTCTTTTGTTGCGCTGGCGATATGGGGCAGTAACACGACATTATCCATCTCAATTAATGCCTGTGGCACATTCGGCTCATCGGAAAATACATCCAGACCCGCACCGCCAATATCTTGCTGTTGCAGTGCATAAATTAAATCATCCTGATTAACCATGCTGCCACGGGCAATATTGATCAGCATCCCATGATTTGGCATCGCCGCAAAAATAGCTTTATCCACCAGACCGGCACTCTCTTTCCCACCCGAGATAGCCACCACCAGAATATCGCTCTGTTGCGCCAGAGTGATTAAATCTGGCACATATTGATATGGCAGACTCTCAATCTGTACCCTATCGGTATAGGTAATTTGCATATCAAAACCAGCGGCACGGCGGGCAATGGCCTGACCAATACGCCCCATACCAAATATCCCTAGGCGTTTACCGGTCACTTTGGACGCTAATGGCAAACTGCTGTGTGGCCACTGACCCGATCGCAGGAATTTATCGGCCTGACATAAGCGGCGCGAGGTGGCAATAATCAGTCCCAGTGCGGTGTCAGCCACATCATCTGTCAGCACACCCGGTGTGGTGGTCACAATGATTTTGCGCTCACGGGTATAATCCAGATCCACGGCATCAGTTCCGACACCGAAGATTGAGATAATCTCCACTTCAGGTAATAACGCCAGAACTTCGTTGGTCACGCCAATATCACCACGGGTCACGATACCTTTAATGTTAATACCCTGCTCAGCCAGAAACTCCGCGTGATCCGCCATCTGGAAGAGTTTGTGAACAGTGAAGTTTTGTTCCAATTTCTCCGTCAGATAGTCCATTACTGGAGCGATGATTAATACGGCTTGTTTGGCGCTGGATTGCGTGCTGTTTTTCATTACGAGTACCTGACCATGTCAATAAATCAAAGAAACCAGAATGGCGAGAGGTCATCATCGGATGATGCAGCCATTCAGCGAATGTCGTTATGAGACCTGTTTTCAATGTTTTATTTTGTGATGTGGGTCACTGTAAATCATGTTAAGAAAACATGTTACCGGTAACGTGACCTATCTATCATAGTTCGAGCTGAATTGTTTCAGCTAATCAAGTGAGCGTTAATCATTTATGTAAGGCATTTACTAAAATGTTATCAGCTGCGGTAATTTGTTATGGCGGGAATCAGGTAACAGCAAGGGAGATAATGAGAAGTGAATGGCTGCAATTGCAGCAAACAGTAGCAGAAAATGTGGGGTGACCACCCGTGTAGAAATGGCTGTAACCTAAATAGTGCCACCAAGTGAAATCCGATAATGGAGGTCAACCTGTTCAATTGTCGGGATATTTTTAATTTTTTTAATCAAAATTTCAGCGGCAACTTTACCCATTTCAAAACGTGGCGTGGTGACACTGGCCAGCACTGGCGTGGTTGCCTGACCAATATCCAACCCATGAAAACCGGAAATTGCCATTTCAGCGGGTATCGCCATGCCCAATTTTAAGCACTCTTGTAACACTCCCACCGCCATATCATCATTAGTACAGAAAATAGCATCGGCCTGTGGATACATTTGTCGTGCCAATGCCAACATCCCGGCCCCAATAGAGACCGAAGAGACTTTATTGGGCGTAATATGTAATGGCGTGAAACCAGCGTCACTCATTGCCTGGCTATAACCTTGATAACGCTTGCGATCACGCATATCAGACATGGAACCAAAATAGACAATATTCTGTTTTCCACTGGCTAGCAGTGTTGCGGTCATATCGTAGGCGGCCTGATAATTATTGAACCCGACGGTGATGCGATTAAATTGCGGCTCCAGATCCATCACTTGGGCAATTGGAATTTCTGAAGCATTCAGATATTTATCAGCGCGTAAAGTATGTTCGGAGTCCGTGAGTATCAAACCGGAAATCTGGCAGGAGAGTAGATTAACTATCTGCTCCTCTTCACGCTCTTTACTGTAGTTATAGTTAACCACCAGCGTCTGGTAACCACTGGCGGCAGTCACTGACTCAATACCCGCTAATAAATCGGAGAAAATCTGGTTATTAAAGGAGGGCACCAAAATTCCTATACGCGGACTTTTTTGATTAAGACCCGTTTCCCCTTCAGAATCAGCACTGTAGTTGACTTCAGCCATCACCTGAGCAATGCGCTTACCGGTTTCTGGTGCCACTTTTTCCGGCGTGCGCAAATAGCGACTGACTGTCATTTTAGTCACGCCGGCAAGTAACGCGATATCCTGTAACGTAACACGCTGGTTTTTCATGGCAAATACCTGGAACAAGAGGGCGGGATGGGTAAAGTGATTATGCACTGTTAACTGGTGCAATGAAAAGCATGTTACGGGCTAAATATACCATAACAATCCTACTGATCATTATTAAGTTATTTTATTATCAATAAGTTAATCTGCAAGCTGTTAATGAAATGGGCAAAGCCTCGGCTAACGGCGCTCTTTTTCTATCCTCAAGGCGATATTGCTCACGTAAGCGGTAACAACTTGTCGTAACATGATTTAAAGTGATCTGCATCACAGTTTGGTAAGGCGGAAAACGTTCTGATAGAGACATGTTTTCAGACGGTCAGTTTAATGGGAATACCGCCAATCGGATTTCCATCAGTTTAAAGCAATTTTAGGAAATAATAACGATTTTATTATTCGTGATTTTATTGCCGAAATTTAAGTTATTACTGTATTCATTCAACAGTAATCAACCATGATATTTATTTTACATGTCGCTTGATTAGCGCCATTAGGAATTAAAAATGAAGAATCTATTTTCGTTAGAAAAACGCAAAGTATTGATTACAGGTTCAGCACAAGGCATCGGATTTTTATTAGCAAAAGGGTTGGCCGAATTTGGTGCGGAAATCATTATTAATGATATCACCGCCGAGCGGGCAGAAAAAGCCGTTGCTGAATTACGCGCTAGCGGATTTGTTGCTCATGCGGCGGCCTTTAATGTGACTAATCATGATGCGGTTAATGAGACCATCGAACAAATAGAGAGCAGCATTGGCGCTATTGATATTTTAATTAATAATGCCGGCATTCAACGCCGTCATGCTTTTACTGAATTCCCAGAAAAAGATTGGGACGATGTTATTGCCGTAAACCAGAAATCAGTATTTTTGGTTTCACAAGCGGTCTCCCGTTATATGGTTAAGCGCCAACGCGGAAAAATTATCAATATTTGCTCCATGCAAAGTGAATTAGGTCGCGACACTATCACGCCTTATGCTGCCTCTAAAGGCGCGGTCAAAATGCTGACTCGCGGTATGTGTGTCGAGCTGGCCCGTTACAACATTCAGGTCAATGGTATCGCCCCTGGTTATTTCAAAACCGAGATGACAAAAGCGCTAGTCGACGATCAAGCCTTTACCGATTGGTTGTGTAAACGTACGCCAGCGGCCCGCTGGGGGAACCCGGAAGAGCTGATTGGTGCTGCGGTGTATCTGTCATCCAAAGCCTCTGATTTCGTTAATGGTCATCTACTGTTTGTTGATGGCGGCATGTTGGTCGCAGTCTGATAGGCACAGAGGAAAGATATGTCTGGTAAATGCATTATTGTCATGGGTGTCTCCGGCACAGGTAAATCCTGTGTGGGTCAGGCGCTGGCGCTGGCCCTTAACGCCAAATTTATTGATGGTGATGACCTGCATCCCCGCGCCAATATTCAGAAAATGGCATCAGGTCAGCCACTGAATGATCAAGATCGCGCCCCCTGGCTTGAGCGGCTAAGTGACGTGGCCTATAGTTTGCAACAAAAGAATGAAGTGGGTTTTTTGGTCTGTTCGGCCCTGAAAAAACAGTATCGTGACCGCCTGCGCGAGGGGAACCACGGCATCCGTTTTTTGTGGCTGACCGGTGATTACGATTTAGTGCTGCACAGAATGCAGCAACGCGCCGGGCATTTTATGCCAGAGAGCCTGTTAAAGAGCCAGTTCACGACATTGGAAGCCCCTGGGGCCAGCGAACCGGACATCATTCCCATTGATATCTCGCCTGACATTGCCGGTGTTGTTGAACACTGCATTGCCGCGCTAGAGCAAGAAACAACATCAGCAGAAAATAATATCAACCATTGTGCTTAAGTGCCCGGCATGATGGACACGCAGGAATATAGGAATAGTTATGATACTTGATGAACTGAAAAACGCGGTGAATAACCCTCTTTACCCGGATGCTATCCGCCGCACACTGGCCACCATCAGCAAGATGGATTTAGCCAATCTTCCCGCTGGGGAACAAGATATTGAAGGCCGCGAGATTTACCTAAATCACATTATTGCCGCGTCCAAACCATTGTATGAGCAAGCCCCTGAATTACATCGTTATTATATTGATATTCATATTCTGTTGGAAGGGAGCGAGGTAATTGGTGCTTCACCATCAGCTCAAGGCCAGCGCCCGACGATGGATTTTGATACCGAGCGAGATTATGGTTTGTTTGAAGGAATTACCACCGAAACCTTGTTAACACTGGCTCCTGGCGATATCGCCCTGCTGTTCCCTGGTGAGTTACATCGCCCAATGGGAACGTTGGGAGAGGTAGCACCGCTGCGTAAGATTGTGGTTAAAGTAGCAAATCATCTTTTGTGATTCGGTGTTATTTCGGTTGATAGATACCGGATCAGGTTTCGGGACATATCAACCGAACTAGATCACTAATCAATATCAACCCCAGGCTCCAAAGGACTCCTCCCTTGCTGCTCCCGCCGGGCCGCCAACCACAATCCACTGTTCTTCATGACATAGCCAAATACCACCCCGACTAACAGCGAGACAATGACGAGTTTCCAATCACCATTACCGGCGAAAGTGGCGCAAGCACCGATAAAGGTGCCGGGAACAAATGCTAGCCACTGCTGGCAAGCTTGGATGCACATCAAAAACGCTACAATGCCAGTCAGAACATAGCCAAGGATGGCCCATTCAGGCTGCAAGGCGCTGCCCTGAATAATCATCATTGCCCAGAATACCCCGCTCATGCAGGTTAACAGGGTAATCAGCAAACCTTTCAATCCGCCTTGTGGGCAGGCAAAATAGGCGGTACAGCCGAGGAAACCCGCCCAGCTGATTAGGCCCAGGCTGACCGCAACCCACCCCCAGAGACCAGAGAGAATGCCGGTGGTAATGGCAATCATCAGAATAATGTTCATCAGCATTGACCTGCGCAACAAAGGTTAAAAGAGAAAGTGTATTGCGTGAAAGTTGCGCAGTTTACCTGAATCCAAAGTGTTTTTTGAGATTTAAATCTCAAAAATACTGAATGAACAACATTCAATACATTTTTTTTGTGACATGATTCACACTAACTGAGAGAAATATATTGCATCACGCGCACTAGTAGGCCGGTTCAACACTTTTTCCAACTCGCTATCAGATAGTGATTTGGTATATTCTAATTGTCCAATGACGCTATTCACAACACTATTAATGAGGGTTTCTAACTCTTCCATTGACGGTAAAAACAGACTTTCGGCTTGGTGCTCATAATATTTTACTATCAGAGGATAAAATATTTCAGGCTCTACGCTGTAGCTAGCATGTTTATTTATATGAGCAGTCAAATCAGAAGAAATATGTTCATTGCCACTGACAGAATCCAGCAACTTGATTTTTTCATTTGTTTCTCCCAATTTAGACATACTGTCTTTTAGCTCATTTATTATTAGGTTTCCAAGATCTATAAATTTTGAATATGAAGAAACCGCTCTCTCACACGTTAAATCAACCTTTCCAATGATTTCATTAACAACATGATTTTTAACGAACTTAACCAGTTCCAGTCTCATTTCAGGTCGTTCTTTTGATATGCCACCGACAAAGTCACACTGTGATCTTTCAATAAGATAACTACATGAATCTTCATCCTTTTGTGCTTTTAAAAGAAAAAAATCAAGGTGTTCTTTGCTTTTATTCACCATTTTATCTATTTCTATTGGAACGGAAAGTTTATCACTGACAGTTTTGTCTTTTTCTTCCTTATTTAAACGACTAATTAGATTATTAATTACAACGCCTTCATTCTCACTAAATACTTCCGGCTTTGCCTTTAAAAAAGACTTATCGTTAGGATCATGATTAATTAATTCTTTGGCAGCATGAAAACCTCGAGAAACATAACTCACTACACCCATAAATATCACCTTAATAACATTTCCACCATGAGCCCCCATTAATGAGGCTACCTATAAGCCTCTATTTTATGTAAATTCAGCATGTCATCGCATCCACTATTAACCCCACCCCAACCTTAAACAGCCTTAATTTCGCGGAAAATCTGCGCGGGCAATAAAGACGGACAAGAATAAACACACCGGCGCAGCCACAATAAATAAGGTATTGGTGGCCACCAACAAACTACTGCGGTCAATTATCACCCCCAGTAACACCGGAACCCAGTTGGCGGTGTAGGCAATGACATAAAACAGCGACAACAAACGCGCATGACTGGCTTGCGGTGAAATCAAATTCACCAGTGCGGCACTGCCAACAAAGATAGAGCCGAACGCATAGCCCGTCACCACCATGCCCATCCCCGCCAAAAGCAATGAATGGAAGTGAACCGCAGCCGCAAAAGCTATCACAGCAACCCCTTGAGCCAGACAGCCGGAGTACAGTGAGAAACGGCTATCCAAATTGCGGCTGACTAATTGGCAGATACCGGCAATCACCAGATATAACGCGATGACATAGCCAAATAACCCTTTGCTTTGGACTGATAACAACTGCTCTGCAATGGCCGGCCCGATCGCCAGAATACTGGCAGCAACGGCCCAAGAGACAAACAGTGCCGCCGCACAAAGGAAGAATTTACTGCCGCTCAGCCGTAGGCCAATGAGCAAGCGGCTATCTTGCGAGCGCGGCCCACTAGTAGAGTGTGGGATAACCACCGCAACGTGCTTGGGCCAGAAAAATGCCACTCCCAGCGCGGCCGTCATAGCCATCACAATAATTAAAACAAACGGCACCACTGTCGGGTGGAAATTGGCTTGCAGTGACAAACTGCTAAATACCGGCCCCAACGCCAGTCCGACGGTAAAAGATAAGGTGGCAATCAATGCCGCGCGTTTACCGCCATCAGGCGGGCAAAAACGAATCAAGGCCAGATTTGCTGCGCCAGTCAGCGCCCCGGTTCCAATCCCCGCTAATAATCGCGCCATAAACATTAGGCTGAAAGAACCAGCAACGGCGAATAACCATGCGCCCCCCAGCACCGCGCCCAGCGCGGGCAGAATCATCAGCCGCAGGTCTGTCACTTTCCCGGCCAGATTCCCTACCGCAAACAGTGAAATCAACACCCCCGCAGCATAAGCGCCATAGATCATAGTCAAACTGACCGAGGTTAAGGCCAGTTGTTGCTGATACAGCGGATAAAGCGGTGTTGGCGCGCTGCTGTTAAGTAGTGCCGCGGTCAATGCCAGTGCAATGAAAAATAGCACCGAAAAATAGGTAGTCGCCGTGTGGCTAGCGGGTGCGGTGCGGGTTAATGCCTCAGTCATCATTGGCTCCTGAAACTGCGCGATAAGTACAAGATATTGTCAGTACGACAAATTGAAAACAGGGCATTATACGGAGGGCATCGGCAAGTCAGTATCTGCAAGAATGCATCAGAGTGATGCATTTATTTCTCAGCCGAATCGCCGTTAGCTATAATCCTCCCCTATCCCACCCAACAACTCAGAGACGCTATCAATGAATTGGGATGATGCCAGATTCTTCCTTGCCATCGCGCGTAAGGGCAGCTTGCGCCAGGCAGCCCATGAGCTACAGGTGGATCAGGCCACTGTCGGCCGTCGAATCACCACCTTGGAACAGGTTCTGGGCGCGAAGCTGTTTATCCGCACACCAAAAGCCTTTACCCTCAGCCCGCTAGGAGAACAGGTGCTGGCTGAAGTTATGGTGATGGAAAATGCCGCGCAAAGTATTGGCCGCAAAGCCTCCAACAGTGATAGCCGCTCACAGGGTATTGTGAGCATCGCCACTACCGACACCTTGGCTGAAGCCTTTGTGCTGCCCGCCCTCAAGCAGCTACACCAGCATTATCCCGAGATTACTCTGCGGGTGCTGACGGGCATTGATATCTCTGATATTGCTTATCACAGTGTCGATCTGGCCATTCGCGGTATCCGCCCTGATGATAATGAGCTGGTTATCAAGCGGTTGGCAACTATCGAGATGGGCCTGTATGCCAGCCGTGATTATTTGGCCCGCTGCGGCGAGCCACAACGGGGTGAACATTTTCGTGGTCACGAACTGCTGCTATTTCCGCGGCAATCTGTGCCGCGCCACTGGCAAGATTTGTGCGGTGAAACCTTGGAAAATCCCCATGTGGTGCTGGAGAGTAATTCTCAGCAATTGTTGCGGGCTGCAGCACGTAAAGGGGTGGGTATTGGCTTGCTGTCGTGCTTTTTGGCTAATAATGACGACGAGCTGGTGCGCATCTGGCCAGAGCAACAAGATTGGGTGGATATCTGGTTGGTGGTTCACCCGGATGTACAGCGGGCGGCCAGAGTGCGGGCGGTCATCAGTGCGCTTGAGATAAGCTTTAGCGGTGCCCGTCACCCATAAAACAAAACCCCCGGCCAGTTTTGCTGAACGGGGGTTGGACTTGCCGATTTAACAATAAATTACATCAGCGGTTGAGCCAACTGTACCAGCGAAATCAATGGCTGCGGGTAGATACCCAGGAACAGCACCAAAATCGCGGAAATCAGCACCACCACACCACCGGCAGTCAATGCCCAGTTGTTTGGTGTATCACGCACCAATTTTTCCGGCGCGCTGAGGTACAAACTCACCGTCACGCGCAGATAGTAGTACAGACCAATGGCACTGCCCAAAACCACGGCACCGGTCAACCACCACAGGTTGGCGCTGACACCCATTGCCACCACGAAGAATTTGCCGATAAAGCCCAGTGTCATGGGGATACCCGCCAGTGACAGCATCATCACCGTCATCACCGCAGAGAGAATGGGCTTATGCCAGAACAACCCGCGATAAGAGAACAGGGACTCCGCATCCGGGCCTTTGTACGGGCTGGACATCAGGCTGACGACACCAAAGGCACCCAGGCTGCTGAACAGGTAACCGGCCAGATAGACGCCGACGGTTTCCAGTGCCAGCTGATGGGTCTGCACCGCCACCAGCGCAATCAGCAAGTAGCCAAGGTGCGCGATAGAGGAGTAGCCCAGCAGGCGCTTGATGTTGGTCTGGCTGATCGCCATCAGGTTACCGAACAGAATCGACGCCACGGCAATCAGTGAGAGCACTAAACGCACCGCTTCACTGTCGGCGGCTGGCGCGTATAGGAACAGGCGCATCACCACCGCAAAGATGGCAATCTTGCTGGCGGTGGCCAGGAAGGTGGATACCGGAGCAGGTGCACCCTGATAAACATCTGGCGTCCAGAGTTGGAACGGCACCAACGACAGCTTAAAGCCAAGACCAACAATCATCATCCCGAGGCCTGCCAGGATCAGCGGCTGGTGGATAGTGGAGTCACTCAGGCTCTTGCCCAAACCGGCGAAAGACAAGCTACCAGACTCAGCATACAGCAGCGCCATACCAAACAGCAGGAATGACGACGCCGCCGCCGACAGCAGCATGTATTTGATACTGGCTTCCAGTGAGCGCTTCTGGCGATAGGCATAACCAATCAGCCCGAACAGCGGCAGCGAGATAAGCTCAATACCGAGGAATAGCGACGCCAAATGGTTAGCGCTCGCCAGCAGAATGCCCCCCATGGTGGCAATCAGCACCAGCAGGTAGAACTCTTCGCGGTTATCCGGATAGCCATTTAGCCACGGATAAGCAAAGGTGCTGGTCGCCAGACTGGCAACAATCACCAGCCCGGTATAGAACATCGCATAGCCGTCAACCCGCATCAGCGGCGTGACATCCATTGGCCCGACCTGCCCAACGAAATAGAGGGAGAGCAGCGCCAGGTTTAGCCCGATAACCGTCAGGGTGGCGTTGATAAAGTGATCGCGTCGCCACGCAATGGAGAGCATCACAACCACCACCGTCAATCCGACGATCAACAGCGGTAGCATTGCGATCAGTTGTTGAGGAGTTATTGTCATGGCGAATTACGGCCTTGTAGTTGTAAGAGATGGAACTGGAATAGATGAGGCATTGAACCACTGTTGCACATTACTCATCGCAGCATGAGAGGTGTCGAGAATCGGCTGCGGGTAAACCCCGAGCAACACCAGCAACACCACTAACAGCAGGATGATAGACAGCTCCCTTGCACTCATGCCCGGTAACGGCTCTTCTGATTTTGGCGCGCCGTAATAGGCACGTTGCATCATGACAAGCGCGTAAACCGAAGCAAAAACCAGCCCAAAAGTAGAGATAATGGTAATCACTGGAACAACCTGGAAGCTGCCGAACAGGATCATAAATTCGCCGACGAAGTTACCAGTACCCGGCATCCCCAGGGTGGCCACTGCGAAGAACAGCGACAGCGCAGGCAAGTATTTGATTCGCCCCCACAGGCCGCCCATCTGGCGCATATCACGGGTATGCAGGCGCTCGTACAACTGGCCGCAGATGATGAACATACCGGCGGCTGACAAGCCGTGAGCAATCATCTGAATAACCGCCCCCTGATAGGCCAGTTGGCTGCCGGTGTAGATGGCAATCAACACGAAGCCCATGTGTGACACGCTGGTGTAAGCAATCAGGCGCTTGATGTCGGTCTGGCAGAAGGCCATCCATGCACCGTAGAAAATGCCGACAACACCTAGCCACATGGCAATCGGCGCGAACTCAGCGGATGCATTCGGGAACAGTGGCAGGCTGAAACGCAGCAAACCATAGGCCGCCGTTTTCAGCAAAATCCCGGCTAAGTCAACAGAACCCGCTGTTGGCGCCTGACTGTGTGCATCGGGCAACCAGCCGTGCAGTGGCACCACCGGCATTTTTACCGCGAAGGCGATAAAGAAGCCCAGCATCAGCAACCATTCCACATTGTGGGACATCGGCGTTTTCAGCAGATTTTCGTAGTTGAATGTCCAGATACCGGTGGCGTTATAGTGCACAAACACCAACCCCAAAATGGCAATCAACATAATCAAGCCGCTGGCCTGGGTATAGATGAAGAACTTGGTTGCCGCCGCGATGCGGGTTTTACCGTCTGATGCTTTGTGACCCCACAAGGCAATCAGGAAGTACATCGGCACCAACATCATTTCCCAGAAGAAGAAGAACAGGAACATGTCGATGGCGAGGAACACGCCGATGACCCCACCCAGGATCCACAACAGATTCAGGTAGAAGAAGCCCTGATTGCGCTGAATTTCACGCCACGAACAGAGGATAGCCAAGGCACCGAGCAGCCCCGTCAGCACCACCATCAGCAGTGATAGGCCATCCAGTGCCAGATGGAACTCAATGCCGAACCGTGGGATCCACGGCAAGGTGAATTCTGACTGCCACTGCGGGATACCCGCCGGATTAACCAGTGAATAGTTGCCCTGCCCCCACAATAGCAGGGAGAGTACCAATGTCAGCCCCATCGCGAACAGCGCTATCCAACGCGGAACTTTAGTCCCGAAGCGCTCACACTGCCAAGACAGCAGACCGCCGATAAAGGGGAGAAGAATTAGCCAAGGTAATAGCATGGCGTTTTGTGTCCCTAATTAAACGAAAAGCAACAGAGCCAGTACGACGACTGCACCCAAACCCATAGACGCGACATACCAACGCACCTGTCCATTTTCACTGACGGTCAGACCGCGATTACTCCAGCGCGAAAGTATCGCCGGGGTATTCATCAGTGAGTTCAGCGGATCACGCTGCAGCAGTTTTGCAATCCACAGATACGGGCGAACAAATACATTATGGTAGAGCCAGTCGAAGCCCCACGCGTGGAACCACCAGAGCGTAAAGAAGCGGCCCGGCGCACTTTGCGCGATGCTATTGACCCACTGACGTTTGCCCAGATACAGGAACGCGGCCAACGCAATACCAATCACCACCAGCACGCCGGAGAAGATTTCCAGCGGCATTTTGCCCTCTTCACCAAAGTGAAGCTCTGGCAACACGCCCGCCAGTGGCGGTGTTATCAGCGCGCCAACAAAGGTCGACAGCACCAGCAACACTATCAGCGGCAGATTGTGGGTGATCCCTTTGACCGGATGCGCTTTAGTTTTTGGCTCGCCATGGAACACAATGAAAATCATCCGGAAGGTGTAGAGTGCGGTGAGGAGTGCCCCAACCAGCCCGGCAACCATCAGATTGATATGGCCACTGGCCAATGCGCCCCACAGAATTTCGTCTTTACTGTAGAAGCCGGCAGTGACGATTGGCAATGCTGCCAGCGCCGCCCCGCCCACCAGGAAGCAGATATAGACCAATGGAATGGTTTTACGCAGACCGCCCATTTTGAAGATATTTTGCTCGTGGTGACAGGCCAGAATCACTGAACCGGAAGAGAGGAACAGTAGTGCTTTAAAGAAAGCATGGGTCATCAGATGGAAGATAGCTGCATCCCACGCCTGAACGCCCAGCGCCAGGAACATGTAGCCAATTTGGCTCATGGTGGAGTAGGCCAGCACCCGCTTGATATCGGTTTGCACCAGTGCCGCGAAACCCGCCAGCACTAAGGTGACCGCTCCGATAATCCCCACCAGATGCAGCACTTCCGGTGCCATCAGGAACAGACCGTGAGTGCGGGCAATCAGATATACACCCGCAGTAACCATGGTGGCCGCATGGATAAGCGCGGAAACCGGTGTCGGGCCAGCCATTGCATCTGCCAGCCAGGTTTGTAACGGCAATTGCGCCGATTTACCGACCGCACCACCGAGTAGCATCAGTGTCGCCCAGGTAATGGCGGTTCCGCCCATCTCCAGTTTCTGCGGTGCCAGGATCATCAGCTCACGGATGTTCAGTGTGCCCAGCTCTTGGTACAGAATGAACAGCGCGATAGCCAGGAACACGTCACCCACGCGGGTCACGATAAAGGCTTTCATCGCCGCCGCGCCGTTAGCCGGGTTGGTGTAGTAGAAACCAATCAGCAGGTAACTGCACAGCCCCACGCCTTCCCAGCCCAGATACATCAGCATCAGGTTGTCCGCCAGCACCAGAACCACCATGCTCGCGATAAACAGGTTGGTGTAGGCGAAGAAGCGGGAGTAGCCCTCCTCCCCACGCATATACCAAGAGGCATACATGTGGATCAGGAAGCCCACGCCAGTCACCACCGACAACATAGTGAGCGACAAACCATCCAGCGTTAGGGTCAACGGAATATTGAAGGTGCCGACCGACATCCAGTTCCACAGTGTTTGGTTAAACACCTGTACCCCAGTGGCCTTTTGACTGAGGAAGTCCACCGCCACATAGAGTGTCACCAGCGCCGTCAGACCAATCGAACCCACCCCGACAGTAGCAGAGGTATTTTCAGACCAGCGCCCACGGGAGAATGCCAACAGCAAGAAGCCCAGCAGTGGCAGCAGAATTGTTAAAAATAGTAGGTTCATCCGCGCATCTCACTGACTGTATCGATATTCAGAGTATGACGGCGACGATACAGCTGTAGCAGCAGTGCCAGACCAATACTGGCCTCCGCTGCCGCCAGCGTGATCGCCAGGATATACATCACCTGACCGTCAGCCTGCCCCCAATAACTGCCCGCCACCACGAAAGCGAGCGCCGCTGCATTGATCATCACTTCAAGGCTTATCAGCATAAACAGCAGATTGCGACGGATCAGCAACCCCGTTAGCCCTAGCACAAACAGAATGGCCGCCAGAATCAGGCCATGTTGTAGAGGGATCATGCTTGTTCCTCCGTTTTTCTTTTCGCTGATTCGCTCGCGCCCAGCACTTCGCCCGGCTTATGCTCACGCCCGATATGGAAGGCAACCACCAGACCGGCCAACAGCAGCATTGACGCCAGTTCAACCGCCAACACATAAGGGCCAAATAGGCTGATACCCACCGCTTTGGCATCGACCATTTCGCCGCTAATACCAGAATCTGTAACCGAGCTAATGGCATAGATCAGTACCGACAGCAGCACCAGCGCCAGTAAGCCGGGGCCTATCCATAGGGTCGGTTTCAGCCAGTCGCGCTCTTGTTGCTCGACGTTGCCCAGGTTCAGCATCATCACCACAAACACGAACAGCACCATAATGGCCCCCGCGTAAACGATGATCTCCAGCGCACCAGCAAAGTAAGCCCCCAGCGAAAAGAACACCGCAGAGATAGCCAGTAACGAAATAATCAGGTACAGCAGCGCATGTACCGGGTTGGTATGAGTGATAACGCGAATAGTCGCCACCACTGCCACCAATGCTGCAATATAAAATGCAAATTCCATGGAAGCTGGCTCCTAAGGCATCAGACCTTTAACGTCGATCGGTTTGGCTTCATTTTCGGCTTCGCCTTTCGGCTTACCGTCAACCGCCATACCGGACATCCGGTAGAAGTTATATTCCGGATATTTACCCGGACCCGAGATCAACAAGTCTTCTTTCTCATACACCAGATCCTGGCGCTTAAACTCACCCATTTCGAAATCCGGCGTCAGCTGGATAGCGGTTGTCGGGCAAGCCTCTTCACACAAACCACAGAAAATGCAGCGGGAGAAGTTGATGCGGAAGAACTCCGGATACCAGCGGCCATCTTTATGCTCTGCTTTTTGCAGCGAGATACAGCCCACCGGGCAGGCAACCGCGCATAGGTTACAAGCAACACAGCGCTCTTCACCATCAGGGTCGCGCGTCAGCACGATGCGGCCACGATAGCGCGGCGGCAAGTAAACCGGCTCTTCCGGATACATTTGGGTTTCGCGCTTGTGGAAGGCATGAAGGCCAATCATCCACAGGCTGCGCACTTGGGTGCCGAAACCAACCACTAACTCTTTCAACGTCATGGTTCATTCACCCCTTATTGAGCGTTGTACAAAATGACCGCGGCAGTCGCCAGCAGATTCAGCAGGGTCAACGGCAGGCAAACTTTCCAGCCGAATGACATCACCTGGTCATAACGTGGGCGCGGCAAGGAGGCACGGATCAGAATGAACATCACCATGAAGAAAGCCGTTTTCAGCGCAAACCAGATAAATGGCGGCAAGAACGGGCCTTGCCACCCCCCGAAGAACAAGGTGACTATCAGCGCGGAGACAGTCACGATACCAATGTATTCACCGACGAAGAACAGACCGAATTTCATGCCGGAATATTCAATGTGGTAACCATCGGCCAACTCTTGTTCCGCTTCTGGCTGGTCAAAGGGATGACGGTGACAGACGGCAACACCTGCAATGGCAAAGGTCAGGAAACCAAAGAATTGCGGGATAACATTCCAGACGTGCTCCTGAGAGTTAACAATATCCTGCATGTTAAACGAGCCAGCCTGTGCCACGACCCCCATCAAGGATAAGCCGAGGAACACTTCGTAGCTCAGGGTCTGCGCCGAAGCACGCATCGCCCCTAACAGAGAGTATTTGTTATTACTGGACCAACCGGCGAACAGCACGGCGTAAACCGCCAGTCCTGCCATCATCAGGAAGAATAAAATGCCGATATTGAGATCCGCAACCGCCCAGGTCGGGCTGACCGGCACGATGGCGAAAGAGAGTAGCAGCGAAGTAAAAGCAATCACCGGAGCCAAAGTAAAGATAGCGCGGTCGGAGAACTTCGGCACCCAGTCCTCTTTGAAGAACATCTTGATCATGTCAGCGACCAGCTGCAATGACCCGCCCCAACCCACACGGTTTGGCCCGTAACGGTTCTGGAACAGGCCCAGCAGACGGCGTTCACCGAAGCTCATAAATGCGCCACAGGTCACTACCACCAACAGAATCACCACCGCTTTCAGGACAGAGATTAAAATCTCAATCAATTCAGGGGTAAACCAGCTCATAGTCCTGCCTCCCGCAGATTCTCAACGCGCGCACCCACCAGAATCGGTGGGATCCCCGGTAAGCCAAGCGGCAAGCCGACCTGACCTTGAGCCAAGGTTTCACTCAAGCGCACGGGCAAACGCAAGGTTTGGCCCGCACAGCTGAACTCCACCAGCGTACCGAGGTTAACCCCTAACTGCGCCGCATCGGCTGGGTTGACCATCACATAAGGCTCTGGCATCCGTTGTTGGATCACATCCGAGCGTTGGGACATCTCTTCGCTACCAAACAGATGGTAGTAAGGGGCAATCTGCCAGCTTTCGGCATGGGCGGCAAAGGCCGGCGGGACTGAATCGAAGTAGCCGAGTGTTCCCTCTCCTGCTTCAATCAGACGCACACCCGGATCACCAAAGCGCAGGTTGCCGCCCACTTCCGCCTGGAATTTGTTCCATGCTTGCGGTGAGTTCCAGCCCGGCGCCCAGGCAAATGGGATCTGCTGACGATCCGCCAGCGGGCTGTTGTTCCCCTCCATCGAGAAGGCAAACGGCGTGTCGATATCCTGCGGCTGACGCGGTTCGTGCACACTGATATCTGCGCGCATCGCGGTACGGCCACTGTAACGGATAGGTGAACGTGCCAGTTTCTGCCCACGAATGCGGAAAGTCGCATCCGGTGCGGCTGCAACCATCCCTTCCAGCTGTGGCAATGCCGCCACACAAGCTTGAATCACGTGATCCAGCTGGGTCCAGTCCACATGACGGCTGGTATAGGTTGAGTGCAGCGAGTGCAGCCAACGCCAGCTCTCCAGCATGATGCTGTGGCTTTCTGGTTTTTTCGGGTCGTCGTAATAGGTGGGATCATAAACCTGGAAGAAGCGCTGAGCGCGGCCCTCCTGATTGACCAGTGTACCGTCGCTTTCAGCGAAGCTGGCGGCAGACAGAATCAAGTTCGCTTTGTCCATGATGGCGGTGCGCTGATGATCAACCACAATCAGGTTGGCAACTTTATCCAATGCCACATCAACTTTGTCTTTCGCTGCATGGCGATAGAGGTCATTTTCCATCACGATGGCGGTATCGGCTTCACCGCTGGACAACTGCGCCAGTGCTTGATCCAGTGAACCGCCACCCATCATGGCCAGACCCATGCTGTTAGCGGCACTGGCAACAAAGGTGATGCCGACATCAGCGCCACGGCCTTTCAGGGCTTTCGCCACGTTGGCTGCCGCTTCAATGATGGCATCACTACCTGCACTACTGCCGGTAATGATTAGCGGTTTTCTCGCACCGGCCAGCGCCTGCACGATAATATCCACTTTGCCTTTCAGCTCTTTCGCCAAATCATCAACCGCAGGCGCAGAGTCATCCAGCGCGTGGGCGATGGCGAAGCCTAAGCGGGCTTGATCGTCTACTGGCGCACGATAGTTCCATGCTGCGATATCATCCATGCGGGTATTATCCACGTTGGTGATAAACAGCGGATGTTTCGCGTGCTGACCAATGTTCATGATGGCGGCAATTTGCCAGTCAGCCACTTTCTGGGCAGCGGCCATTTCGCGGGCTTTGCCTTTCACCGCCTGGCGAACTGAGAGCGCAATACGCGCGCCAGTCTGGGTCAAGTCTTCACCCAGGATCAGCACTGCATCGTAGCTTTCAATTTCGCGCAGTGACGGCGTATAAACTCCGCCTTCTTGCAGGACTTTCAGCATCAGTTGCAGGCGTCGTTGTTCGCTGGCGGCGATACCGGTATAGAAGTTTTCCACGCCGACCAATTCGCGCAACGCAAAGTTGCTTTCTAAACTGGCGCGTGGTGAACCGATACCGATGGTTTTTTTCGCCTGACGCAGAATATCCGCCGCCCCTTGCATCGCCTGTTCGCCGTTGAGGTGGATCCAGTCATTGCCACGCAGTTGCTGCGGCTGACGTGGGCGGTCTTTGCGATTGACGTAGCCGTAACCAAAGCGGCCACGGTCACACATAAAGTAGTGGTTCACGCTGCCGTTATAGCGGTTTTCAATACGGCGCAATTCACCATAGCGCTCGCCCGGGCTGGTGTTACACCCCACACTGCACTGCTGACAGATACTTGGCGCGAACTGCATATCCCATTTACGGTTATAACGCTCGGAGTGGGTTTTATCGGTGAATACGCCGGTCGGGCACACTTCTACCAGGTTACCGGAGAACTCGCTTTCCAGCGTGCCGCTCTCAGTACGACCAAAGTAGACGTTATCATGCGCACCGTAGACACCTAAATCGGTGCCATCAGCATAATCTTTGTAGTAGCGCACACAGCGATAACAGGCGATACAGCGGTTCATTTCATGAGAGATGAACGGGCCGAGATCCTGATTCTGATGAGTACGTTTACTGAAGCGATAGCGGCGGAAACTGTGTCCGGTCATCACTGTCATATCTTGCAGGTGACAGTTACCCCCCTCTTCACAGACCGGGCAATCGTGCGGATGGTTTGTCATCAACCATTCAACCACACTCTCGCGGAACGCTTTGGCTTCGCCGTCATCAATGGAAATAAAGGTTCCATCAGTGGCCGGGGTCATACAGGACATCACCAAACGCCCACGGGTATCATCGGCGTTTTGGTATTGCTTTACCGCACATTGGCGGCAAGCGCCGACGCTTCCCAGCGCCGGATGCCAGCAAAAGTAAGGAATATCGAGTCCCAGGGAGAGACAAGCTTGTAACAGGTTGTCGGCCCCGTTTACGTCGTATTCTTTGCCGTCTACATGTATCGTAGCCATATGCATGCTTCCAAGTGACTTGTGCGTGAACACGTTTAATGTCTGTACGACGACCTTAAAACGGTTCGTTTACAAGCGTTAATCAAAAATTCTGGCTCTTGCTGAAAACAGCAAGGGCGTCAATGCGGCTACCAGCGTGCTTTTAAAAGGTTTGGCTGAATACCGGCTATGGCTCGGGTGTTGCCATAGTCCTTAGCTGCGATCCCGGCTTCGAACTCTTCCCGGAAATATTTGATCGCACTTTGTAGTGGTTCAACCGCGCCCGGCGCGTGAGCACAGAAGGTTTTGCCTGGCCCTAAGAAGCGGCACAGCTGCTCTAGTGTCTCAATGTCGCCCGGCTGACCTTCGCCGCGCTCCAGTGCGCGCAGGATCTTCACGCTCCATGGCAAGCCATCGCGGCACGGGGTACACCAGCCACAGGATTCACGGGCAAAGAACTCTTCCAGATTGCGCACCAAAGGCACCATGCCAATTTCGTGGTCTACCGCCATCGCCAGCGCGGTGCCTAAACGGCTACCTGCTTTGGCGATATTCTCGAAGTCCATCGGCAAATCCAGATGGTCAGCGGTCAGGAAGTCAGTCCCTGCCCCGCCCGGCTGCCAGGCTTTGAATTTCAGGCCATCACGCATACCACCGGCGTAATCTTCCAGAATTTCACGGGCGGTGATACCAAATGGCAATTCCCACAAACCCGGATTTTTCACCCGGCCAGAGAAGCCCATCAGTTTGGTGCCAGCATCGTTACTTTTACCGGCGGTGATCCCCTGATACCACTCAACGCCATGCTCAAGAATGGCGGGCACGTTACACAGGGTTTCCACGTTATTCACGCACGTCGGCTTACCCCAAACACCCGAAGAAGCGGGGAAAGGTGGCTTGGAACGTGGGTTGGCGCGGCGGCCTTCCAGCGAGTTAATCAGCGCGGTCTCTTCACCGCAGATATAGCGGCCAGCACCGGTATGGACTATCAGCTCAAAATCAAAGCCGCTGCCCATGATGTTTTTGCCCAGCAAGCCAGCTTCGGTTGCCTCGGCAATAGCGCGGCGCAAATTCACCGCCGCTTCGATATATTCGCCACGCAGGAAGATGTAGCCACGATAGGCTTTCAGCGCAAAGGCACTGATCAACATCCCTTCCACCAGCAGATGCGGCAATTGCTCCATCAGCAAGCGGTCTTTATAGGTGCCCGGCTCCATCTCATCGGCATTGCACAACAGATAGCGGATGTTCATGCTTTCGTCTTTCGGCATCAGGCTCCACTTCAAACCGGTGGAGAAACCTGCACCGCCGCGGCCTTTCAGACCCGCGTCTTTGACTAAGTTAACAACATCAGGTGGTGCCATGCCTTTTAAGGCTTTTTCAGCGCCCAGGTAACCGGTTTTGCTGCGATATTCATCCAGCCACACTGGCTGTTTGTCATCACGTAAACGCCAGGTCAGCGGGTGCATTTCCGGTGTCCGAATAATCTCTTTATTAAACCCCGTGGCTTTGGTAAAACCTGAATTAGCTGTCATGGATATTGCTCCAGTAACTTCTCGATATCTTCAGGTTTCAGGTAGCTGTGGGTATCGTCGTCAATCATCATGGTGGGGCCACGATCGCAGTTACCTAAACAGCAGGTTGGCAGCAGTGTAAAGCGGCCATCAAAGGTGGTTTGGCCCGGCTGAATGCTGAGTTTCTTCGAAATCGCGGCCTGAATCCCCTGATAACCGGTGATATGGCACACCACACTGTCACAGTAGCGGATCACATGACGCCCTACCGGTTGGCGGAAGATCTGACTGTAGAATGTGGCTACCCCTTCAACATCACTGGCCGGGATACCCAGCACTTCAGCAATGGCGTGAATCGCCCCATCCGGCACCCAGCCACGCCCTTTCTGCACGATTTTCAGTGCTTCGATTGACGCAGCGCGGGCATCTTCGTAATGGTGCTTTTCATGTTCGATAGCATCACGTTCTTCAGCACTCAACTCGAAAACGTCAGTTGTAGTCGCCGGTTCAGCCGCATTGACTGCCAAGTCCACCACATCTTGGTTCTCTTTTTGATCCTGAGTCTCTTTTTGGTCACTCATAATTAGCGGTCCACATCAGACATTACAAAATCGATACTGCCCAGATAGACAATCAAGTCAGATACCAGGCTGCCACGGATAACCGATGGGATCTGCTGCAAATGAGCATAGCTTGGTGTACGTATCCGAGTGCGATAGCTCATGGTGCTGGCATCACTGGTCAGATAGTAGCTGTTGATCCCTTTGGTCGCTTCAACCATTTGGAATGATTCGTTAGCTGGCATCACCGGACCCCATGACACTTGCAGGAAGTGGGTGATCAGCGTTTCGATATGTTGAAGCGTGCGCTCTTTCGGCGGCGGTGTGGTCAGCGGGTGGTCAGCCTTGAATGGCCCCTCTGGCATGTTTTTATAACACTGCTCCAGAATGCGCAGGCTTTGACGCAACTCCTCCACTTTCAACATCACGCGGTCATAACAGTCGCCGTTATTACCGATGGGCACTTCAAAATCAAAATTTTCGTAGCCGGAGTATGGACGCCATTTACGCACATCAAACTCAACACCCGTCGCACGTAAACCAGCACCGGTAACGCCCCACTCCAACGCCTCTTTGGAATTATAGGCGGCAACACCCACAGAACGCCCTTTCAGGATGCTATTCTGCAATGCCGCTTTGACGTAGGAGTCCAGACGTTTTGGCATCCAGTCGAGGAAGTCACGCAGCAGACGATCCCAACCACGCGGCAGGTCATGTGCCACGCCACCAATCCGGAACCAGGCCGGGTGCATACGGAAACCGGTGATCGCTTCAACCAAATCGTACACTTTCTGACGGTCAGTAAAGGCGAAGAACACCGGCGTCATTGCGCCAACGTCCTGGATAAAGGTACTGATGTAGAGTAAGTGACTGTTGATACGGAAGAGTTCGGATAACATCACGCGAATGGTGTCGACCCGCTCTGGCACTTTGATACCGGCCAGTTTTTCCACTGCCAATACGTATGGCATTTCGTTGACGCAGCCGCCGAGGTACTCGATGCGGTCGGTGTACGGAATATAGCTGTGCCAGGATTGGCGCTCGCCCATCTTTTCCGCGCCACGGTGGTGATAGCCCACATCCGGCACGCAATCGACAATTTCTTCACCATCAAGCTGCAACACGATACGGAATGCACCGTGTGAAGAGGGGTGGTTCGGGCCGAGGTTAAGGAACATAAAGTCCTCGTTTTCGGTCCCGCGCTTCATACCCCAATCTTCCGGTTTGAAGGTCAGTGACTCCATCTCCAGATCCTCTTTCTGCTTGGTCAGCACAAAGGGATCGAACTCGGTAGCACGGGCTGGGTAATCTTTACGCAGCGGGTGACCTTCCCAGCTCTGCGGCATCATAATGCGCGTCAGATGTGGGTGACCATCAAAGGTAATACCGAACATCTCCCAAGTTTCCCGCTCATACCAGTTGGCATTAGGGAAAATCTTGGTGGCTGTGGACACGTGCAAGTCTTTTTCAGACAGCGCCACTTTCAGCATGATGTCGCGGTTGCGTTCGATGGAGAGCAGATGATAGAAAACAGAAAAATCCGCTTCAGGAAGACCCTGGCGGTGAGTACGCAGGCGCTCATCCACACCATGTAAGTCAAACAGCATGACGTAAGGCTTAGGCTGTTTTCTTAAGAACGACATTATTTCCAGCAATTGTTCACGCTTCACCCATACCACGGGCATACCGGTACGGGTCGCTTGAACAACAAAGGCCTCAGGCCCAAAACGGTTCGACAGTTCACCAATCACCGGATCATCAAGATGTGAGCTGGTCTGCCATGCTGGCTGGGTGCTGTCGGACGTCGTTAAATCGGTCATTATTTATTTACCACACTGTTTTTTCACCACACTGAATGTGTCATTTTGTGGTCATTTGCCGCACACATGTTCTGGATAAAAACAATTCCATCCAAAAACAAATCACTTACGCACAAAAAATCCAACACCGAAAGTCGGGTTAGATCTCGTCAGGTGTACGCAAGTTAGTTACTGCAATTCGTTCAGCATGCTTACGTTCTCTTTCTGGCTGCATATTGGCGCGGTAAACACCTTGATCACCCACAACCCAAGAGAGAGGACGGCGCTCTTTACCAATAGACTCCTGTAGCAGCAACAGTGCTTGCATATAAGCTTCCGGGCGCGGTGGACAGCCAGGAATATACACGTCTACTGGTAGGAATTTATCCACGCCTTGTACCACGGAGTAGATATCGTACATGCCGCCTGAGTTGGCACAGGCCCCCATGGAGATAACCCATTTTGGCTCGAGCATTTGTTCATACAGACGCTGAATAACCGGGGCCATTTTGGTGAAGCACGTACCGGCCACCACCATGAAGTCGGCCTGGCGCGGAGAAGCACGCAGAACTTCTGCACCGAAACGGGCCACGTCATGTACCGCAGTGAACGAGGTCACCATCTCGACATAACAACAAGAGAGGCCGAAGTTATACGGCCAAAGAGAGTTCTTACGCCCCCAGTTCACCATGTCATGCATGGCGTTCTCAAGTTTACCCATGTAAACACTACGGTGGACATGTTGCTCGAGAGGATCGCCGCTGACGGTTTCCTGAGTTTGCAGGGGGTAACGGTCGTTCTCACCGTTAGGGTCTATGCGGGTGAGCGTATAGTCCATGTTAATGCCTCGCTGTATTTATTGGCGTATATCTGGATGACTGCTGGCGTATTTGACTATGCTCGGTTTGCTCACGCGGCGATTAGAGCGCACAGGAGTCCAATCTAGAGCGCCGATACGCACCAGATAAACCAAACCAGCCAAAAGCACCAAAATGAAAATGGTTGCTTCGATAAAGCCTACCCAGCCGCTCTCACGAATTGAGATTGACCACGCATACAGGTACAGGGCTTCAACATCGAAAATAACGAAAAACATGGCGACCAGGTAAAACTTGGCAGATAAGCGCATACGCGCTGAACCTACCGAGTCAATACCAGACTCATAGGGGACGTTTTTGGCACGGGCCCGAGCTCTCCCGCCCAGGAAGAACGCACCCAACAGCATCAAACCGCACAGTCCGATTGCGCCAATCAGGAATACAGCGAACGCCCAATGATGAGCGATAACTTCAGTGGTTGTTGACATACGCATTGCTTACTCATCAAAAGTGGTGTCGGACATCCTGCTCTTGTATTGGCAGTTAGTGCACCACATCGATTCAAAGGGAAGGATAAAAACCACACAAAACACACTGTCTTTACAACTGTTTAGCCAGTGTTTTACTGTGGGCTTTTTACTCCTTTCGGTAACCTTTTGTCAACTTAGACAAAAGTAACTACAGATTAATTTACAAGTGCACGATCTTACTTAACATTTGGTGCGAACTCGTAAGCTAAATCGAGTCAGTAATTTGTTAAGTCAGAACATACACATATAAGCCAACCAGTATAGTTCGCATTAACTATACCATTGTCTCAGGAATAACCGGTTCTTCCACTCACTAGCTAGGGGTATTTTTTTGATCCAGAACACGTTTTGAGTGTTATTTAATAAATATTCACTATGAAAAGTTGCACGTTAATATTTATTAATAATGAAACGATGTTTTGATTAAATTAATTCGCCAATAAATGAGAATGAATATTAGTTACGTTTATCTTTAGTTAACGTCATTTTTCTTATGTCGATAAACAGCCATAAGTAAATAAAACGACGTTCTGAGCATAAAATTAATATGAGACAGGAATAAATCTGATTTTTATTATCAAATAAATTAAAAAGCCCCTAAAATTAGGGGCTTACAATATAGTGTTTGTGTTGAACTCTTAACTTATATCGTCTATTAGATAATCAGAATCCAGAACCCGATCTGAGTCAGACTGTAAACCATGTTGATGACCCGCCTGCATGGCATCGAAAATGGCTAATGCCAATTCATTGTCACACTGACTGCTTTTACAGAGTGAATAGTGAGTTTCAGGCAGGCGAGGTAGCCCTTCTGTTTCACCCAGCACCCGTAAATCAGGACTCATCATCTCTATCGGTCTGGCGGTCACCCCCAGCCCTGCCCTAACTGCCGCTCTAATGGCAGAAAGCGAAGAGGCAACATAGGCTATCCGCCATGCAATACCCGCTTTGGTGAGATGCTCTATTGCCATATCACGGAAAGGGCTTGGCTCATCCATCACCACTAAAGGAACTGACTCGCCGGGCTGGAACTGATAGTCGGCGGAACAGTACCAAAGTGTCGGTGATGTTCTCAAAATTACATGAGGATGAGTGTCGACCTTAGCCGTCGTAATAGCCAGATTCACCTCGCTAGTATTTAGCATATCGGCGATAAGCGGGCTGCGTTTTACCCGCACATCTATCGCCAGCCGAGGATATAGCGTCGCCACCCGGTTCAGCAAAAAGGGTAACAGCGTATCGGCAGTATCATCAGATGCACCAATAACGAGCGACCCTTCTATATTGCTGTACATGAGTGACGTACAGGCTTCATCGTTAAAACGTAAAATTTTTCTGGCATAGCCGAGTAACTGGAGACCATGTTCAGTGAGTAATTTGTTACGCCCATGACGGGCAAATAACTCCTTACCAACTAACTGTTCTAACCGTTGCATTTGTTGGCTAACCGCTGACTGAGTTCGACAAACCGCTGCAGCAGCAGAGGCAAAAGTATTCAAGTCAGCAACAGCTACAAAGGTTCTAAGCAGATCGAGGTCGAGATTAATTATCGGACGATTTGCATTTGTCATAGTGTATTCTTCACTTTTTTGAATTCTAATTACAAACTACCCTGGTGTTTAAGTATTAGCGCCATCAATAAGGGACAACGCTAAGTATGACAGTACCCCACTCATTAGAGTAGGGCAAAAAATTTACTTATATTTCGTTACCGCTATCTCTTTTTAAAAAAAACTATTGGCTAAGTTATGCAGTTGTTTGTGAATACGCTCATAAAAAACCACTAAATCTTCGATTACTGAAGATTTTTTTGCTTCAGTAATCTCACTATTCGAGGCTGATTATAAGAGTTGGAGACCCATTTTAATTAAAAGGCCAAGACTATCTAACTGAAATAATATTAAAAAATCTCAATGTATTACTCTGCACTTTTTTTATCTAACTTAGGTAATTCAAACAGTAACGATTGATAACCATTAAGATCCTCTAAGTTAACATTAATTATTCTTAATAGTTTTCCTATTTACAAATTTATCCTAACCCACACCGCAAGAATATGTATGATGATATAAACTGTTGGATTGAGATTCTTGCCTTTAAAAGGCAGCATCAATAGGGAGGGTTAACCACCATAACGGCAACTCTTTGTTGCAAAGAGAATCCCCTTCCCTCTGTAAAAGCTATTTTTTTGTTAGCTATTGTGTATATCCAAATCGGCCAGGATAAAACTTCAGATAAATTCATCAATCACGCATAACTGATAAGGGCATAACGGTAAAATACCATTAATGTCATTTCCCGCTTTCGGCCAACCCTCATTTGAAATAAAAACAGCCATTCGCGCTAAAGATGTGCATAGAACTTCAAAAAGCAGCGGCGTCGGAGTACATTGAATGCCTTGCAGTGTTCCACGCTGAGGACACGCTTTTACCAGCAAAAGGCTCAATTTTTTATGTCCCCCATTGAGAAATCCAACAAGCTGGACAACGTTTGTTACGACATTCGTGGCCCAGTGCTAAAAGAAGCTAAGCGTCTTGAAGAAGAGGGTAATAAGGTTCTGAAACTGAACATCGGCAACCCTGCCCCGTTTGGTTTCGATGCACCAGATGAAATTCTGGTGGATGTGATCCGTAATTTGCCAACGGCACAAGGCTATTGCGACTCCAAAGGCCTATTTTCGGCGCGCAAAGCCATTATGCAGCACTATCAGGCCCGTGATATGCGCGACCTGACAGTCGAGGATATCTACATTGGGAATGGTGTTTCTGAGCTGATCGTGCAATCCATGCAGGCATTGCTGAACATCGGCGATGAAATGTTGGTGCCAGCACCGGATTACCCGTTATGGACAGCGGCGGTTTCGCTGTCAAGCGGTAAAGCCGTGCACTATATGTGTGATGAAGAGTCGGGCTGGTTCCCTGATTTGGATGATATCCGCAGCAAAATCACCCCGCGTACCCGTGGGATTGTGATTATCAATCCGAACAATCCGACTGGCGCGGTATACAGCAAAGAGCTGTTGCTGGAGATTGTCGAAATCGCCCGCCAGAACGACCTGATTATTTTCGCCGATGAGATCTACGATAAGATTTTATATGACGAAGCGCAGCATCACTCTATTGCTGCACTGGCACCTGACTTACTGACCGTCACCTTCAATGGTTTGTCCAAGACTTACCGCGTTGCTGGTTTCCGGCAGGGCTGGATGGTACTGAACGGGCCGAAAAAGCACGCCAAAGGTTATATTGAAGGCTTGGAAATGCTGGCGTCAATGCGGCTGTGTGCCAACGTGCCAATGCAACATGCGATTCAAACTGCGCTGGGCGGCTATCAAAGTATCAGTGAGTTTATCCAACCGGGTGGGCGTTTATATGAACAACGTGATCGCGCCTGGGAGCTGATTAACCAGATACCCGGTGTGTCCTGCGTGAAACCTCAAGGCGCACTGTATATGTTCCCACGCATTGATCAGAAACGTTTTAACCTGAAAGACGATCAAAAGCTGGTATTGGATCTGCTGTTGCAGGAAAAAGTATTGTTGGTGCAAGGCAGTGCCTTTAACTGGCCGTATCCCGATCATGTGCGGATTGTAACCCTACCCCGCGTGGACGAACTGGAAATGGCGGTTGGCAAGTTGGGACGCTTCCTGGAAAGCTATCACCAATAATTGCTATTATAATAGTTATGAATGACAAATAATATAATGAATTAATAAAAATATTATTTGTCATAAATATTCATCTAGCTAAATATACATTTCACATCATCTTGTAATATACCCAGTATTGGGTGTGGAATAGTTAAAAAATCTATCTAAACTAATTTGACTCATCCAAAAGTGAGTCTAATAGACTTGAGTAGCATTGATAAAAACTTTATTAATTTTATATTTAAAACACAGAATGCAACACATCAGATTTATCAAACTTACCATGCATATAAAATATACAAAAGGTGATTATTATGAAATATATAAAATCGATATCGCTATGTGGTTGTTTACTCTCGGCTCTCCTTGTAATGGCTCCCATTACAGGACAGGCCCAGCTACTGAGACCTGATCATATACCGAGACCTGCATTTTGTACTAAACCGGTACATAAATGGAATGTACATGATATTCTTATGGCACCGCTTAGAGGGTTTATGATTATATTTAATCGCTCATGTGACTAAATAAGTTATAACATCTCTGTAGTTAACACCTATTCAAGTCTATTTCAATTTATAGTTTTCAAAGTTATAATTTTTCTAAAAAAACGGCCGGTAATATAAGTCGCAATAGGATTTAATTCCCTACTTAGAAATAATGGCGTAGAAATCATCAGTTATATAATACTGAAAAATTAATGATTAATTAGTATTATCGGTCAAGACTGTCAGCAAGTGAACTTAAACAATCAGTCAATTGGTTGAGATGTGCGCAGCCACCGCACTGCAACTTCAAGCACGATGGGTATATAATGTCGCTACAGAGCCATCTCGGCATCCTATGGTTGCCGATAGAGAATTGAGATTAACATGAGCCACTTTTTTGCCCATCTATCCCGTTTGAAGCTGATTAACCGCTGGCCGCTGATGCGCAATGTCCGCACTGAAAATGTGTCTGAGCACAGCTTGCAGGTGGCATTCGTCGCTCATGCGTTAGCCATCATTAAAAATCGTAAATTTAATGGTAATCTCAATGCCGACCGTATCGCACTGCTGGCGATGTACCACGATGCCAGCGAAGTGATTACCGGGGATTTACCTACACCTATCAAGTATTACAACCCGCAGATTGCCCATGAATACAAGAAGATAGAGAAAGTCGCACAGCAAAAACTGATCGAAATGCTGCCGGCAGAGTTGCAGCACGATTTTCGCTGTCTGCTCGATGAGCACTACTACAGCGAAGAAGAAAAAGCACTGGTTAAACAAGCCGATGCCCTGTGCGCTTACCTCAAATGTCTGGAGGAGCTATCCGCAGGCAACAACGAATTCATTCAAGCCAAAGCACGGTTAGAGAAAACCCTCGCCATGCGCCAAAGCCCAGAGATGGATTATTTTATGGAAGTATTCGTCCCTAGCTTCAGCCTCTCACTTGATGAAATCAGCCTCGACTCACTGGATTGACCAGCAATTCATCATTTGGGGTTTTAGGTTTTTATCTTAAAAGCATATTTTAGCTGCCGAGTGAAGATTGTAGGCAAAGAAAACGGGCAGGAGTAAATGGATTAGCCACAGTCATTGGCGTTACAGGGGCAGCGAGTACCGCTAACCCTCTGTAACCTCAAGAACGAAGGATAATCAAAACGGAAATAGCACCGGCACCACCATCACACTCACAATCATCACTAATATCGTAAATGGCACCCCCATGCGGACAAAATCACCAAATTTATAGCCGCCGGGGCCTAAAACCAGGGTATTAACCGGCGAGGAGACCGGCGTCATAAATGCAGCCGACGCGGCGATACCAATAATCATGGCGAATGGATACGGGGAAAGTGACATCTCACGGGCAGCCGCAATCGCGATTGGGGCCATCAATACCGCCGTTGCCGTATTGGAGATAAACAGTCCAATCGTGGCGCAAAGCACAAACAAGCACAGTAACATCACGCGCGGCCCCATCCCACCGGCCACATCCATTAGCCCCTGCACAATCAAATCTACCCCACCGGTTTTCTGGAGGGCCTGCGCAAAGGGCATCATCCCGATAATCAGAATTAAGCTCGGCCAATGGATCGAGCGGTAAGCACTCTCCATATCAATGCAACGGAACTGCCCCATCAACAGACAGGCCACCAATGCCGCAATCACATTCGGCACTTCATCAGTCAGCATCATCGCGACCATCAACGCCAGACAGAACAGAGCATGAGGCGCTTGGGAGATGGCAGGAGCCACTTCGTCAACTTCAGCAGGCAGATTCAGCACGATAAAATCGCGCGTTTTTTGCTGCAACTGGCGGATCAGTTTCCAATCACCAATCACCAGTAAGATATCGCCAAACTGTAATTTCTCATCGACCAGTTTGCCTTCCAAAGTTTTACCGTTGCGACGGATACCCACCACATTCAGGCCATAGCGGGTGCGGAAGGTGACCTCACGTAAGCTGTTGCCCAATAAGGCGGAGTCAGGAATAAGCGACACTTCAGCCATCCCGACGTTGCGGGACTGCTCGGAGAAATATTCACCGCGCAGCACCAGTGGCTCTAGCATTTGCTCAGTACAGAACTCGCGCAAATCGACGTCGCAATCGGACATATCAATGAGCAGCACATCGTTTTCGTGCAGCTCCGATGAACTGGTGGCGCTGACCATCACGCGTCGAAAGCGCTTCCAACGTTCGATCCCCACCACGTTGGCACCATAGCGAGCGCGCAGATGCAGCTCATCGAGTGAGCGACCAATCAGCGGGGAGTTGTGGCGGATAGCCAGGCGGCGAGCGCGGCCTGTCAGCTTATAATCGCGGATAAGATCACGAAAGGTGCGGCGCTTCCACTGATCTTTTTCTGAGTGCTCCTGTTTGCCCCCCAGCCAGCGGCGGGCCACTAACATATAAGCGACCCCCATCAGTAAAATGATGATGCCTATCGGGGTGACGCCGAAGAAGCCAAATCCTTTAATGCCTTCCCGCAGCAATTCGCTGTTGACTACCATGTTTGGTGGCGTCGCGACCAGTGTCATCATGCCACTAATCAGGCCAGCAAAACTCAGGGGCATCATTAATCGCCCCGGCGAGATTTTCATCCGGCTGGCAACACTCAGTACCACCGGGATAAATATCGCCACCACACCGGTCGAGCTCATAAAAGCGCCCAAACCGGCGACGGTAACCATCAATAACGCCAGCATTTTGGTTTCACTGTGGCCCGCGACTTTCACCAGCCAATCCCCGACCTGATAGGCAACACCGGTTCTAACTAACCCATCACCAATAACAAACAGCGCCGCGATCAATATCACATTGGGGTCGCTGAATCCGCTGGTGGCCTCAGCAAGAGACAAGGTGCCACTCATCACAAAGGCGATAATCACCAACAACGCCACGACATCCATTCGCAATTTATTGGTGGTAAACAGCACAATAGCTATCAGCAGTAGCGTCAACACCCACAATAGTTCGCTGTTCAAAATGGCCTCGTTGGCAAAAAGTGAAGAGAAATTTCCGGTTTTGGCAGTAAAGCATTAAATTCAGCAGCGGCCGCTGTCCAAGATCAATAATGGCCTGCTAATTTATGAGCTTACCACTCAATAAGTCTATTAATCGTACTTTTTTTCAGAAAAAACAGTCATCAATTTGTGATGCACTATTCACCAGTTAAAAAAATGTCACTGAAACATTCAGATATTCATGTGCATTTAACCGCCTGACTATACTGATAATAGTCAATGGCGAGCAGTCATTGGATTCTCTGGGCGGGAGCAGTGAATGATTAATATTACGGATTATCCGATTGTCCTTTTTCTGCTGTCATGTGGGCTGTTGTATAGCGCCGCCTATATCGGTCAGGCTTTCTTTCGACGTGGGCGGGATCTGGACGATAATATCCGCGAAAATTTTACCGTTATCCAAGGGGCGACACTCACCCTGCTAGGCCTGATTATTGGTTTCAGTTTTTCGATGGCCATCAATCGCTACGATCAGCGTAAGAATTATGAGGAGGCGGAAGCCAATGCGATCGGCACTGAATATCTGCGTACCGATTATTTGCCTGCGGCATCCAGCGCCACCACCAAAGCGCTATTAGTGCACTATCTTGATCAACGGATACTTTTCTATACCACGCGCAATGAAACCCATCTAACGGCGATTAATAACCAAACCAATCAACTGGAGAGCGCCCTGTGGGTTGAGTTGCTGGAATCGGTGAATCAGCGCCCTGATCCCGTCAGAGCTTTGGTGGTTTCGGGGATGAATGATGTTTTAAATTCAGCGGGTTACACGCAGGCCGCTTGGTGGAATAGAATTCCGCACGCCGCCTGGCTGTTGATGCTGATTATTGCGGTTTGTAGCTGCACTCTGGTGGGATATGGTTCCAAACAGGGCAAAAATGGCAAGATCATGACCTTGATATTGCCACTGGTGATTTCGTTCTCTTTTATGTTAATCGCCGATATTGATAGCCCACGCGGTGGGATTATTCGCGTGAAGCCGCAAAACCTGCACAGTCTGGAAGAGAGTTTGCCGCCTCTCATCCACCCGCAGCAATAAAGCAAAAGAGCGCCAGCTGGCGCTCTGAGGTTAATGACAAAGTGTCAGCGGCGGAGAGGACAGGTAGATCGTAAAGACGCCGTAAATCCATCCATGGAGGCTCGAGCCGCGCCATCCCTGGCGCGGACGCTTTACTCTTCTATCTGCCCTCACCTCTTGAGATCGAGTCGTCGAGGTTTGTCAGCAGCCTGAGATCGGTTAAGCATAATCCATCCGGCGAACAATGGCCCCATTCGCGGTGGCTGCAACAGCAATTTGCTCAAGTGATGTGAGCACCAGATCAACCTGATCCAGTTTTGGCGTGTCAGCAGGTGCATTCACCGCAATCACTTTGCAGCCCGCCGCCAGCCCTGACAAAATCCCCGCTGGCGCATCTTCCACCACGATGCAATCCGCAGGTGCCAGTCCTAAACCCTCAGCCCCCAACAGATAGGCATCAGGCTTGGGTTTTCCGTGTTTCACCAGTTCGGCGGTGACAAAAACTTTAGGTTCCGGCAAATGGCCCGCGGCACGGCGCGCTGAGGCAACCGGCACCGAACCTGAGGTTACAATCGCCCAGGGGATCGACAGAGTGTTCAGCCGCTCCAACAGTGCGACAGCCCCCGGCAGGGCGGTCACACCATCAGTGTCGTTGGCTTCAATGTGCTCTAATGCCAGAAACTCGGCCTGAAGTTCAGCATCACTTGCGCCTGGCATAAAATGGCGAAGAGAGGTAATTGCTTGTTTGCCATGGATAAAATCTAGTACTTCCGATGGATTGATACCGCGACTTTGCGCCCAGCCAATCCAGGCTCGTTCAACAGCAGGTAATGAATCGACCAGAGTCCCGTCCAAATCAAAAAGAAAACCTTTACACTCCACAAGCACATCCTCGTCTTTTTTTGTAAACCAATGACTTCAATCTGCCCTATCAGGCATTAATAATTTGCGAAATCTCAACGGCGCTCAAATGATATTGGCGCGGGCATGATTGCCAGATAGCCAGCATACGTTGATATTTGTCCCACATTGGGGTTTGAGAATTAAAACCGTGTGTGCCGGAGTCAAAATGGGTATAGCGCCCTTCGGTGTTGACCATAAAACGCACATAACTCAGGTAGCGGGATTCGGTGGCAGCATCGAAACCGAGGAACGCGATACGGCGCTCATCCAAATCCTGCTTATCTTTCAGATTGCCCCAGGAGACTTGCAGCGCGTGGTGCATCTCCATGATATTAATGATGGTCCGGCAAGTCTCTTCGCTCATTTCACCAAAATCGCGGTCCAGTTCACGCATCTGCAAACCAAAGCCACGTTCGACAATCGTTTGCTGGCGGCGATAGCGCTCAGCGTTTTCTGGGTCCAGCATGGTCATCATCTTGTACTGATTCGACAGAATCAATCGTTGGGCGTTGGTCATATCCATCACTAAACTCCTAAGACATAAATAATGAGGAAATCATCGCACACAGGCTTAGCCCATACTTTGATTTGACAGGGGATTTTGCGCAGCTAATCCCCTGAGGCTAGAGATCATCGAGAAACGTTTTATCCAGCTGTTTAAATGCGCGTTTCAGTACATCTGCCAGTGACTGATAAGTCGGCGTTTGTTCAACTGGCGCAACGGCCTTCCCTGCTTCAGCTAGCTTGTTACGTACTTCGTGGAACCACTGTAATAGGGTTGGCGGTAGCGGTGTAATCGCACGTTTACCTAACCACCATAAACCTTGCAGTGGTAAACCACAGGCGAACAGCGCTGTGGCGATGGCGGGGCCCAATTGGCCGCCGAGCGCTATCTGCCAGGTCAGAGTAAAGATGGCCAGCGGAGGCATAAAGCGAATGCCAAAACGTGTCGCGGTTACCACCCGATTCTCCGGAAACATCGGAGCCAGGCGCTTGTCCGCAGGCCAGGTCTTCATATAGTGCTGACCTCGTTGCAGTACTTGAAACCAATTTACGGTATCAGAGGGTTTTATTGTCATGGCTCACCTCAACTTCACAAGCAAAAATTAAAATATTTTTTGTAACCCACAAACTAAAAATTAGTCTGTTAAATATATTTTGTTTTTAGGCGACGCTATCGGTATCCTAGCTCGGCCTTTTGGCCGCTAGAAGATGACGATAAATATGTCAACTTTTTGCAGCATTTAAATCAATTTTGTTAAATCGCAACAGTTTTTGACCACCAGGCGTTAACGTTTAATACGCGATTTTTCCATCATCATGCCTTTTTTGCTATCGCATGATGTTAATCATTAATGTCGACACCAATTTGCGCTACGCTTTTGGACAGATTGACGTTTTATTAACCACGTGTTTTTCGCTGTTTTTGCAAAAACAGATGTCGAACACGACTATAAATAGGTACTTCCATGTCGAGTAAGCTAGTACTGGTTCTTAACTGCGGTAGCTCTTCCCTAAAATTTGCTATCATCGACGCGACCAACGGTGAAGAACACCTCTCTGGTTTAGCCGAATGCTTCCATCTGCCGGAAGCCCGCATCAAATGGAAAATTGATGGTGGCAAACAGGAAGCAGCATTGGGTGCTGGTGCAGCACACAGCGAAGCACTGAATTTCATTGTTAATACTATTCTGGCACAAAAACCAGAGCTTTCTGCTCAACTGACTGCTATCGGCCACCGCATTGTTCATGGTGGCGAGAAATTCACCGCATCAGCTATCGTTACTGACGAAGTTATTCAGGGTATCAAAGATTCTATCCCGTTTGCACCACTGCATAACCCCGCTCACCTGATCGGTATCGCTGAAGCATTGAAATCCTTCCCGAATCTGACGAATAAAAATGTCGCGGTCTTTGACACGGCCTTCCATCAGACCATGCCGGAAGAGTCATATCTCTACGCCCTGCCGTACAGCTTATACAAAGACCACGGTATCCGTCGCTATGGCGCACACGGCACCAGCCACTTCTATGTGAGCCAGGAAGCCGCTAAAACCCTGAACAAACCGCTGGAAGAACTGAACGTTATCACCTGCCATTTGGGCAACGGTGGCTCAGTCACTGCGGTGCGTAATGGTAAATGTGTTGATACTTCTATGGGCCTGACGCCACTGGAAGGTTTGGTTATGGGCACCCGTAGTGGTGATATCGACCCGGCAATCATTTTCCACCTGCATGATTCAATGGGGATGAGCGTTGATCAAATCAACAAGCTGCTGACCAAAGAATCAGGTCTGCTGGGTCTGACTGAAGTCACCAGTGACTGCCGTTATGTTGAAGACAACTATGAAACCAAAGCCGATGCACGCCGCGCAATGGATGTGTTCTGTCACCGTCTGGCAAAATATATCGGTGCTTACACCGCGCTGATGGATGGTCGTCTGGATGCCGTTATCTTCACCGGTGGTATTGGTGAGAATGCAGCCATGGTACGTGAACTGACGCTGGACAAACTGGGCCTGCTGGGCTTTGAAATTGACCACGAACGTAACCTGGCTGCGCGTTTTGGCAAATCAGGCACCATCACTAAAGATGGCAGCCGTCTGGCGCTAGTTATCCCAACCAACGAAGAGTTGGTTATCGCACAAGACGCCGCCCGTCTGACTGCATAAGTCTCCTCAAAACACCGCAGCCTTCTGGCTGCGGTGCTACTTTTGACTAACGAGCAATCGTATAAGAGGTTTAGCCGTGTCCCGTACAATAATGTTGATCCCTACCGGCACCAGCGTTGGTTTAACCAGCGTCAGCTTGGGTGTCATCCGCTCCATGGAACAAAAAGGTGTACGCCTGAGCGTATTCAAGCCCATCGCGCAGCCACGTGCTGGCGGTGATGCACCTGACCAAACTACCACCATCATTCGTGCCAACTCCAGCATCACTGCTGCTGAGCCACTGAACATGGGTTATGTGGAAACCTTGCTGAGCTCTAACCAGCAAGACGTGTTGATGGAAGAGATTGTTGCCCGTTATCACGAAAACACCAAAGATGCAGAAGTGGTGCTGGTTGAAGGTTTAGTGCCAACGCGCAAACATCAGTTTGCCAATGCGCTGAACTATGAAATCGCCAAAACCCTGAATGCAGAGATCGTGTTTGTTATTGCCTTGGGCAATGATTCACCTGACCAATTGAAAGAGCGTATCGAACTGGCTCGTTCCAGCTTCGGTGGCAGCAAAAACAAAAACATCACCGGCGTTATCATTAACAAACTGAATGCCCCGGTGGATGATCAAGGCCGTACCCGCCCTGACCTGTCTGAAATCTTTGATGATTCCACCAAGGCCAGTGTCGCGAACATCGATCCAAAACAGCTGTTTGCCAATAGCCCGATCCCCGTTCTGGGCTGTGTGCCATGGAGCTTCGAGCTGATTGCGACCCGTGCTATCGATATGTGTAAGCATTTGAACGCGCGCATTATTAACGAAGGTGATATCAAGACTCGCCGCGTTAAGTCCGTCACGTTCTGCGCCCGCAGTATCCCGCACATGCTGGAGCACTTCCGTCCGGGTTCTCTGCTGGTGACCTCCGCAGACCGCCCAGACGTGTTGGTTTCTGCTTGTCTGGCGGCAATGAATGGTGTGGAAATCGGTGCCATCCTGCTGACTGGCGGTTATGACATTGATGAGCGCATCAATAACCTGTGCGCACGCGCCTTCCAGACTGGCTTACCAGTATTTATGGTTGATACCAACACCTGGCAGACCTCGCTGAGCCTGCAAAGCTTCAATCTGGAAGTTCCTGCCGATGACCATGAGCGTGTTGAGAAGCTGCAAAACTATGTTGCCAGCCATATTAGCAGTGAGTGGATCGACTCTCTGAGCGCCACCTCTGAGCGTTCACGTCGCCTGTCACCACCAGCATTCCGCTATGAGCTGACCGAATTAGCACGTAAAGCCGGCAAGCGCATCGTGCTGCCAGAAGGTGATGAGCCACGTACAGTTAAAGCGGCCTCTATCTGTGCTGAACGTGGTATCGCGACTTGCGTACTACTGGGTAATCCGGAAGAGATCCAACGTGTTGCTGCGGCTCAAGGTGTTGAGTTGGGTAAAGGCGTTGAAATCATCGATCCGGTTGCTGTGCGTGAGCAATATGTTCCGCGTCTGGTTGAGCTGCGTAAGAGCAAGGGCATGACCGAAGTGGTGGCCCGTGAACAGTTGGAAGACAATGTGGTTCTCGGCACGTTAATGCTGGAGAAAGGCGAAGTTGACGGTCTGGTTTCCGGTGCGGTTCATACCACCGCGAACACCATCCGCCCACCGTTGCAGTTGATCAAAACCGCACCGGGCAGCTCACTGGTCTCTTCTGTGTTCTTCATGCTGCTGCCTGACCAGGTTCTGGTTTACGGTGACTGCGCGATCAATCCAGACCCAACTGCTGAGCAACTGTCTGAGATTGCTATTCAGTCAGCTGATTCTGCGGCAGCATTCGGTATCGAACCGCGTGTGGCGATGATCTCTTACTCTACCGGTAATTCCGGTGCGGGTAGTGATGTCGAGAAAGTGCGTGAAGCGACCCGTTTGGCACAGGAAAAACGCCCGGATCTGATCATCGATGGCCCGTTGCAGTATGATGCGGCAATCATGGCCGATGTAGCTAAATCCAAAGCGCCTAACTCACCGGTTGCGGGTAAAGCGACGGTATTTATCTTCCCAGACCTGAACACCGGTAACACCACCTATAAAGCGGTACAACGTTCTGCTGACCTGATCTCAATCGGGCCGATGCTACAAGGCATGCGTAAGCCAGTTAACGACCTGTCCCGTGGTGCCTTGGTTGACGATATCGTCTATACCGTGGCGCTGACGGCTATCCAGTCTGCACAAGCTGACGCCGCCTCTTAATCTCAGGATTGAGTGCATCAGTGGTAAAAGAGACGCCAGCCTTGTGCTGGCGTTTTTGTTTGCTATATCAAAAAGTTGATTCAAGTACTTTGCCGCAGTTCGAATTTATAGCTGAAACTCTGGCTAATAGGTTCATCCGCTTCGTTGGCGTCGTCACTATCCAACAGATCAATCAGCATCTTACCGGCTTCTTTACCCATCTTTTTGTAGTCAATGCGCATTGAGGTTAAGGTCGGATGGGTTTGATCACAGCTATCTGACCCGTCGAGACAGGCCACCGCGATACCTCCTGGGATTTTGAGTAGCCGCCGCTGGCACTCGAATAACACGCCGAGCGCAATATCTTCGTGGCTACATATCACCGCGTCCAGTTCAGGTTGGCGCAACAGCATCTCCGTCAGCGCATAGCGGCCAAACTGCAAACTGGCCACCTCTGGCGTGGTGACGGTTTGATCGGCATTCTTATAGTGCTCCAGCATCGCTTTGTGCCATCCATTGAGCTGTTGGCGTTGCAAACGGTTATCCATATGCGCGCCAATATAGCCAATATGGTGATAGCCGCGCTCTAGCAAGTGGCGACTTAGCTCATAGGCGGACTCAAAAAAAGCCGCCTCAAGAGTGATTTTAGCCCCTTTGAAGTCGGAACCTACCACATTGACCGTTGGAATATTCGCCCGTTCGAGTAGTTGATAGGTTTTATCGGCCAGCTGTGAGCCGAATATCACCACTGCCGCTGGACTACTTTGCAGCAGTGTCATCAATATTTCCGCTTCTTTGCGCTGGTTATATTCATGGCAGCCCAACAATAGCTGGAACTCATTCTTATTCAGAATTTGTTGCAGCGCCTGCATAAAGCGGGAGCTGGCTTTATCGGTTAATGACGGAATTAAAACGGCGACAGTGTCGCTGTGCCCTGATGCCAATGCGCCAGCAGCACGGTTAGGAATATAACCAAGAGTTTCAACCGCTTGCTCTATCTTCTCCCGTAATTTATCTGAAACCTGCTCCGGCGTTCGCAGCGCTCTGGAAACAGTCATCGACCCTACTCCGGCGTAGTTCGCCACGTCAGATAGAGTGACCCGCCCGGTATTACGGCGCTTGCGCGTTTTTTCCATGCTGATTTCCTGCCTGATTAAAATGTCTTGTCGGGTTAAAACCAGCCCTTCCTGACTGGCTTCGACAATACATTGCATTGTATATGGCTTATTCGGAGATAGCCAAAGCCCATAAAGTGACAAATGATAGCGCTATCACAAATTTTGATAGCGCTATCAGGTAGCGCTATCAATTGAGATATCCATCACATTAATGGCAGTGATAACTATCTACTCTCAGGTTAACAGCCATCGGGAGTCATCAATATCATGTTAAAAACCCTGTTAACGCCTGACGTCATTCAAGTGCTCAGCCAGGCCAAAGATTGGCGTGATGCCATCGCGATTTCATGCCAGCCGCTGATTGATAATGGTTCAATTGAAGCGCGTTATGTTGAGGCAATTTACCGCTCCCATGAAGCTATTGGCCCGTATTACGTGGTCGGGCCGGGGATTGCCATGCCACATGCCCGCCCGGAAGAGGGAGTAAATAAGCTCTCTCTGGCATTAACCGTCATTACCGAGGGCGTCACTTTTAATGCAGAAGGGAACGACCCGGTAAAACTGCTCATCGTGTTAGCCGCGACAGACAGTACTAGTCATATCGAAGCTATTTCTCAACTCGCTCAGTTGTTCGATAACGATAACGATGTACAAGCCTTACTTAATGCCAAAACGCAGCAGGATATTTTGTCGGTCATTGCGCGTTACTAATCATGGTATTGAGTTTGGGTCATAATTTTAAGGGGAAAGAAAATGAAAATTACAGTGGTTTGCGGTAATGGTTTGGGCACCAGCCTGATGATGGAAATCAGCATCAAAAGTATTCTGAAAGAGTTGGCCGTCAGTGCAGAAGTGGATCATGTCGATCTGGGCTCAGCTAAAGGGACGCCGAGTGATATTTTCATCGGCACCAAAGATATTGCTGAGCAATTAGTGGCGCAAGCCGTTGGTGGCAAGATAGTTGCGCTCGATAACATGATCGATAAGAAAGCCATGAAAGAACGTTTGTCTGTAGCATTAACTGAATTAGGCGCGCTGTAACTGGAGGCTAGCATGGATTTCTTTCGTTTTTTAATGAGTGATGTTCTCTCCGAACCAGCAGTACTGGTCGGTTTGATCGCTTTAATCGGTTTGATTGCCCAGAAAAAACCGGTAACCGAGTGCATTAAAGGCACCGTAAAAACCATCATGGGTTTTGTTATCTTGGGCGCAGGTGCGGGTCTGGTGGTTTCATCTCTGGGTGATTTTGCCAATATCTTCCAGCACGCTTTCGGCATTCAGGGCGTCGTGCCCAATAACGAAGCCATTGTGTCTGTGGCGCAGAAGAGTTTCGGTAAAGAGATGGCGATGATTATGTTCTTCGCTATGGTAATCAATATCCTGATTGCCCGCTTTACCCCGTGGAAATTCATCTTCCTGACCGGCCACCACACCCTATTTATGTCAATGATGGTCGCCGTTATTTTGGCAACCGCCGGGATTAGTGGTGTGACACTGATTGTTATCGGTTCACTGGTGGTTGGGGTGGCGATGGTGTTCTTCCCAGCGATTGCCCACCCTTACATGAAAAAGGTCACCGGTTCTGATGACGTGGCAATCGGCCACTTCTCTACCCTGTCTTATGTTCTGGCGGGCTTTATCGGCAGCAAATTCGGCAATAAAGAACATTCAACCGAAGACATGAATGTGCCTAAAAGCCTGCTGTTCTTGCGTGATACACCGGTCGCCATCTCCTTTACCATGTGTATTATTTTCATCGTGACCTGCCTGTTTGCTGGGCCTGAAGTGGTGAAAAGCCTGAGCGGTGGCAAAAACTGGTTTATGTTCTCGCTGATGCAATCCATTACCTTTGCTGCGGGCGTGTACATCATTCTGCAAGGTGTGCGAATGGTGATTGCCGAGATAGTCCCTGCGTTTAAAGGGATCTCAGACAAATTAGTGCCTAACGCTAAACCGGCGCTGGATTGCCCGGTAGTCTTCCCATACGCGCCAAATGCAGTATTGGTCGGCTTCCTGAGCAGCTTTGCCGCTGGCCTTATCGGAATGTTCGCGCTCTATTTGATGAATATGACCGTGATTATCCCCGGTGTCGTGCCTCACTTCTTCGTCGGCGCAGCCGCCGGGGTGTTTGGTAATGCCACTGGTGGACGCCGTGGTGCTATTTTAGGTGCGTTCGCTCAAGGTTTGCTGATTACCTTCCTGCCAGTGTTCCTGCTGCCAGTTCTGGGTGATATCGGTTTTGCTAATACCACATTCAGCGACGCTGACTTTGGTGCTTTGGGTATTTTGCTGGGTATTATTGTTAGATAATCAGTGAAATAGCGGTAAGAAAGCGGCCCCCCAATGTTAGGTTGATATCCTATATTGGGGGGCCGTTCTGTTTAGGCGCTTAGTTTTTACGATTGAACGACACGCTTTTTATCTGCGCATACACCCACTGACCCGGTTTCAACCCCAGTTCGTCACGCGCCCAAGGGGTGACCCGCGCCCATAACCATTGCTCGCCAACCGCAAGTTTGACATCTACCTGCCCATCGACCTCAAGGCATTCGGCTATTTTTACCGGTAAGATATTGCGGATACTGCTGTTTTGCGGTGGCTGCAACACTAACGAGACATCGGCAGCATTGATTCGAATGCGCATTGAACCGCCCTCTGGCGCATCCAGCTTACTGACCCACAAGCGCTGATCAGCTAACGCCAGTGCGGTCATGGCATAACGTTCGTGATGACCAATCACACTCACTCGCAATATGCTGCTCGGCTCTTCGCGCTGCAACCAAGGGCGCAGTGCACTGCTGGCCCACACCTCCTCCAGCCCGCCGACAGCACGAACTTTACCGGCATCCATCACCACCACCTGATCCGCCAGCCGCAATATTTCATCCATGCTATGGCTGACATACAAAATGGGCGTGTTTACATCTTGCGCCAGGCGCTCAAGATAGGGTAGCAGTTCGCGTTTGCGCGGCAGATCCAGCGAGGCTAAAGGCTCATCCATCAGCAGCAACTCAGGGGCCGTGAGCAGTGCGCGACCAATGGCGACCCGCTGTTTCTCGCCACCGGACAGGGTCAGCGGAAAGCGGCTTAATAAGGGTTCGATACCCAGCAGGCCGACAATAGAGTCAAACTGCCCGCGCATCGAAGGAGCCATGCCGTACTGTAAGTTGCCCCGCACCCGATAATGGGGGAACAGGCGCGCATCCTGAAAAACATAGCCTACGCGGCGTTTTTCTGGTGGCAGATAAATTTGCTGCGCCACATCCACCAGCACCCGACCATTGAGCACCACTTTGCCTTGCTGTGGGCGCGTCAGGCCACCAATCACATTGATCAGCGATGTCTTACCCGCACCGGACAACCCAAAAATCGCGGTAATGCCCTGCGCCGGTAAATCCGTGGCCACCTGCAGATGCAAATCACCCAACTGTTGACTGAAATCCAGCTCTAGCATGGGACCCCCATGCGTTTTTTACCCCAACGGGCCAGCCATTCGGAGAGCAGCAGTGACACCAATGACAAAATAATGGCGATAACACACAGTCGCGCCGCCGCAGCTTCCGCTCCGGGCGTTTCAATCAGCGTGTACATCGCCAGTGGAATGGTGCGGGTCTCGCCGGGAATATTGGAAACGAAAGTGATGGTTGCACCAAATTCCCCCAGTGAGCGGGCAAAAGAGAGCACCGTGCCGGCAATCACCCCCGGTAAAGAGAGCGGCAGCGTAATAGTGAAAAACACCCGCCACGGATTGGCACCTAAAGTGCGGGCCGCAAGCTCCAAACGGGTATCGACCGCTTCCAGCGCCAGCCGGATAGCCCTGACCATCAACGGAAAAGCCACCACCGCCGAGGCCAACGCCGCACCGCGCCAACTGAAACTGAAATTGATGCCAAACCAGCTATAGAGCCATTCGCCAATAAAGCCGCGCCGGCCCATGCTGATCAATAGCAAGTAGCCAATCACCACCGGCGGTAGCACCAGTGGCAAGTGGATCACGCTGTCTAACAACGATTTACCGGGGAAACGGCAGCGCACTAAAATCCATGCCATTAAAATACCTAATGGCAAGCTGCACGCCACCGCCACACCGGAAACCTTCAGGCTAAGAATAATGGCCTGCCATTCATACTCACTCAATATCATTCGCGTGGGGTAAATCCATAATTTTTGAAAATAGTTGCCGCAGCAGGGCTTTTCAGATAATCATAAAAAGCAGTGACGGTCGGATTTTCATGGCCTTTAACTATCGCCATTGGGTATTCAACCGGCTTATGACTGGCTTCCGGGAATATCCCCACAACTTTAACTTTCTTACTGGCTATCGCATCAGAACCATAGACAATACCCAGTGGCGCTTCTGCCCGTTCGACCAGCGCCATTGCGCTGCGGACATTGTTAGCACGGGCCATTTCTGGGGCTAAAGTTGACCAGGCACCTAAATTCTCCAGTGACTCTTTGGCATAAATCCCGGCAGGAACATGGTCAGGATCGCCCACCGCTAAACGGCCGCCATCCAACAATTTTTTCCAGTCGGTTTTTTTATCAATGACCACTTTATCAATTTTGCTCTCTTGTGGCGCGATCAATACCAGCTCATTGCCTAATAAAGTATAGCGCGTATTGGCAACAATTTGCTGTTTATCAATAGCATAATCCATCCATTGCTGATCCGCAGAGATAAAGAGATCTGCGGGCGCGCCCTGCTCAATCTGGCGTGCCAGGGTGGAGGATGAGGCGAAAGAGGCGACCACATCCACCTGCTGCTCTTTTTTATACTGCGCGGCAATATCTTGCAGTGCATTGGTCAACGAGGCTGCCGCAAAAACAGTAATGTTCTCTGCAGCGAACGCGGTGCTGGAAAATGTTGCCAGCAGTGCCGCACTCGCTACCCATTTACTCACTTTACCATATTGATTTTTCATGTTGTTCTCCGCATTAATGAGGTCGCTATATAGATTGAAATATAACGTAACATCCTCAGCAGGTCATGCAGTTTATCGGCAAGATGTGAGGTAACTTGAGTTGTAACAATATGGGGAGAGATGAAGCGAAGCATAAAAACGAAAATGCCCAGCATAAGCGCCGGGCATTAAAATTCAGAATCAGATTAAGAGCGTTCTTTGGTGTGGCCGGTTTTAGAGATGATGTTAAACACCTCGCCCAGCCCATAGATCATACCCAAAATCACTGCCATCACCACGGGCACCATGACCACGGCAAAAAGCAGACTTTTCAATAAATCTAACATGCCAGCCTCTCATTACTGCTTATTGAGCGATAACCTAGATTATCACAATAACTATCATCTATCATTTGCTGTAAATTATATCAGCAATGAATGAATCCTGTTATTTTAACTAATAGCAAAAAAATGTAACCTGCCAAACGTGCGATCTGCCTATAAACAGGTAGTTAGGGCATAATACCTCTTTCCCGCTGGAGCAAAATAGACATGCAGGCAGAAATCCTACTGACATTAAAACTTCAGCAACGGCTGTTTGCCGATCCCCGCCGCATTTCATTGCTGAAACAGATACAGCACACCGGATCTATCAGTCAGGGGGCAAAACTCGCCGGTATTAGCTATAAAAGTGCCTGGGATGCCATCAATGAGATGAATACTTTGGCGGAAGAGATACTGGTGGAGCGGGCAACTGGCGGCAAGGGCGGCGGCGGCGCACATCTAACCCGTTACGGTGAGCGCTTAATTCAGCTTTATGATTTGCTCGCGCAGATCCAGCAAAAAGCCTTTGATACGCTAAAAGATGATTCGATGCCACTCGATAGCTTACTGGCCGCTATTTCTCGCTTTTCGCTGCAAACCAGCGCCCGTAATCAATTTTTCGGCACCGTGATTGAGCGCGACCACCAGCAGGTTCAGCAGCACGTCAATATTCTGCTATCAGACGGCAAAACTCGTTTATCCGCAGCAGTGACCCAACAGAGCGCCGATCGGCTGCAACTTTCAGCGGGCAAAGAGGTGTTGGCATTGATAAAAGCGCCGTGGGTAAAGCTGGTCACCGATCAGGCACTGGCGGGTGCCGCAGATAACTCACTAGCGGGGACGGTCGCCAGCATCGAACCGGGCCACGATCACAGCGAAGTTATAGTGACCTTAACTGGCGGTGCCAGTCTCTGTTCAACACAAAACAACAGTGAATTACACCAACTGAATTTACGTGTCGGCAGCTCTGTTATTGCTCAATTCAATGCTGATCGCGTCATTATCGCGACACTTTGCTAAATAATTCAGCTCAGTTATTAACCGTGAGTGTTGTATTGCTTATTGACATTCCGGCCCTTTCCGCTTATCCCTAACACTCTTATTGTGTTGCAAAATGTGGGAAGGGTGATGTCTGAGTTGCATATATCGCAAGGTTGTTTTCGCCTGAGTGACACCCGGACACTCATCGTGCCAGAGTTATCTATCTCTGTTAGTGATAAAGAATTGTCGGGCGATCAGCAACAATCTGGCGATAGTTGGGCATTTGTTGGGGCCAATGGCAGCGGAAAATCTGCACTCGCCAAAGCATTATCAGGGGAGCTAACCCTGCTAAACGGCAGCCGCCAGAGTAATTTTCACCATACGGTGCGTTTGTCATTCGAGCAGCTCCAGCAGTTAGTCAGCGAAGAGTGGCAGCGCAATAACAGTGACCTGCTCAGCGCAGATGAAGATGATACCGGGGGCACCACCGCTGAAATTATTCAGGAAGAGTGCCGGGATCCGCAGCGCTGCCAGCAGTTAGCCGGGCAATTTGGTATCAGTCACCTACTCTCACGTCGATTTAAATATCTCTCTACCGGTGAAACCCGCAAAACAGTGTTGTGTCGCGCACTGATGGCACAACCGGACCTGCTGATCCTGGATGAACCCTTCGATGGGCTGGATGTCACCGCCCGCGCGCAGCTAGCAGGCATGTTATCCACCCTCTCTGCGCAAGGTGTGACACTGATTCTGGTACTCAATCGCTTTGATGATATCCCTGATTTTGTGCAGTATGTCGGCGTGCTGGCGGAGTGCCATCTGACCCATACCGGCCCACGTCAACAGATTCTATCTGAAGCCCTGATTGCCCAACTGGCACACAGTGAAAACCTGGATGGCTTGTCGCTCCCCGAAACAGAGCATCCACAGCAGCTCGGCTTACCGCAAGATAAGCCGCTGATTATATTGCGTAATGGGGTGGTGGCGTACAATGACCACCCTATTCTGCACAACCTGAATTGGCAGGTAAATCCCGGCGAGCACTGGCAAATTATCGGCCAGAACGGCGCGGGGAAATCAACCTTACTCAGCCTGATTACCGGTGACCATCCGCAAGGCTACAGCAATGATCTGACACTGTTTGGCCGCCGTCGTGGCAGTGGCGAAACCATCTGGGATATCAAGCGTCATATTGGTTATGTCAGCAGTAGCCTGCATTTGGACTATCGGGTCAGCTCTAGTTTGCGTAACGTCATTTTGTCCGGCTTTTTCGACTCTATTGGTATTTATCAAGCTGTATCCGACCGCCAGCAACAGTTAGCCGATGAATGGCTGGCCCTGTTGGGCTTCTCTGCCTCCGCCGCCAATCAGCCTTTCCACAGCTTATCCTGGGGGCAACAACGGCTGGCATTGATCGCACGGGCGCTGGTTAAACATCCGGCACTACTGATCCTTGATGAGCCATTACAAGGTTTAGATCCGCTTAATCGCCTGTTAGTCCGCCGTTTTATCGATGTGATGATCGGCGAGGGGGAGACACAACTTTTGTTCGTTTCTCACCATGCGGAAGATGCACCACAGTGCATTACTCACCGCCTAACCTTTATTCCCGAAGGTGATATCTATTACTATCGTCAAGAGAAGTTACCCCGCTAAATCGCCTATGTTATGATCTCCTGCGTCAGCCATTATCAGTGCTGATAGTGGGTAATGAACCATTCAATAAAGGGATTATTTATGTGGGGTATCCTGGCGGCTTCGCTGCTTTTTTTATCCATTAACCGGGTTCTTGCCCTGTTTCTCCTGGCCTCTTCACTGTCGATTGCCTTTTATCACGGCGTCCTGACACTGCCCTCAGCCGCATTTTTGCTGGTGACCCTGATAGTTGCGCTGCTACTAGATAAATACCGCCCGCAGAAATGGCTGGCTGTCGGGCTGGAAACCCTGCTGGTATTGGCTTCCATCGCGCTCTTGCTACATCTGGTGCCCGGCTTTAATAATCTCAAAGTGCTGGATAAAGTCACGGTAGGGCCGCTCAGCGCGCTATTTACCATGTACTACAACCTTGATAAAGCGCTGATCCCCTTTATTTTGCTGGCTTGCCTGCCCACGCTGTTTGTTGCCAAAAATCATCCATCAATGAGCCGAATGGGCTGGATTGGATTGATTGTCAGCATGCCCGCATTGCTACTGCTGGCCGTCGCCTTGGGTGGCCTGAAGGTTGAGTTGCACACCCCAGCATGGATTGGCTCCTTTGTGGTCGCCAATCTCTTTTTTGTCTGTTTGGCTGAAGAAGCCCTGTTCCGTGGCTATTTACAGCAGCGTTTGAGTCAGTGGTTGGGTGGCTATCCGGCACTGATAATCACTGCCCTGCTCTTTGGCGCGGCACATTTTGCGGGCGGTCCACTATTAATGATATTCGCCACGCTGGCGGGTTTGATTTACGGCCTGGCATGGCTGTGGAGTGGTCGTTTATGGATAGCTGTAGCATTTCATTTCGCGTTCAATCTGCTGCACTTACTGTTCTTCACCTATCCGCTCTATTTATCGCACTAGCATTGGTTGGCGAGGTTGCCACTGATCCAATCCGCACTTTCAGCGCGGATTGGATCAGCATCACCGGCAGGACATTCCTGCTGAATTGATGGATGGGAACGCTACCACTTCAGTTATCATTGTCACCACCGAGATTTTTGTGATTTTCTGCCTATCCTTGCTCATTCCGCTGTCTTTATACTGCAACAGAGAATAAGCTGGGATAAAATTGAGTGTAAACGATTCCATTATTGAGCGCAGATCACCTTTTTGCCGATAATGGCGTGCTATCTTTCTTAGACCAAAGTCATTCGAGGAGTCTTTTATGTACGTTCTGGTAACAGGTGGTAGCGGTTACATCGGTAGCCATACCTGTGTGCAATTGATTAAAACTGGTCATAAACCAGTGATCCTCGACAATCTTTGCAATAGCAAATCCAGCGTGTTAGATCGGATAAATAGCCTAACTGGCTATACACCTCAACTTTATCAGGGTGATATCCGTGATCGCGCATTGCTCGACAAAATCTTCGCGGCTCATCCTATTCATGCCGTCATTCATTTTGCTGGCCTGAAAGCCGTGGGTGAATCGGTCAGCAAGCCATTGGAATATTACAATAATAATGTCTACGGCACTTTGGTCTTGTTGGAAGCGATGCGCGCCGCTCAGGTCAAAAACTTTATCTTCAGCTCATCCGCCACGGTTTATGGCGATCAGCCGAAAATACCTTACGTCGAAAGCTTCCCAACAGGCTCCCCATCCAGTCCCTATGGCCGCAGTAAACTGATGGTTGAGCAAATTTTGCAAGATGTGCAACTGGCTGATCCACAATGGAATATGACGATCCTGCGCTATTTCAACCCGGTCGGCGCACATCCGTCAGGGCTGATGGGTGAAGACCCGCAGGGCATCCCAAATAATCTGATGCCATTTATTGCGCAGGTTGCCGTCGGCCGTCGTGAATCACTGGCGATATTCGGTAATGACTACCCCACCCCTGATGGCACTGGGGTGCGTGATTACATTCATGTGGTCGATTTAGCCGATGGTCATGTGGCGGCGATGAAAAAACTCCACAATCAGCCCGGCGTACATATTTTCAATCTGGGTGCCGGTGTCGGCAGCAGTGTCCTGCAAGTGGTCGAGGCGTTTACCAAAGCTTGTGGCAAGCCGCTGGCCTACCACTTTGCCCCACGTCGCGAGGGCGATCTGCCCGCTTACTGGGCTGATTCGACCAAAGCCGCAGAACAGTTGGGCTGGCGCACCAGCCGCTCACTTGACGAAATGGCGGCCGATACCTGGCGCTGGCAATCCAACAATCCGCAGGGCTATCCCGATTAAGGTATTGTTATGACTGATTTTAACCCTGTGGATCATCCACATCGCAGATATAACCCACTGAGCGATCAGTGGGTGCTGGTCTCGCCCCATCGGGCCAAGCGCCCATGGCAAGGCCAGCAAGAAGCACCGGCGACGGAGAGTCTACCTGCGCACGATCCTGACTGTTTCTTATGCCCTGGTAATACTCGGGTGACGGGAGATGTCAACCCTGACTACGCCTCCACCTATGTGTTTACCAATGATTTTGCCGCGCTAATGCCCGATACCCCCGATGCGCCGCAGAGCGAAGATCCCCTGATGCGCAGCCAAAGCGCACGCGGCACCAGCCGTGTTATTTGCTTCTCACCAGATCACAGCAAAACCCTGCCACAGCTGACCCTGCCGGCACTGGAAGATGTGATTCAGAGCTGGCAACAGCAGAGTGCTGAGTTAGGTAAAATTTACCCGTGGGTGCAAGTATTTGAGAATAAAGGCGCGGCGATGGGCTGCTCGAACCCCCATCCCCATGGGCAAATTTGGGCTAATAGTTTCCTGCCGAATGAAGCTGCGCGCGAAGACCGCCTACAGCGGGACTATTTTCAGCAACATCAGTCACCAATGCTACTCGATTATGCTGAACGTGAGCGCCGTGACGGCAGCAGAACGGTGGTTGAAACCGAACACTGGTTAGCGGTGGTGCCCTACTGGGCGGCATGGCCATTTGAAACCTTGTTGCTGCCAAAGGTGCAGATATTGCGCTTAGAGGATATCTCGTCAGCACAGCGCGCTGATCTGGCTATCGCGCTGAAAAAACTGACCAGCCGCTACGACAATCTCTTCTCGTGCTCCTTCCCCTATTCAATGGGATGGCACGGCGCGCCCTATGGTATTAATCGCACTGATAGCAGCAGTGACACCGATAACAGCAGCGACAACAACGCGCACTGGCAGTTACATGCTCACTTCTACCCGCCACTACTGCGCTCGGCGTCGGTACGTAAATTTATGGTGGGTTATGAAATGCTGGCCGAGACCCAGCGCGATCTTACAGCAGAGCAGGCGGCTGAACAGCTGCGGGCAGTCAGTGATGTTCATTATCGAGAAGGCGGAGTCAAATAATGAGTTTAAAACAGCATACCCAGGCTATTTTCCGCCAACAGTTTAACCGCGACGCTGAGGTAACCATTAAAGCGCCAGGCCGCGTCAATCTCATTGGCGAACATACCGATTATAACGACGGTTTTGTGCTGCCCTGCGCCATTGATTATGAAACGGTGATCAGCTGCGGTAAGCGTGATGACCGTCAAGTTCGGGTGATTGCCGCGGATTATGACAATCAGCAGGATATTTTCTCCCTTGATGCCCCCATAGTGCCGCACCCTGAATACCGCTGGGCAGATTATGTGCGCGGCGTGGTGAAGCATTTGCAACTGCGCCATGCCGATTTTGGTGGCGCAGATTTGGTGATCAGCGGCAATGTACCACAGGGCGCGGGCCTTAGCTCCTCGGCATCATTGGAAGTGGCGGTCGGTCAGGCGCTGCAATCACTCTACCAGTTGCCGCTCAGTGGCGTGGAGCTGGCACTGAATGGCCAGGAAGCTGAAAATCAGTTTGTCGGCTGTAACTGCGGCATCATGGATCAGTTGATCTCCGCACTGGGTAAGCAAGATCACGCGCTATTGATCGATTGCCGCACGCTGGAAACCCGCGCAGTGCCGATGCCGGCCAATGTCGCGGTGGTGATTATTAACTCCAATGTGAAACGGGGTCTGGTTGATAGCGAATACAACACCCGCCGTCAGCAGTGTGAAACTGCCGCCCGCTTCTTTGGGGTCAAAGCGCTGCGCGACGTCGATCCTAATCTATTCTTCTCCATTCAGGATGAGCTAGATCCGGTGGTCGCTAAACGCGCTCGCCATGTGATTACCGAAAATGAGCGCACACTGGCGGCCGCTGCTGCACTGGCCGCTGGTGACTTGAAATTGATGGGGCAATTGATGCAGGAGTCTCATATTTCGATGCGTGATGATTTCGAGATCACAGTTCCACCGATCGATAGCCTGGTGGATATTGTTAAATCGGTGATTGGGGAGCAAGGTGGTGTTCGTATGACTGGCGGTGGTTTTGGCGGCTGTATTGTCGCGCTAATGCCAACCTCGCTGGTCGAGCAAGTTCGAGTTACCGTCGCGCGCGAGTATCCGGCACATAGCGGCGGCAGGACAGAAACCTTCTACGTATGTCAGGCCTCACAAGGAGCGGGTTTATGCTGAAAAACGACGCTGCACCGCCAGGCAGTGTTGACCAGTTAGCACCGGATGGTCACCCCTTTGCAATCACCAAGTTGCGCAATAAGTCAGGTATGAGCGTGACGCTGATGGACTGGGGTGCTACCTGGCTATCGGCGATACTGCCGCTGAAAGCGGGCGAAAAACGCGAACTGCTGCTGGGTTGCCAAACCCCCGCTGACTACCTGCATCAGGCGGCATATCTCGGTGCCACGGTTGGCCGCTACGCAAATCGCATTGCTAACGCGCAAATCACCGTGGAGGGGCAAACTCTGCAACTGATACCGAACCAAGGCCCTAACCAGCTTCATGGTGGGCCAGAGGGGTTCCATGCCCGTCGCTGGCAAAAGGTTAAGCAGGATGAGAAGCAGGTCACCTACCAACTGCATTCGCCTGATGGTGATCAGGGCTTCCCCGGCAATCTGACCGCTGAAGTACAGTATCTGTTAACCGAAGATAACCGATTAGAGATCCACTATCAGGCGCAGGTGGATAAGGCTTGTCCAGTGAATCTGACCAATCATGCTTACTTCAATCTTGATGGCGAAGGGCGTGATGTTCGGGCACACCGTTTACAGCTGTTTGCCGACCGCTACTTACCCGTCGATAGTGATGGCATCCCAACAGGCGGGTTGGCGAATGTTGAGAAAACCGGCATGGATTTCCGTCAGCCGAAAACATTGGCGCGCGACTTCCTGCAAGATCGCTGTCAACAGCGGGTGAAAGGGTATGACCATGCTTACCTGTTACACCGCACCTGTGGTGCCACAGAGAGCCCGGCGGCACATTTGTGGTCATCTGACCATTGCGTACAACTGAGTGTCTACACCACAGCTCCGGCGTTGCAGCTATATAGCGGCAATTTCCTTGGCGGTACGCCATCGCGCCATGGTGGAACCTATGCCAACTACAGCGGTGTGGCACTGGAGAGTGAATTCCTGCCCGATAGCCCGAACCACCCCGAATGGCCGCAACCAGATTGCTGGTTGAAACCGGGGAAAACCTACCACGCGACCACCGTTTATCATTTTATCGCCCTGTAACTTTTTTTATATGCGGCCGCCGACTAAGCTTAATGGCATCTGTCAGGCGGCCGGTTCCGCTGTTGCCTGCCCTTTCAGACTCCGAAATAGCTTATAACCCATGGTTAAATAAAGGGAACTCCCATCAGTATACCCAAAGTCATTGGAGTCACAGCCAGGCAGCAAGTGAGCGCATCCCGATGAGCTGACTCAAGTCAGTGATTCGGGTAAGTGAATGCAGCTAACAACCCTGTGGCTTCAAGAATAAATAAAAGATACCCAAAGTCATTGGAGTCACAGGTAGGCAGCAAGTGAGCGCATCCCGATGAGCTGACTCAAGTCAGTGATTCGGGTAAGTGAATGCAGCTAACACCCCTGTGGCTTCAAGGACGAAGGGTATTTTTGCAGAATCGATTCATCTCATACCCTTACGTTAACGTAAAAAATTGGTTATGGTTAAACACAAACGATTGCTGTTAGCGGCAATCCGGCAATATAATGATAATAGTTATCATTGAATCATTTGAGGAGTTCGAACTATGGCAGTAACAAAGCTGGTTCTGGTACGTCACGGCGAGAGTCAATGGAACAACGAAAACCGTTTCACCGGTTGGTATGACGTTGATTTATCTGAGAAAGGCCGTACTGAAGCAAAAGCAGCGGGCAAGCTGTTAAAAGACGAAGGCTTCGCTTTTGATTTCGCTTACACCTCAGTGCTCAAACGCGCTATCCACACTTTGTGGAGCATTCTGGATGAGTTGGATCAAGCCTGGTTGCCAACAGAAAAAACCTGGAAGCTGAATGAGCGTCATTACGGCGCGCTGCAAGGTTTGGATAAATCAGAAACTGCGGCTAAATATGGTGATGACCAGGTTAAGCTGTGGCGTCGCGGCTTTGCTATCACACCACCAGCACTGGACAAAAGTGATGAGCGCTTCCCAGGCCATGACCCACGTTATGCAAAATTAACCGATGCTGAGCTGCCAACCACTGAAAGCCTGGCACTGACTATCGATCGCGTAATCCCTTACTGGGAAGAGGTGATCAAACCTCGCATTGCCAGCGGCGAGCGCGTTATCATCGCCGCCCACGGTAACTCTCTGCGTGCTTTGGTAAAATATCTTGATGATCTGAATGAAGAAGAGATCCTTGAGCTGAACATCCCAACTGGCGTGCCATTGGTGTATGAGTTTGATGAAAACTTCAAACCAATCAAACACTACTATCTGGGCAACGCTGAAGAGATCGCCGCTAAAGCAGCGGCGGTTGCCAATCAGGGCAAAGCAAAGTAATTATCCCTGATTAGCGCCATTAAAAAACCCCCGTTCATCATCGATGCCGGGGGTTTTTGTTTGCCTGCCTAATCATTTACCCAGACAGTTTGGATGCAAACAGCGCTTACTGACGGCGAGCTTTCACCGCGCTAGCCAACTGACGCAGCAACACTTCCGTATCTTCCCAGCCAATACAGGCATCGGTAACACTCTTGCCGTAAGTCAGTGGCTCACTACTTTCCAGATCCTGATTGCCTTCCACCAGATGACTTTCAATCATCACGCCCATAATGGATTTTTCACCCTGAGCAATCTGGCGGCAAACATCAGTTCCCACTTCCATCTGTTTTTTGAATTGCTTGCTGCTGTTGGCATGGCTGAAATCAATCATGATTTGTGGTTCAAGGCCCGCTTTGCTTAGCCCCTCTTTAACTGCTGCAACATGTGCGCTGCTGTAGTTTGGCTCTTTGCCGCCGCGCAGAATGATATGGCAATCGTCGTTACCGGCAGTATTGACTATCGCTGAATGGCCCCATTTGGTCACAGAGAGGAAGCAGTGCGGCGCACTGGCGGCATTGATAGCATCAATGGCAACTTTAATCGTGCCATCAGTGCCATTTTTAAATCCAACCGGGCAAGAGAGGCCAGACGCCAGCTCACGGTGAACCTGAGATTCCGTGGTACGTGCACCAATGGCACCCCAGCTCATCAGGTCAGCCAGATATTGCGGGGTGATCATATCCAAAAACTCACCCGCCGCCGGTAAGCCACTATCGTTAATATCCAGCAGCAACTTACGGGCGATACGTAAACCGTCATTGATGTCGTAGCTACCATCCATATGCGGATCGTTAATCAGACCTTTCCAGCCCACCGTGGTACGCGGTTTTTCAAAATAGACTCGCATCACCACTTCCAGCTCACTTTGCAGCTCTTCACGCAGCGCCAGCAAACGGGTCGCGTACTCTTTTGCTGCCTGAGTATCATGAATCGAGCATGGGCCGATCACCACCAATAGACGGTCATCATGCGCGCGCAAAATATTGTGGATCGCTGTGCGGGTCTTGGATACGGTTTCTGCTGCATTTTTGCTGGCAGGAAACTTCTCTAACAGGGCAACAGGGGGCAGGAGTTCCTTAATTTCATTAATCCGTAGGTCATCATTCAGGTAATTCATAGCTCTTCCATTAAGTCTTGTGACGATCATCGCACAACATCTATCTGTACCAATATAGTTGAACCAATTTAGCTGGTGAATTGAACGCTGTAAATCTACTTTGTCGCTTTAGATGTTGAACACGGATTAACCTGAGTTAAAGCCAGTAAGGCAAACTCGCCCCTAAGACCTATACTCAACAACAATTTATCGGCGTAGTTAATTCACGGTTTGAATCCAACTCTACCAGCGTTAACATAAACAAACTGTTATCAGCACCTATCTCATGGTCAAAGGATAAACATGACGGCATCCTCACTTTTCCTACCAAACAGCAATAGCAAACGTCTGCTGATCGCCTTCGCTGTCACCACCACATTTATGGTCGTCGAAGCCATCGGTGGCTGGTTATCCGGCTCGCTGGCGCTGTTGGCAGATGCGGGGCACATGCTGACTGACTCTGCCGCATTATTCATCGCGTTGATGGCTGTACACTTTTCGCAGCGGAAGCCCGATTCCCGCCATACCTTTGGCTATTTGCGGCTGACGACGCTGGCCGCTTTTGTGAACGCCGCCGCATTAGTCTTGATCGTCGTGTTGATTGTCTGGGAGGCAGTCCAGCGCTTCGTCTCCCCCCATGAAATCATGGGCGGGCCGATGTTAATCATCGCCATTGCGGGGCTATTGGCGAATATCTTCTGCTTCTGGATCCTTCATCGGGGCGAGGAAGAGAAAAATATTAATGTGCGCGCTGCGGCCTTACATGTCTTGGGGGATTTATTAGGCTCAGTCGGGGCGATCATCGCCGCCGTCGTGATCCTGACCACCGGTTGGACGCCAATCGACCCTATTTTGTCAGTATTGGTCTCTGCGTTAGTGCTACGTAGCGCCTGGCGACTACTGAAAGAGAGTTTCCATGAATTGTTGGAAGGCGCGCCGCAGGAGATTGATATCGCGAAACTGCGCAAGGACTTATGCACCGACATATATGAAGTGAGAGATGTCCATCACGTTCATCTATGGCAAGTCGGTGACCAGCGGCTTATGACGCTGCATGTGCAGGTGATCCCCCCAAGGGATAATGATGAATTGCTGCAACGTATTCAGCACCATTTATTGCATCACTACAATATTGGTCACGCCACCATTCAAATGGAGTACCAGAGCTGCGAAACACCCGACTGCTCGATTAATCAGGCGACTCCGGCGGGTAGTCACCACCACCATCACTGATGGCAAACAGCCAGGCCGAAAGCTCCACAATCGGATACCTACGGCCTGATCTATGCTATTCATCAATGCTACTGCCCACCAATCCTACGATCCACCAAACTATTGAACTGGGATATTACTCACCCTGAACCGACAGCGGACGTGAATGATTCCGCGCCGCACTCTTAATCCACAACCACGAACCGTTCAGGGCAATCAGCGTCAATATTACATACTCCAGCGCCATGGCATACACCCCTTGATAGGCGAATATCGCGACACTGATCACGTCAATCACCACCCAAATCAACCAGTTTTCAACATATTTACGGGTCATCAGGATCATTGCCACAATGGACAAGACCATCATGGTGGAGTCCCAGAATGGGAAAGCATCAGGTTGCAACTCAGGCATTTGCACATTGGCACCTAAGCTCTGCATCGCCGTCACCGCCACGCGAGTCAACCAGGCAAATACGCTATCAATATGCAGTGTCATCAAGGCTATACCTATGACGCAGACCGCCGCCCAACCCAATGCCTTGGGCAAAGATAACCAGCGAATCTTCAACTCAGCCTGATTATCAGGGGTTTGTTTGCTCCAGGCATACCAGCCGTAAATATTGGCGACGAAGAAGAACAGCTGTAATAGCAAGCTGGCATAGAGCTGGATCTGGAAGAAAATCACCGCGAACAGTGTCACGTTAATCAAACCAAACAGATAGTTGATGATCTTCTCTTTGCTGGCAAACCAGATGCACAGCAACCCAAACAGCGTACCAATCGCCTCAATCCATGAAAGGTCATAACCGCCCGCACCCAGCGGAATATGCACCAATATATTGCCTGTACTGAAGAGATCCATTTGGCATCCTTTTAGCAGTCACCCTTTGTATTTGGGTATTAATAATAAGTATTAAGGCCAGTTAATCGAATTCACAACTTAAGCATTGCCTTTGATCTGCAACTTCAGCTGGTTGGCAAAATCCAACATGCGATTTAGCGGTATCAGCGCCTGCTGACGCAACTCTTCATCAACATCTATCTCGTGCATCACCCCGCCCTGCTCCAGCCCTTCAGCAATGGCTCTGAGGCCGTTCATCGCCATCCACGGACAATGGGCGCATGTTCTGCATGTCGCGCCTTCACCTGCTGTTGGCGCTTCAAATAACTCTTTATCCGGGCAAGCCTGCTGCATCTTGTAAAAAATACCGCGATCGGTTGCAACGATCAATTTCTGCTGCGGCAAGGTTTTTGCCGCCTGAATCAGTTGGCTGGTTGAACCAACAGCATCCGCCATATCGACGATCGCCTGAGGAGACTCCGGATGGACCAGCACCGCCGCGTCAGGGTGCAGGGCTTTCATACGGGTCAGTGCCTGGGTTTTAAACTCATCATGGACGATACAGGCACCCTGCCAGCATAAGATATCTGCCCCGCTCCTCTTCTGCACGTAGTTGCCCAAATGGCGGTCGGGCGCCCAGAGGATTTTCTCGCCCAAGCTATCGAGATGCTCGATCAACTCAACAGCAATACTCGAGGTGACCACCCAGTCAGCTCTGGCCTTTACTGCCGCCGAGGTATTGGCATAGACCACCACGGTGCGATCAGGGTGGCTATCACAGAAGGCGGCAAATTCATCAATCGGGCAACCTAAATCCAGCGAGCACTCGGCATTCAGGGTGGGCATCAATACTCGCTTCTCTGGATTGAGAATTTTGGCCGTCTCCCCCATAAAGCGCACGCCGGCGACCAATAGGGTCGAAGCCGGATGAGTATTGCCAAAGCGCGCCATTTCGAGGGAGTCAGCGACGCAGCCACCGGTCTCTTCTGCCAACGCCTGAATTTCGGGATCGGTATAATAGTGAGCGACTAACACGGCATCGCGTTGCTTCAGCAGTGTTTTGATTTTCTCACGGTAAAAGGCTTTTTCATCCACATCCAGAGGGACTGGCCGTGGAGGGAAAGGGTAAATAGCCGCATTCACATCAAAAATTTCGCTCATCGCTCACATCTCTGTTGCCAATCATTCCGACGCCACCAACCATTGCTGACTGCCAGTAGAATTGGTTTGTTTTTTATCCTAAACAAAATAACCAATATTTAGCGAAAAGTCGCTCGATATTGTCCGATAATGGCAAAAATGTTTAATGGAGTTAAAAATGAAGTGGAAAATAGAGTGATAGAAGGGCTGTAGGAAGATTATAGGGGGTGATATTTGGGGGCTGGAAGTAAAAATATAAATTGGAGGCTTGGGAGGAGAATGGTTCAGGCGACATAAACATAATGGTGGGCCGTGCGGGATTCGAACCTGCGACCAATTGATTAAAAGTCAACTGCTCTACCAACT